>JABFSN010000030.1 GCA_013140575.1 Phycisphaerales bacterium | reverse complement strand
GGGTTGCGGGCAAATGGGCCGGCGGTGGGGCGGTTCTTGTGCTATAATAATCAGGGACGGGTTGTCGTACCCGAATCATTGCCATGACGGACGCGATCCAATTAAAAACCCTGCTGGCCGGACACACGATGGACTCGGCGCTGGAACTGGCCCCGCGGGAGACGGACGGAACGATTCGGTGTGTCGCCTGCGGGCATCGCTGCCGGATTCAGGAGGGCAAGACCGGGGTTTGCCGGGTGCGGTTCGTCGAGAACGACAGGCTGCGGGTGCCCGCCGGCTATGCCGCCTCCGTGCAGATCGACCCCATCGAGAAAAAGCCGTTCTATCATGCCTACCCCGGCCGCGACGCGCTTTCGTTCGGCATGTTGGGGTGCGATTACCATTGCGGCTATTGTCAGAATTGGGTGACCAGCCAGGCGTTGCGCGACGACCAGGCCGTTTCGCAGCCCCGGTTCTGCCGTCCGACCGATCTGGTTGACTTGGCCGTCGGTCATGGCGCGCCGGTGATGGTCAGCACGTACAACGAGCCGTTGATCACGGCCGACTGGGCGATGCAGGTGTTCCGCGAAGCGCGGGTCCGCGGGATCGTGTGCGGGTTCGTCAGCAACGGCAACGCCACGCCGGAAGTGCTGGAATACATCCGCCCGTGCGTCGACCTGTACAAGGTCGATTTGAAAGGGTTCGACGATCGCAAGTACCGTTCGCTGGGCGGGACGCTGAACAACGTTCTGGAGACCATCGAACGTCTGGTGACGATGGGGTTTTGGGTGGAAATCGTGACGCTGGTGATTCCCGGTTTCAACGATTCAGCCGGCGAGCTGACCGGCATCGCGGAGTTCATCGCCGGCGTGTCGGTGGACATTCCGTGGCACGTGACCGCGTTTCATCCGGATTACAAAATGACCGATCCGCCGCGCACGTCGGGCGACGCGTTGCTGCGGGCGTACGACTACGGCAGGTCGGCGGGGTTACGCTACGTCTATCCGGGCAATCTGCCGGGGGCGTTCGGCGATCGGGAAAACACGAAATGCCCGGAATGCGACGGCACGCTGATTCGCCGGCAGGGGTTCGTGGTCGTGGAGAACCGCATGAACGGATCGGCCTGCCCGGACTGCGGTCACACCATCCCCGGCGTTTGGGAGGCGTCGTGCCCGAGGTCATCGACTGGCACCGGCCGTCCCCGACCGGTATATATGACCTGAACGCGCGGTGCCGCCGCGGTGGCCCCTCGCGTCGAATGTGCCTGGCGTTTCCGCATATTGCCTGCCACGGACAGGCATGAATGTAGCCCGGTGTTTCAACACGGGGTACGTCGACATTGTGATGGGGTCGAGTCCCGGAGGGACGACGTTTGAAGCGCTGCGTTCGACATCAGCCGTCCCTTCGGGACTAAATAAGAACACCCAAAAGGGAAACCGGGTTTCGTCCGCCCTCCGGGCGGGAGTTGGACAGGGGCTGTCGTCCAGGGACTGAAGTCCCTGGCTAAGATCGTGCGCCCTGCGGGCGAAGAAAAACGCGCCATGATGGAATCGGTTTCCCTATTCCGTGGTTCTATTTAGCCGAATCGATAGCGTGGCGTCTTCCCAGCACTGAAGTGCTGGGCTACATTCATGGCGTCCCTGCGGGACGCTGAACACGTACACCGCTTCAGCCGTGGGCGACTCGATTCTCGGTTTCGCTGTTGCGCGAGTCGCGAAATCACCAAGCGTGTCCGCACCATGACATCCGACCCCCAATCGCTGGCCCGGCAGATTGATTCAACGCTGCTGGCGGCCGAAACGACGCCGGATCAAATCGACCGGCTGTGCGACGATGCCATCGAACACGGCTTCCATTCCGTATTCGTCAATCCGATCTACGTGGGCCGGGCCGTGCGGCGGCTGGAATGGTCCGGCGTGGTCGTCGGTTCGGTCGCGGGCTTCCCGCTGGGGGCCGATCATGCCGACACCGTCGTCGATCAGGCACGCCGCGTCCTCGACGAGGGGGCCCGCGAAGTGGATATGGTGGCCTGGATCGGCGGGATTGTGGCCGGCGACTCGCGTGGCGTCGTGGAGACCATTCATCGCGTGGCGTGCGTTGTGCACGGGGGCGGCGCCGGGCGCATTTTGAAGGTCATTCTGGAAGCCGGGACGCTCAACGAAGAACAAATCCGCCTCGGCTGCCGATGCGCGGCCGAGGGCGAGGCTGATTTCGTCAAGACGTCCACGGGTTTTCACAAATCCGGCGGCGCGACCGTGGAACAGGTGCGCCTGCTGCACCGCTGCGCGGCGCCGTTGAAAGTGAAGGCATCCGGCGGCATCCGTGATCTGAACGCGGCGCTGGCCATGCTCGACGCCGGCGCCGCTCGTATCGGCACTTCGTCGGCCGTTGCGATCGTGGATGAATCCCGGCGTCACGTCGCGCGCTGACCCGCGGGAAACAAAACGGGCGCCGGTGGAATGACCAAGCGCCCGTGACCGACTCATTTCGTTGGAACCGCGCACTACTGAATCGGGTTCACCACGCTCCCACATTGCCCGCACTTGATCCCGGTTTTCACCGACGGGCCCGGAAGGGTGTCGATCTGCCAGCCGGGGCCGCGGAGGATGACGCAGTGCCAGTAGTAGTGGCAGCCCTCGTAGGGCGTGTCGTTACACTCGGGATAGTGCGACAGATGCGGCTCGGGCTGTTGATGGCCTTCCATCTTGACCGTGGCCCCGTGTCCGTCGACGAAGGACACCTGGAAATACCACGGCCGACCGTGCCACCCCTTGTTTACGATTTCAACATCCGATCCCAGCGAGCCGGAAAGCGAGCCGCAACCGCCGTCGTTGGGGCCGCCGTAGTTTTTGCGCCAGCCGTAGCGGCCCACGTTCTCCATGAAATAGACGGTGTTGGCCGGATTGGGCACGCGGGAAATCGGCTTTAGATAGGCCGAATTGCTTTCCAATTCGCAATTGCCGCCCGGCACGCCGATCCACGACGTGCTCGCGGAATAGCTGTTGCCGTAATGATCGTAGGAACTCAGCTTGGAGTTTTTCCACGCGAGGTAGTGATGGCCCGCGTAGCCCCTGTCCGACGGGCATTGGAAGATTTTGAGGTCCAGCTTGCGGTCGCTTTCCCAGTTGGCCTGATTCGGACCGGGGTCGTCTTGGAAATCGGTGAACGCACTCTTGTAAATCGTCGAATTCAACTCGCGTGTCGCTGGACCGCGCCCGTTTTGCGTCCCCCACTTGGAGTTGATCGCGTCGTTTCCGGCCAGCGGCTCGCCGGACCCGGACTTGCCGCCCCACTCGTACTCGCCGAGTGTGCAACCGGCGCCGCTGATACCGAACAGCTTGTGCTTCGGGAACGATCGTTCGTCCTTCTGTCCCGAGGCGAACGTGTTGCCCGCCGCGGCCATGCCCTTCAGATTGGACACATCGAGGACGATCTTGGCCTGCTCGCGCGCCTTTTTGAGCGAGGGCAGCAGAATGCTGATCAACAGGGCGATGATGGATATCACGACCAGCAACTCAACGAGCGTGAATGCGGGACGATCCGTCCCGCCGGAACGAACGGAGCGGCGAATGGAAACCATGGGCAAGTCCTCCCCAACGCGTGGACGATGGAATGAAAGACCGAAGATCACAACGGACTTCGGCACGAATTTGCGTTTTTTCGACCACCGGTTCGACCACGAACCCGCATGGATACCGCGATTGTCGTAAACTGTACTTGCGAAGTCAATCGCAAAACCCGTTTTACATCGATCCCCGCCGCGTTGAACCGGCCCGGACCGCTTCCGGGGCCGGCATCTCCCGCCGGCGCGAGCGCGCCACGAGGATGATCCCCAGCCCGAGCATCACCATCGCCCCCGCCGTGGTTTGCACGGGCAGGTGGGCTGCGGCCGCGGCGTCGTCGGCTGGCGCGATGGCCCGCAGCCACTCGGGTCGCACAAGCAGAATGGCCAAAATCGCATTATGACAAATGTGGGCGGCCACACCGGGCCAGATCGACCACGTCCGCCAGGCGATCCAGCCGAACAGGAGGCCCAACGCCACGGTGGTGACCATTCGAATGGCCAGAAAATGGAACAGGCCGAATGCAATCGCGGCAATCAGAATGGCCGGTGTGGGGCGCATCGACGACCGGAGCCCGCTCAACAGGAACCCTCGAAAAAACAATTCTTCACTTAGCGCCGGGACCAAGGCCAGCACCAGCCCGACGAACCACAACGGCATCGACGCGATGGCCCGTTTCGCGGCGTCTTCCGCGTCGGCGGGCACTCCGCCGAACCATTGCGACTGCCAGACGAGGACACTGTGGGCCAACACCCACGCGGACGCGCCGATCAGGATTCCGCCGAGCAACGCGGCGCCGGCCGGGCGACGCAACTGGAACGTGGCCGTCAGGTCCACGCGGCGCCAGATCAGAAAGGCCATGGGGATCAGTCCAAACAGGATGGGCATCAGGACGGCCGTCCCGCGGAAGACGCCGCCCATGTCGCGTTCGGCGTCCAGTTGCAGCCAGCCCTGAATGTGGAACCAGACGGGGAACAGGATGACCGCGTAGATGCCAACCGCTGTCACCGTCGGGCGGTCGCAAGGCACGAACATCCGCCTGCGGAACAGGGCGATGAACGACACGTTGTCCGCGAAGACCACGGATTCCCGGCCGAACACCTGCGCCGCCATGACCACGGCGGCCACCGCGTACAGGCTGGTCGACGTCAGCACCCAGGCGAATACGGTGGGGCCGACCGACACGCCGGACAGCAGTTCACGCGTCAACAGCACCATGTTGGCCACGGGCATCACCACCAGGACCCCGGCGAGGCGCGCCCCGGGCAACGACCCGATTCCTCCGAGGACGATCACGGCGATGATCAACGGGGTGACGTAATTCTGTGCTTCCTTGAACGTCCGTCCGCAACAGCACACCGCGATCATCAACGCCGAAACGAACACGGCGAACGGTATCAGGCTCAACAGAATCACCGGCAGGGCGCGGATGGGGAACCCTTGAGCGCCGTCCGACGCGGCCCCCGACAAGGCCTGTTCGATGCCCCCGAAATAAACCGTCGCGGTCACGCTGGCCAGGTTTAACGCCGCGCCGACGATGGCGATGGTCGACACCACCAGGAATTTTCCGACGATCAGCTCGATGACCGGCACGGGGCAGGCCATCAGCGATTCCAGCGTGCCCCGTTCGCGTTCGCCGGCGGTGAGGTCGATGGCGGGATAAATGGCCCCGGTGATGGTCATCAATACCAGCACCAGCGGCAGGATCAGCCCCAGCACGGAACCGGGCGTGGACAGTTGCTCGCGTTCAATGCGAATCGGCTCGATGAAATCGCGGTCGATGTTCAGCAGGCGCAGGCGCTTGTCCAACTGCACGTCGGACACCAGTTCAAACGCTTCGGTCAGGCGACCGGCCGCGTATTCGCTGCGCAGGTCTTCCGGCTGGTATTTCAGTTTGATACGCACCGGGTCGGCCGTGTTCCCGGTTCGCCAACCGGCGCCTTGCACGACGATTCCGCAGTGCACGTGCCGCTGCCGCACGGCGTCGTCCAGCGATTCGCCCGGGGATCGTTCGGAAAGAAAAACTTGATCCGCGACGGGGCGCCTGGCCACCGGCGGCGGTGCGTCGCCGGTCGATGCGGTGGTCGAATCGTCCACGCGATCGCGTTCCGCCTCCGCCCGTTGATTCAGGAACCGCCGCTCGGCGTCCAGCAGCGGCACGACGACTGCGTCCCACGCCTCGCGCGGCTCGACGCCGACGATGATCCGTTCGCCCTCCACCGCCTGCGTCGTCGTGCTGACGGCCTGCAATCCGCCGATCATGATGGCCGGATACAAGACCAGCGGCACGATGATCATGGCCGCCAGCGTGCGCACGTCGCGGAGGATGTCCACCAGCTCCTTGACGAACACGGTTTGAATGCGACGGAAATTCATGCGGCCGGAAACCCCACCGATTGCCGCTCGTGAATGAGCGTCAGGAAGATGCTGCTGAGCCGATCGGTGCCGGCGCATTTCCGCAGTTCGTCGAGCGTGCCGTCGGCGATGATCCGGCCGTTGTGCAGCAGACCGACGCGGTCGCACATGCCCTCGGCCTCGTCGAGATAGTGCGTGCTCAACACGATGGTCTTGCCGACGGATCGTTCGCGGCGGATGAAATCGAGAATCATGCGATTGCTGAGTACGTCCAGACCGAGCGTGGGCTCGTCCATGATGAGGATGGGGGGGTCGGCGATTAACGCCCGGCCGATGTTGGTCCGTTGGCGCTGGCCGGTGGAGAGCGCCCCGCAGCGCAGATCGGCGAAGTCCGTCATGTCCAGCCATTCGATGAGCCGTTCCGAACGCTCGATGGCCCGCTTGCGGTCCATGCCGTGCAGTTCGGCGAAATAGCGGAGGATGTCCCGCGGCGACAGGCGTTGATACAGCCCGGTGTTGGCCGTCAAGAATCCGATCGAGCGTTTGACCTCCTGCGGGCGGTCGAACACGTTGTAGCCGCTCAGGACGGCCGACCCCGACGTGGGCGACATCAAACCGCTGATGATGCGGAGCGTGGTGGTTTTGCCGGCGCCGTTGGGACCGAGCAGGCCGTAGATTTCGCCCTTGTCCACGCGGAATGACACGCCGTGCACCGCGCTCTTGCCGCGTCCGTCGGGCGTGGGAAACACCTTGGTGAGGTTGTCCACGGCGATCATGGTCATCGCGGGGATTGTAGCGGCTCGCGCGGGTTGGCGAGACGGTCATTCAGGAATATGGTATCATGAAGTTCCGTGGCAGGATCGGCTGCAGCGCCGACAGCGACTGGAAAGCGTCGAGACGGGAACGCTTGACGTATGAAAAAGAAGGCAGCGAAGCGGCGCGTTCGAAAACCAGCCGAGGAATTCGATTTCCGCGGGGGCGTCCGGGGCAAGTACGCGGAACGGTACAAGCAGGGAACCAACGTCATTCTGCTGGAGCCCGACGTGGCCCGGTGGTTTCCCGATTCCGCGTCGGTCAATGAGGCGCTGCGCGCATGCGCCCTGATACTCCAGTCGCGTTCGCAAAAGCGGGTGAACGGAAAGAGTCGGAATTCGTAGGGTGGGCACCGCCCACCAATTCCGCTACGGTGGTTTGTCTCGCGGGCGAAGGCGTAGCCGCGGAGCATTTTCTCCAATGAACCAGACCAGAATCGAAAAAGACAGCATGGGCGAGATGACCGTTCCGGCCAACGCCTATTGGGGCGCCCAGACGCAGCGGGCGGTCGAAAATTTTCCGATCAGCGGCTACCGCTTCTCCCGGCCGTTCATCAAGGCCATGGGGCTGATCAAACGGGCGGCCGCGAACGTCAACCGCGATTTGGGCCGGCTGGATCCGAATATCGCGGTGTTGATCGTCCGCGCGGCCGACGAGGTCGTGGACGGCAAGCTCGACGACCATTTCGTGCTGGACATTTACCAGACCGGTTCGGGCACCAGCACCAACATGAACGCCAACGAGGTCATCAGCAACCGGGCCATCGAGCTCGCGGGCGGCAAGATCGGCAGCCGCGACCCGGTACACCCCAACGACCACGTCAACTTCGGGCAATCGTCCAACGACGTGATACCGGCCGCGATCCACATTGCCGCGGCCATGGCCATTTCCGAATCGCTGGCCCCGGCATTGGACCGTCTGAACGACGCATTATCCATCAAGGCCAGGGCGTTCGACGACATCGTCAAGATCGGGCGGACGCATTTGCAGGACGCCACGCCCATCCGACTGGGGCAGGCGTTTTCCGGTTTCGCCGCTCAGGCCGAAATGGGCGCGATGCGGGCCGCGAAGGCTGTCCGCGCCCTTCGCGAATTGCCCATCGGCGGAACGGCCGTCGGCACGGGCATCAACACCCATCCCGAATTCGGGCAACGCATGGCCGCCGCGCTGACCGAGGCCACGCACCTCGAATTCATCGAGGCCCGGAACCATTTCGAAGCCCAGGCCGCCAAGGACGGGGTCTGCGAGGCCAGCGGTCAGTTGCGGGCCATCGCCGTCGGGCTGTCCAAAATCGCCAACGACATTCGCTTGCTGGCCGGCGGGCCGCGCTGCGGCATCGGCGAAATCCGCATCCCCGCGACGCAGCCCGGCTCGAGCATCATGCCCGGCAAGGTCAACCCGGTGATGTGCGAAATGTTGATTCAGGTCTGCGCCCAGGTGATGGGCAACGACACGGCCGTCATGCTCGGCTGCCGCGAGAGCTTTTTCGAACTGAACGTGGGCATGCCGCTGATCGCCCACAATGTTTTGGAATCGATCCGCCTGCTAAGCGCCGCGGTCGACGTGTTCACCCGCCGCTGCGTCGAGGGCATCGAGGCCGATCGCAAACGCTGCGAGGAACTCGTCGAGCAGTCGTTGGCCATGTGTACCAGCCTCGCCCCGCTCATCGGCTACGACCCGGCCGCCGCCCTCGCCAAGGAGGCATATGCCGCGGGCAAGACGGTTCGGCAACTGGCGTTGGAGAAGATCAAGGCCGGCGCCATGAAGCTGACGCCGGCGCAACTAGACGAGGCCCTAAACCCCCGGGCCATGACCGAACCCAGCGACGCGATTCTGCCCGTTTCGGCGTGACCGCCCCATCATGCGAAGGCGGCGTTAGGCTCTTGCAACTGCCGTACCAGCTGGATAGACGCCCCGAACTTCGTTTGACTGGGCATTTTTCTCACAATATCAACAAGCCGCTTCAAAGCCGCGCTTCGTTGCCCATCTCCCTTCAATGTGTCGTCCGAACTAGCAGACTGCGCAAGCTCGTCAGGCAATTCTGGAAGATCTATCAAGCAACGAATAAGCTCCGGCAACACCGCAAACCAGCTTGCGACTCGCGCAAGTCTCTCTGTATAAGTCCGTCGTTGGTCCACGTCCTTGCCCCACGCGCACTTGTGTGCCAGCACTACCGCCTTCCACATGATTGCGCACGAATGAATCGAAAGGAACTCATCTTCCAAGATTTCGCGCCGACGCGCAATTGATGTTCGATTGAAAAGCCAAAGCAATGCGCCGATCGACAAAAGGGCTAAAGATACCAACGGCTTCCTTTCTGGAGCTTCCCAAAACATATAGCAGTGCAAAGCAAGCGGGACAATGCAGGCGAATTCCAATATTTCCAGAATCGCGAAGACTCGTTCCAAATAACTTCCCGCGTGATATTTGCAATCCGACGACACCATTCCAACTCTCTCACTCTGCAGCCACCAGCACTCGGCAATGTCAGGGGACTTCGTTCTCGGGCATTTCTTGGTCAAGATGAATTCAATGATGACAGGCGTCCATATCCAGTTCCTTATTACACGTGGCCAATCAGAGCTGCTAGCCTTCTTTATCACAGAAAGGCCCTTGCTCATTCCCTGTTGCCAGTCGCCGGCCCTAATCGCCGCTAGTACGCTCTTGACTATGTCACTCAATTCCTTTGTCGCCGTCGCTGGAGCTTTGTAATTCGGTCGCGTACGCGGCCTGTAAAGCGGCGGCCAGTAATCGGCGACAATGGGGAGTTCGGTAAACCAATTCTGTGGCGTCATATAGATCTGTTGAAATACGGTGGCCTGTACAATCCGCCAGGCGCGTAGTGCTTCCTCCCAGCCGAGTACGTTGGCGAGACGATTATAATCGACCTTATCAAGCCGCTCAAGGTGCAGTTCGTAACCGAGAATCCGGTTAGCTGTCGTGAACTTGTGAATGCCGACCCTTTGAACTGCGATGATGACCATCATCACTATCAACGCAGCCCAGGCGATGTCTGGGACTTTCTCCAGGCCGGCAAGCATTCCGAGAACCGCCCCCGCTGCAAACCCCATCGCTTGCGTTGCCAAAGTGCGAAAGCAACTGCGCACGTCCGACGCTTCTTCGCGCATCTGTGCCAACAGCGTCTCGATGTTCCCATGGCGAAGCACTGAACCTACTCCGGTTCACGGGCGGATCAGAGTCGCATGCGGTACTATTGGCAAACGGCGGCGGGGGAGCCGACTCATTGCGCACCCGTCAATCCTCGAACAGACGTGCGACCGCGCACGAGAAGCCAGGTAGTACCACCTCGTCGCACAATTGTCCGGTTTCGCTGATGGCCGCCGGCTCGGCATCGGGACGAAAGACGTGCACGCGGCGCGTGTCCGGGTCGATCACCCACACGCGAAGGACGCCCATGCGCAGGTACTCGCCGCACTTTTCCACCATCTCGCGCCACCCCTGCCCCTTACCGAGAATCTCCACGACCAGTTCCGGCACGACCGTGGTGAAACCGATCAATTCCCGACCCTTGGGCCATCGCTGATACGACAGGTACGCCGCGTCGGCCCCGCGAACCGTCGGCGGATCAGCCTCGACGCGAATACCCGCCTCGCCTGACAGTACGCGGCCGAGCCCCGTCTCCGTCGCCCAATTGCTAAGTACGACGGCTACATTAACCGTGATCCGACTGTGCTCAAGACCTCCGGGTGACAATTCAATGACCTCCCCACGAACCAGTTCACACGGTCCAAGCCGTTCGCAAACAGATTCAAACTCCTCGAGCGTCATCATCGTTCGCGTGCTCATCGGTACGTCGCTCCCGGCTCGGTCATTGTATCAAAACCCTCGGCCAGTGAGGGAACCCCGCCTGCCTGTCCATTACACCGGCGTTCGCGTGCGCCGACCGGCCTCGTACCGTACGATCTCTTCGGTAAGCTGATTGATCAGCCGCTTGAGGGAAATCATCGTCAGCCTGCGCACCCGTTGGTCCTCGGCGGTGTCCCGGCTGAGCCCGTCGAAACGGTCCTGTAACTCGCGGAGTTTTTCTCGGGTATTCACCAGTTCGGACTCGCTTCGCAAAGTCATAGCGTCACCTCGACCATTCCCTTGGCTTCCCGATCCCGGTCAAACGCGAAAAACCTGTTAACGAAGTAGTTAAATTCCTCCGGGCGGACCAGCGCCACTTCCAGAAAAGGCAGCCCCTGAAACAGCGCATCCTCGGCCGCGGGATCCTTTAGTGAATCGGCGCGGACCAAGAGGACGCAATCCACGTCGTTCGGTTCCATTATATCCGTTACAAAGCTGCCGTTCAATACGATCCGCTCCACACCCGCTCGAACGGCCAACTCGACCATCCAGCGGACCGAATCCATCTGGGCGCGGCGGACTTCCGATCGACGCCCGAATCGTGCTTCGATTTCCTCAATCGTAGCCCGATGAACGCCGGGCGGCAGGTATCCGGTTTCGTTGAAACGCGGGATCACGAGATTCCTCGCAGCATCGACGCCTGCCTCTGCGGAGTTCTCTTCACGTGGTCGCCGGGTTGGGTTTTTCGGGGTCGATTTCCATGTCGCGCATCACTTTCACCACCAGGTCCTGCGGAACTTCGCCGGCGCGGGCCAGTTCGTAGACGGCCGCGTGGGTGATGAAGCGGTGGTCGACTTCGAAGAAGTGACGCAGTGTGGCACGATTCTCGCTGCGCCCGTAGCCGTCGGTGCCCAGGGCGAACAGGCGGCGGGGGGTCCAGCGGGCGATTTGTTCGGGGACGATTTTCATGTAATCGCCGGCGGCCACTATGGGGAAAGGCTCGTTCTCCAGTTGTTGGCGCAGGTAGGGCACGCGCGGCGTCTCGGTCGGGTGCAGCATGTTCCACCGCTGGCAGTCCAATGCCTCGCGGCGCAACTGGCTGTAGCTGGTCACACTCCAGACGTCGGCACTGACTCCGTACTTCTCAGCCAGAATCTCCTGGGCCTTCAGCGATTCGCGCAGAATCGACCCGCTGCCGAACAGATGAATGCGTTTGCCTTTGGCGTCCGGCGCCGGGCGGAACTTGTACATGCCCTTCAATATGCCCTCTTCGACGCCCTTGGGCATGGCGGGCATGGCGTACGGTTCATTGGCCACGGTGATATAGAATATCACGTCCTGACACTGCCGGTACATGCGGTCGATGCCGTCATGAATGATGACGGCAAGTTCGTAGGCGAAGGCCGGGTCATAACTCCAGACGCTGGGATAGACGCTGGACATGACGTGGCTGTGACCGTCCTGATGCTGCAAGCCCTCGCCGGCCAGCGTGGTCCGGCCGCTGGTGGCGCCGATCAGGAAGCCCCGCGTTCGTTGATCGCACGCCGCCCAGATCTGATCGCCGATGCGCTGGAACCCGAACATCGAATAAAACGTGAAGAACGGAATCATGGTGACGCCGTGCGTCGAATAGGCCGTCCCCGCGGCGATGAACGACGCCATCGAGCCCGCCTCGGTGATGCCCTCTTCGAGAATCTGCCCCTTTTTGTCTTCGCGGTAATAAAGGAACAGATGCGAATCGACCGGGTCGTATAACTGCCCGCGTGACGCATAGATGCCGTACTTGCGGAACAACGCGTCCATTCCGAAGGTGCGGGCCTCATCGGGAATAATGGGCACGATGAACTTGCCGATTTCCTTGTCGTCGAGCAGACGGGCCAGCATGCGGACGTACGCCATGGTGGTGGCCGCCTCGCGATCGCCGGAACTCTCGAAAAACTCCGCGAAGGTTTGCTTCGACGGAGTGATCAGCGGGTGACAGGCGTATTCGCGCTGCGGAATGGATCCGCCGAGGGCCTGACGCCGGTCCAGAAGATATTGCACCTCCGGACTGTTCTTCGGCGGTCGATACCACGGCGTCTGTTCCAGAATCGAATCAGCGATGGGCACTTCGAACCGGTCGCGGAACTTCTTGAGCTCTTCGAAATTCAGCTTCTTCTGTTGATGGGAGACGTTTCGCCCCTCGCCGGCCTCGCCCAGACCGTAGCCCTTGATGGTCTTGGCCAGAATGACCGTGGGCGAGCCGACGTGGTTGACGGCCTCGTGAAACGCGGCGTAGACCTTGACCGGGTCGTGCCCGCCTCGACCCAGCCTGGAAATATCGTCATCGGTCATGTGCTCGACGAGTTTCGCCAGCCGAGTATCCACGCCGAAAAACTTCTCGCGCGCGTAGGCGCCGTTCTCCACCGAATACTTCTGCCATTCGCCGTCCACCGTTTCGCCCATCCGCGTTTCCAGCAGACCGTCGGTGTCGGCCGCGAACAGGGGATCCCAAGTGCAACCCCACATCACCTTGATGACCCGCCAGCCCGCTCCGCGGAAGGCGGCCTCCAGTTCCTGAATGATCTGCCCGTTGCCGCGCACCGGACCATCGAGCCGTTGCAGGTTGCAGTTGATGACGAAGATGAGATTGTCGAGCGATTCGCGCGACGCGAGCGTGATCGCGCCCAAACTTTCCGGCTCGTCCGTTTCGCCGTCGCCGAGAAACGCCCACACCTTGTTGTTGGACGTGTCCTTGATCCCGCGATGTTCGAGGAACCGGTTGAATCGCGCCTGGTAAATCGCATCAATGGCCGTCAGACCCATCGACACGGTGGGGAATTGCCAGAACGTCGGCATCAGCCACGGGTGCGGATACGACGCCAACCCCTGCGGCCGGCTGATTTCGCGGCGGAACCCTTCCAGATGATCGACGTCCAGCCGGTATTCAAGGAACGCACGGGCGTAGATTCCGGGCGCGGCGTGTCCTTGAAAAAATATCTGATCGCCACCACCGTCGGCCTTGGGGCCTTTGAAAAAGTGGTTGAATCCGATTTCCAATAACGTGGCCGCGGACGCGTACGTCGAGATGTGCCCGCCGATGCCCTGGCTGGCGCGGTTGGCGCGAACCACGGTGGCCATCGCGTTCCACCGGGTCAGGCTTTTGATGCGCCGCTCGATGGTCCGGTCGCCCGGGAAATCGGGCTGGGCCTCGACGGGGATGGTGTTGACGTAGGGCGTGTTGGCCGTGAACGGCAGGACGACGCGGTTCAGTTTGCCCCAGCGGATCAATCGCCCGAGCAGGAATTGAGCCCGCGCCGGACCCATCCGCCGGACGACCTCGTCCATGGACGCCAGCCAATCCTGGGTTTCGGCCGGATCGACGTCACGAATGCTTGTTTTTGGCATGAATCCACGATATCCCGCGATTTGGACGCGTCAAGCGTCGGGAACAACGTCACCGCCCAAGCGGGTCGTTTTCCGGTTTCCGCCTCCGCGATTCCCCAGCTTCAATGCGATGTTTTCGACCAATCGCATTCGCCCGGGGAATAAGACAGGGGTTCACTTGCTCAATCCCATTCCCTCGTTCTCGCGCCGCACCCAACTGAAGTGATAGTCCTTGTCTTCAATGCCGTCGGCGAATTTCGTCAACCTCAGCGGCTTGAGCGTGTCGCACATCACGGCCAGCTCCTGCGTCTCCCGCGTGCCGATGCTCTTCGCGTAGGTGCCGGGATGCGGACCGTGCGGCACGCCGGCCGGATGCAGGCTGATGGATTGCGACTCGATCCCCTTGCGCGACGTAAACGTCCCATCGACGTAATACAGAATCTCATCACAGTCCGGCGACGCATGGCCATAGGGGCAGGGAATGGATTTCTCGTGATAGTCCACCTTGCGGGGCACGAAACTGCAGATGACAAAATCATTGCCCGCGAATGTCAGGTGAATCGTCGGCGGCAGGTGAATCAGGCCGGTCCGGGGTTGGTAGTCGTGAATGTTGAACGCCACGGGATAGACGAATCCGTCCCAGCCGACCAGCTCGTACGGGAAGTGCTCGTACACGTGCACCGTCAGCCGGTCGTCTTTCTTGATGACCAGCGGATAGAGCCCCTTGCCGTGCTTCTTCTCGTCGAACCGCAACAACGCCTCCGGCGCGCGGAAGTCGCGGTGCGTGTAGGGCGCGTACATGGTGATTTGACCGGCCTTGTTGCGCCATTGCTTGGGTATGTCGATATAACCCCGCCCTTCGAACACCAGAAACGTACCCGCGCCGCCCTCGGGATGTATGCGGTACGGCGTGGCCTTGGGAATTAGGACGTAGTCGTGCTTCCTGTACGGCAATATCCCATAGACCGATTCCACCACGCCGCCGCGATCGTACGCGAACCAGCATTCGTCGCCGTCGGCATTGGAAAAAAAGCGATCAGCCGGCCGATTGGCTTTGCAGACGCCGATTTGCACGTCGCTGTTCACCATCAACGTGCGCCGCGCCGTCAAAAAGTCGCCGTCGGCCCGAATGTCCTGCGTCTTCACGTGCCGGCGGTGCAACGGCTGCTCTTCGACCATCTCGAACGGGCAAAATCCGGGCACGCCCATTTGTTCGACCCGCGTCTCGTCGGTGGGCGGAATGCGGTAATAAAGTATGCTGAATGGCCCTTCGAACCCCTCGCGCGTGACGCATTGCTCCATTAACAGCTTGTCGCCTTCATAGAAGGCCGTATGCGGCTTCGCCGGAACCTGCCCCAGCTGATGGCGATGGATCATGTCTTCCCTCCGTCACCGCCGCGCCCGCCTTCCGAGCCGCGAGCGTCAGCGAGCGAACCCCGCCTGCCGGAGTCCCTGTTTGGCTGAATCGCCATAGTCCCGACCGCCGATCAACGACGCGGCGTCGGCGTCCTTGCATTCTTGTAATACTCCGGTCCCAGCAAATGCGCAAACGGACCGGTTTCTGCCGCCTGCCGAAAATAAGCAATCTCTTCTTCCACGGTCATGTCTTTGATCTTCTCATAAATCTCGGACTGCACTTTCCATTTGTACGCAACGCAGTCGAATCCCGGAATTGTTTCATGTTTCATATTCGCGAAGCTCCGTTGGTGACAGTATGGTCACTATGCCGTATCCGTTCGCCAGGTTGACCTGGTTGAACGCGCGAATCCGGTCCAGGCGAACGATATGCTTGAAATTCCACGATACCAACGCATCAACCCTTGCGACCGTCGCCACGGCGACGTGCGTGGCATCATCCTTCCACCGACTGGTCAGGACGCCCGCCTCCAGATAGGCATTGCGAAGCGCCGCGACCTCGTCATCGACGCTACGGACCTGCAAGACCGGGCGAGGCACTTCATCAAGAAGACGTCGAACCTCCGGCGGCGCAGGTGCCAACTCGGCAAGCACGATGTCGCTGACCACTAGAATCAACCGGCCGGAGCGCCCCAGCTCGAATATCCGACTGGAGTCGGATTCGAACTGATCCTCAAAACATCCGCCGAATACCGACGTATCCACGTACACTCGATGAACGCGCGAAACCACGACTGACTCCGACTCTACAAATTCCCCCGCAGCGCCTGTTCCCGCTCCAGCGACACGAACAGCGCCTTGAAATTCCCGATCCCGAATCCGCGCGACCCGTGCCGCTCGATCACCTCGAAAAACAGCGTCGGTCGATCCTGCACCGGCTGCGTGAAAATCTGCAACAGATACCCGTCGTCGTCGCGGTCGACCAGAATGCCCAACTCGCGGATTCGCCGGTAGTCCTGGTCGATCTCGCCCACGCGTTCCGGCAGCGCGTCGTAATAGGTGTCCGGCACCCGCAGAAAATCCAGCCCCCGCGACCGCAGCCTTTCCACCGTCGCACAGATGTCGGCCGTGTTCATGGCGATGTGTTGAACGCCCGGGCCGCAATAAAAGTCCAGGTACTCGTCGATCTGACTCTTCTTCTTGCCCTCGGCCGGCTCGTTGATCGGAAACTTGATCTTCCCCGTCCCGTTTTCCACGACCTTGGACATCAGCGCGCTGTATTCCGTGCTGATGTCCTTGTCGCTGAAGTGCAGCAGGTTGCGAAAGCCCATGATCCGCTCGAACCAGTTCGCCCAGAAGTTCATTTCGCCAAGATGAACGTTGGTGACGATGTGATCGATCGCCGCCAGACCCACCGACGCACAAGCGGGACTCTCGATCGCCCGAAATCCCGGGGCGAAAAGTCCACCATACCGCGACCGGTCCACGAACCGGAACACCGTGTCTCCGGCGTATTTGATCGTCCCGGTCACGAACGTGCCGCCGTCGTCCTTGACGACCGTCGCAGGCTGCAGAACGGTTGCCCCCCGCTTGCGTGTTTCGGCAAGGGCCTGCTCCACGTCGGCCACGCTCAATCCAATGGACTTCACGCCGTCGCCGTGTAGGGCGCAGTGACGCGCGATCTCGTGGTCCGGCCGGTACGCGCTGGTGAACACCAACCGCACGACGCCCTGCTCCATGACGTAGCAGGCCCGATCGCGGATGCCGGTCTCCAGTCCCGACTTGGCGACGGGCCGAAACCCGAACACCTTTTCGTAAAAATGCGCCGCCTGCCTGGCGTTGCCGACGTAAAGCTCGACGTGATCGTAGCCCTTGAGCGGAAGAAAATCCTCGCCCACCGACAAACTCCTGCCCTTCACCGCATTCGACCGCCGGCGTCCGGATGAGGCGGACTGTTGGCCGGCGGCATCGGACATCTGGAGCCGATCCGCGACGCGTGATCGCCCCGGGGGACCGCTTTCCGCCATCCATCCTAACGACCTGGCGGAGACGTGCCAACCGCCGCCCGCCGGGCGTGGGTCGGGGAATTCTCCTGTCGAGACGCGGTAAAAAAGCCGCCGCCGGTCCCGACGTTGCGGAACCGGCGGCGCAAATCTTCCAAGGCTGTCGGCGATTACGCGCCCACGGCGGGAAGCAGCGGCGTGATCAGGCCTTCGATCAGGGCGGCCGGAATGGCGCCCAGCGCGCGGCCGGCGCCGATGGGGATGTTGATGAACATCAACCGCCAGAACTCACCGAAGCAACCGCCGAACTGCAGCATGAAGCCGCCGGCGGCGCACAGCGTGGCGAACCTCATCATCGTCTTGCTCTTCATCTCGAATCTCTCCTTTGTCAATCAGCAACCTTAGCTGATCCCTCGCGTTCCTGCCCCGGACATCGCGTCTTGGGTGACAGGACACCTTTACTTACCACTCGTACGCTCCAGGACAGGACATCACGCACATCCCGCCTTAAACAACTCCCGCTTACGCCCATTCTCCACGGCCTACGGCGCGGCCACGTTGGCCCGCGACGAGTCCCGTCACGGTCCTACTTCCGGGAACACGTCCAGAAGTCCGCCGTCCAGCAGAAACTCCGAGACGCCGTACAACGTTCCGAACCGCAGAATGGAATCCAAGTTCAAACAACTTCCGAAACCGAGCAAAGTGGCTCCAACCACGAGGCACAGCTTCCTGGTAAACCGCTTGCTCTTCATGAGTACATCCTCCCGCGTTCCCCCACCGCCTCCCGGTCTTATCGGACCGAGCGACGAACGTGGAACGACGATAGCTTCACGCGCGGATAAACGAACAACCGCAACCGGTCGCAGGCGGCTCGCCGCTAAATTAGCGCCTCAGCCCGCCGCGACGCAATCTTCGCCGCCCGATACCGACGGGCCGCGCCCATCGCATCGATGGCCAGCGCCGCCCAACCGGGCCCGCCATCCGGCCGCTTAAAAACTGATCTCCGCGAAATCACGCCGATCGACCGGTCGTCCGCGCTCCATTCACCGGTCAACCGCACCGCCCGTCACAGACGGTGACGGGCGCAAACCCAAATTCGACCGCCCGACCCGAATCTCCGCAGCGCGCGCCAACGCGGCGAAGCTGAATCGGAACCTGTTCGCCATTATCGGGCGAACCCGTCGTCCCGCATTAGGCATTTTCCCGCTCGCCTCGACGCAAGCCGGACCCTACGCGCGGAACGCGCCTTGACCGAGGCCCAACGCACACCGGCCAATTGGGTCGGCAGGTTCGCACCGTGACCCGGTTTTGTCAAGCGCGCAGTTTCTCAATTTCCAAAATTGTGGGCGGCGCGTAGTGCCATTTTACGAAATCATGCTAGTATCCATCGAGTCCTTGATAAATATGGGACGCTGGCGCGGCGGGCGCGGAAGCGAGCCGCTGTTGTCGCAACTACATATTAAACATAAGCTTACGTGGCGCTTGTTAGCCGATGCTATTAGCTTCGGCAACCAAGCAGTAGACTCGTGCGTCTGAATTGATTTTTTTGTACCAAAAACGCAAGTAAGAAACGGATTCTCACCCGGATGGGCAACGCCATGGATACCCAGCGCCAAACCGACGTCGAAGGTGTTTTTGAACCCGAACGAACCGGGGGGTTCCTTCGGGCGCGAAGCCGTAACTACGCGGTACACCAGTCAGACGCGTTCGTGGGGCCCGACCTGACGCGGCGATTCAATTTGTGCGGTGGCGAGATCGTCCGCGGCCGAATCGGCGGCGGGGCGAAGAATCGTTCCGGGGCCGTCCAAGTGTCCGACATCGTCGCCATCAACGATCGCGACCCCGGCGTACACCTGGAACGAAAGCCGTTCAAGGACCTCACCGTCATCAGTCCGCACGATCGCATTCGTTTCGAGACCAAGGGCGGCCCGCCGACCATGCGCGTCGTCGACCTGATGACGCCCATCGGCCAGGGGCAGCGGGCGCTCATCGTCGCGGCCCCGCGGACCGGCAAGACCATCCTGCTGCAACAGATGGCCGCCGGAGTGGCCGCCAATTATCCCGACATGTACATGATGGTATTGCTCATCGACGAACGGCCCGAGGAAGTGACGGACATGCAACGCACCGTCCACGGCGAAGTGGTGCACAGCAGCAACGACCGCGACATCGCCAGTCATGTGCGCATCGCCCGCCTGATGATCGAGAGCGCCAAGCGTCGCGTGGAGTGCGGCCAGCACGTCTTCGTATTGCTCGATTCGCTGACCCGCCTGGGTCGGGCGTTCAACGCCTTCATCCGCGGCAGCGGACGGATCATGTCCGGCGGACTGGACATCCGCGCGTTGGAAGAGCCGAAGTCGCTGTTCGGCGCCGCCCGCAACATCGAAAACGGCGGCTCGCTGACTATCGTGGGTTCGGTGCTGATTGACACCGGCAGCCGAATGGACGAGGTCATCTTCAACGAATTCAAAGGCACCGGGAACACCGAAATCATGCTCTGCCGCGAGCTGGCCAACAAGCGCATCTGGCCGGCGATCGACCTGCAACAGTCCGGAACGCGCAAGGAAGAACTGCTGCTCAACCCGACCGAGCTGAAAAAATCCCACGACATCCGCCGCTCCTTCAAGGGCCGTCTGGAACTGGACATGACCATGCTCCTCGAATCCCTCGCCCGCCACCCGACCAACGACGCCTTCGTGGCCGCGCGTTAATACTACAACGCTACCATCGCGTTTTCGGTGGCGGCTGCTTTCGCCCCGCCGGAGCTTGCATGGACGGTGTTGACGCCTTCCGTGGGTGTCGTCCGCGGTCGCGGAGTACGTGTTTAGCATGACAGCGCTTTGTGGGTGTTTCGAGCCGGTATTCGCGTCGGGGCGGCGTGTCAGAACCCGCCACGCAAGTGGCGGGCCGAAGGGGACCGCTGTTCGTCGGCGGCGCAGGGCGGGCGTCCACACGATTCGGCCTCGGACTTGCGTCCGGGGTTCTGAAACCGTCCGGCGAACCGACGAAATCGGCCGGCAGATCCCGATCGTAGCGCTGTCATATTAACCACGTACGTCGCGCGGAGTGAGTCCTCCACCGGTGGGAGTGGAGCGGGCGTTGCTCGGCGGGGGTGATCCACTCCGGGGGGTGGCTGGTCCACTCCGAGGGGTGGCGCTTCCACCCCCGGGAGTGACGTTTCCACTCCAAGGCGTGGGTCTTCCACTCCGAGGCGTAGCCGGTCCGCTCCGAGGGGTGGAACCTCCACTCCCAGGCGGGGACGTTCCACTCCCGCGGTCGAAATGCCATTTCTGGGCCAAGGAGCGAGTTTTCCTGCTCCGGGAGGCGATCTGGGAGCGGGAAACGCCGTCGCGCTGTCGCCCGTAAAGAAACAATGCAAGAAATCGGACGAGCCGTTGAATCGCGGGCGTCGCCGGAGTACCCTGTTACCGCCTTCGAAAGTCCGGTCGAACGGGACCGCACATGTGATATCCCCGGTCGTGCGAGAATCCTTGCTCGCACGAACTTCCGCGGGGATCCCTTGCCGCGGGCCGTGCGTATTCCGCCCCGAACGGGGCGGCGGATGGTAGCCACGGGTGGAGTCCGCCGCGGGCGGACGGAACCCGTGGTTCGTGTTCCCCATGATCTCCCGCCCCGGCAGGGGCGGAGGAGTCATCGAGCGCGACGCCGGACACGGATGAACGGTTCGGCCGGCGGTTGCGTTCCACCGGCGAGTGCATTCGACCGGTTGGCATGTGGAGGAATGAAAACGCGTTGAATCCGGCCGACGAGCGAGCCGGAGAAAATCTGAATTGACGCGCGTGCGTCAAGACGCTGCTTTCGAGAAAACCGCCAAGTTTCCAAGATAGAGGCAGTGCCTTGTGCCCGCGCCCCGAGAGGGGCGTCGGCCAGGGCACGTTCTATCTGCCCCTTGGCGGGGGTTCTCGGAGCGTCCTTGGTTCGACGCTCTGTTTTTTTTGCGCCGAGCACTTCGGCGCCCAACCCGGAAAGGGGCATGACATGTTTGGCGACTCTCCATCCACGAAGCGATTCGTGATCGGCTATGGGCACGATCGGCGGAATGCAATACACCGGCGCGGACATTCGCGAGGAGGCTCTGACAACGTCGTCTTTTCGCTCTCGCACTCGTTCCGAGCCGACTCCGGATCGTATGTTCGCACTGGTTTCTTGGTCGCGGCATTGATAGTCGCGTCGTCAGCGAAGGCGGCAAGCGCTGCGCCACTCATGCTCACCCAGGCAGGTATTGATCGCGGCTTCAGCCTGACGACGTTTGTCGATGGGTTTGTACCTGTGCAAACCCCGGGAGGGCTCATCGGACCCTTCGGCGTCGACTACCAAGCCGACGGCACGATCTTAGTTTCTACAGAGAGTGGCAATATCCAGCGATTTCAAAACGTTGATGGACAATCTGCTGGAAATGTCCCCGTCCTCGCCAACCACGGGTTTGCCAACGCAGTCGGCCTAGCCCACGTTGGGTCCAGCATATACATGACGCAGCAGCTGAACAACCGTGTTATCCAACTGAACTCGAACGGCACCTTCAATCGCGCCGTGGCGACCGGATTGTCATTCGCGACAGGGATTGCAGCAAATCCTCTGACCGGACATCTCTATGTGTCTACGAATGCGTCGGGCGGGCGCATTGTCGATGTAGATCCGGTTGCCGGCACGTTTACGACGATTGCGAACGCAAACGCTGACGGACTCTCACTGTCGGGTGATTCGAGCATTCTATTTGCAGCGCTCTCAAACAACCATCTTGTCGGGTACAGCGTTGCCACTGGTATCCCTGTTTTCGACTCCGGCGTGATTGCAAATGTGGGCGGTATTGATGGCTCCGCCGTAGGCTACGGAGAATTTGATGGGAGTGTGTTCGTCAACGCGCGAGGCGGCTTTGTCGTGGAGGTTGATCTCGCGACGATGACGCAGACGATTATCGCCTCTGGCGGCTCCAGGGGGGACTTCGTCGCTGCTGATCCGTCGCAAAACGGCGATCTCTTGCTGACTCAATCGGATCGAATCCTGCGGTTAACCGGCGTCCCCGAGCCGGCAACGCTCTCGATGCTGGCGGTTGCGGGAGCCGTGATCCTGCGTCGGCGGCGACGCGCCCAAGCATAGCAATCGCAACGAATGAAGGACCATTCGCAGTCCGGTCGTCCGCCTTTTCAGGCCGAAGGCCTGTTCGTCCGTAGCCGGGGGTGGAGGTCGCGGGAGCGACCGACACCCCCGGAATGTCGCCCGCGGGGAATCCGACCCCGACGGGGTCGTCGTGGCGTCGATGCGTTGGGTCGTCGTAATGACGATCACCCCTTCGGGGTGGAATTTATTTTCACGTTCCCCATCCGGGGGTCGCGCTGCGCTTGACCCCCGGCTACGGACGTGGAGGCCTTCGGCCTCAATGAAAAGAGCGCTCGGCCTCAGTGAGATGAGCGCTCGGTCTCAGTGAAATGAGCGTTCGGCCCCGGACCCCACACTCTAGAAACTTGAAACTGGAGACTGGAAACTAGAAAACGCAAGCACGCCCCTCTTGTACGCCCCAAACCGCGGCCGTGCCACCGCGACGGATCCCCGCTTCCGCAACCACCATTCCCCAAAACCGCCCCCCCCGCCAGGGGGTCATTTTGCAGGATCGCGAGCCGGTGGAGTTCACGTCGCGGACGGAGAGCAGCGAGGAGGGGTTCACGCGGGAGAAGTTTTTGTACGGGGCGCAGGCGCGGTACCGGCTGGCGTACGGGTACCGGCGGTTCGCGGTGCGGACGGGGACGTTGCCGTCGAGGCGTAATGATCGAAGGCGAATCATCGGTGTGCGGTCGGTCCCCCACCCCAAGATGGGGTGGGGCACCCCCGGGGTACCGGCTGGCGGTCGCATGGCACGGTCAACGGTACTCCGTTGTCCGTGTACCGCGGGCGTGGATGGTGGTTCGAAGCGACGGCGCCGCGGGCTGAAGACACGGGCAAGCGAGTACGCTTGCCCGTGCCACCCGAAGTGTACTGGTTCAGCGTGAATTGGAGTTTCGGCCGCTGGGTGTTCGTTACCGGGAGACCGTCTCCCGGCGTTTGGATCGGCAAGGACTCGCGGCTGCGCCGCGAGGGATTTATCGCATGGGTGCC
>JABFSN010000231.1 GCA_013140575.1 Phycisphaerales bacterium | reverse complement strand
GCATCCCGCCGCCGCCCTTGCCGCCCTTGGGCTTCTCCTTGATCTCGCTCACGACGGCCTCGGTGGTCAACATCAAACCCGCCACCGACGCCGCGTTTTGCAGCGCCGTGCGCTCGACCTTCGTCGGCACCAGAATGCCGGCCTTGAACATGTCCACGTAGTTTCCGGTCAGCGCGTCGTAGCCGAAATTGACCTCGCTCGACTCGGACACCTTCTGCCACACGATGGACCCGTCGACGCCCGCGTTGATCGCGATTTGCTTGATCGGAGCGCTCAACGCCCGGCGGACGATATCAACGCCGGTCTTCTGGTCGCCGGTCAGCTTCTTGGCCACGTCGTCGAGGGCTTTGAACGTCCGCAGGACGGCCACTCCGCCGCCCGGGAGAACGCCTTCCTCGACGGCCGCCCGGCAGGCGTGCAGGGCGTCCTCGACGCGAGCCTTCTTCTCTTTCATTTCCACCTCGGTCGCGGCGCCCACGTTCACCTGGGCGACGCCGCCGGACAACTTGGCCAGCCGCTCCTCGAGCTTCTCGCGGTCGTAGTCGCTGGTGGTGGCGTCGATTTCGTTCTTGATCTGGTCGATGCGGCCCTTAATGGCGCTGGTGCTGCCGCCGCCCTCGATGATGGTGGTGTTGTCCTTGTCGATGCGGACCTTCTTGGCCTGTCCCAGGTTCTTCAACTCCACGTTTTCGAGCTTGATGCCCAGGTCTTCGAATATCGCCTGCCCGCCGGTCAAGACCGCCATGTCTTCCAGCATGGACTTGCGGCGGTCGCCGAAACCGGGGGCCTTGACCGCGCAGGTCTGCAACGTGCCGCGGAGCTTGTTGACCACCAGCGTCGCCAGCGCCTCGCCCTCCAGGTCTTCGGCGATGATCAGCAGCGGCCGACCCGACTGGGCGACCTTCTCCAACACGGGCACCAGGTCCTTGACGCTGGAGATTTTCTTTTCGTGGATCAGGACGTAGGGCTTGTCCAGTTCGCACGTCAGGGTTTCGAAATTGTTCACGAAATGCGGCGACAGGTAGCCCTTGTCGAACTGCATGCCCTCGACCAGCTCAACGGTCGTCTCCAGGGCCTTGCCCTCTTCGACGGTGATGACGCCGTCCTTGCCCACCTTGTCCATGGCGTCGGCGATGATCTTGCCGATCTGCTTGTCGTGGTTGGCGGCGCTGGTCCCCACCTGGGCCACCTGGGCGCTGTCCTTCACCTTGGTGCTCATGCTCTGCAGCTTGTTGACCACGGCCTCGACGGCCGCGTCGATTCCGCGCTTCAACTCCATGGCGTTGGCGCCGGCCGCCACGTTTTTCAATCCCTCGTCGAAAATGGCTTCGGCGTAGATGGTCGCGGTGGTGGTTCCGTCGCCGGCGATGGTGCTGGTCTTGGTGGCCACCTCGCGCACCATTTGCGCTCCCATGTTTTCGCAGGCGTTTTCCAGTTCGATTTCCTTGGCCACGGTGACGCCGTCCTTGGTCACCGTGGGCGACCCGAACGATTTCTCAATCACCACGTTTCGGCCGCACGGCCCCAGCGTGATCTTGACCGCCCGGGCCAGTTGCTTGACGCCCCGGCGAATCGCCTCCCGCCCGTCCATGTCATACGCAATCGTTTTCGCTGCCATACGCTACTATCTCCAATGAATCATCTGATTGCCTCAATCTTCGATCAACGACACGTCCCATTCCGCGTCGGTGTAGGCCAGCAACGTGCCGACCAGTTTGGTTGAATCCTCGCCGAATTCTTTGTCCAACGCCGCCCAGATGCGCCCCTGGCGCTCCAGATCCGAAACCGCTCTGAACGAATCTGACACAACGGAGCCCGATAGTCTGCCGCTGGAAAGCTTCTCGATTTCGAATCGCGGGTCTTTCAGCTTCAGCCGCCGCATGAGCACTTCTTCTAGTTTCTTTGGCGTGATCTTTGCCATAAAACTCCGCACCGCTTGACGACCCTGTTGCATTTCGTCCAATGCCGGGCGGCAACGAACTTCAAGGTATCCCGTTTCCCGAACTCGCCGATTCGTCGGTAATGCCGTTCGAGTTTGGCCTCATCGACAAACCGCAGCAGATTGTGCCACGCTCGGGCGACGCCCTCAACATCGGCGACAAAACCGTGGTCCAATTCGCTCTCGAGCAACCCAAGATCACGCACCCGCACGGCGAACTTGCGGAGGTCGTGCCGCTCGTCGAATTCGCGACTGTTACTGGCGATCAGCGAACGCAGCATTCCTTCGACGGCGCATCCGGCCGCATAGACCGACAGTGTGAGGCGACCCTGCTTCAACAGGACCAACGCATCCTGTATACGTTCCTGGGCACCCTCGCGGTAGCTTGAGCTCCCGATTTCCAGCGGCTTCTTGTGTGGCGATTGCCGTCGCATCCTCCGCGAGCCTAGCTGACCACGCCCAGGATGTCCGACTCGTCCATGATCATGTATTCCTCGCCGTCGACCTTGATGTCCGTCCCCGCGTAGCTGGTGAACACCACCTCGTCATTGGCACGGACCTGCATCTCGCCCCGCGTACCGTCATCCAGCAGCTTGCCGCTTCCAATGGCCTTCACGATCCCACGTTTGGGCTTCTCCTTGGCCGTGTCCGGCAGGACGATCCCGCCCTTGGTCATCGCCGAGGCCTCGACGCGCTTGACGATGACCTTGTCGCCCAAGGGTCGAATATTCAACTTCGCCATCGCTCGTAACTCCTTATTCTGCTACCGGGACTGGGATTCTCACTCGTAACATCCGCCCGCGCCACCGTCATTCCGAGGCCGACCCGCAGGCGCGGACTATCCAACACGCTGCACGCTACGTAGCAATGCCGGTGCCACACGTCGAGCGATTGACGGATGTAGCGGTGTTTCGCATAACTTCATTTTAGACAACAACTTGCATGATCTGAGCACCGATTGCAGTTCGCGGCGATTGAGCTTCAATGTCGAACGATGCTGTCAAAACGTGATTCCGCAATGCGATATCTGCCAGATTGGCAGGCATCTCCCGCCGGGCCGATCCGAATCTCGCACATTCATGCCAGCCCGTAACGCCTCACCAGACTAATTCGCACCATTCAGCGGCGGCACATCAACTCCGATAGAACTCTACACGACGAGCGTCCATGTGCAGGTTTGTTCCGTCACCGCCGCTGACGCCGGTCGGAATCGTCAGCACGGAGGACTGCAGGTGCGCGACATTGCCCTATCAACGCCCTCAGCGGGCTCCATTAGAAGCGTAACTTATTCAATGGAAATAGGTTACGGCGTTTCTGTTGGCGCCCTGACCGGTTCGGTTTTTGGCTCCGTGGATGCCATCGCGGTTTGCGCGTTGGGCACGGGTGTAGTCTGGACCATCCCGGCCGCGATCATGGGTGCCTACGTCCTCGCGGGCGGCGCGTTGGGATTGGCCGCGACGCTACTGGCCGCGATTTGGCAACGGCTACGTCGAGTCCCGACGACCGGCGATGAACTCCGGTCCATCCTGCGCCGGTGTTGCCTGGCCGGATGGGTCGCGGTCGTCGCCTTTCTTTTCGCCGAACGACTTCGCCACGGTCATTCCGAGGAATTCGGCGGTCACGTTTACCCCGCTTCGATTGCCGTGGCTGTGGCCGTTTTCACGATGTCGCTGGGAATTCTCGGACGCATGGGCATCCGGGCGGACACGCCCGCGACGCTGATCGTGCAGGTCGTGTGCCTAGCGAGCTCGGCCGTCCTTTGGGAATCGTTTAACGCCCTGTACGAGGCGCCAATCGTCAGTGTGGGCGGCATGGTCGCGGTGCTCGCCTACCTGCTGGTGTGGCTCATCTGCTACGCCGTCGGCATTCGGCTGGTGCACAGGTCGCGGTGGATTCGGGTCGACGGATGTCGGGCCTGCCTGTTCGCCGCCGCGGTGTTCGCGACCGGCGGCACGGCCGCGGGGTGGGGAATCGCCGCGGCTCAAGCGCGCCGACCGATCGACTTGCCGTACCGGGCCGGCGCGCCCTCCATGACGGGCGCCGAGCAGCCCGATGTGATCCTGATCGTGATGGACACCACCCGCGCCGACCATCTATCCGTCTATGGATACCACCGCAACACCACGCCGCATCTGGCCGCGTTCGCCGACGAGGCCGTCGTGTACGCGAATGCGGTGTCGTCCTCGTCGTGGACGCTGCCCGCGCACGGGTCGTTGTTTACCGGCCTGTTGCCCACCGAACACGGTGCCGACCTCCACCACCGGCCCGACGGCGGCGAGGTGCGCGGGCTGGCGAACGAACATCTGACCCTCGCCGAAATACTCCTGGCGCAGGGCTATCGCACCGGCGCGATCATGGGAAACACGGCCGTTCTGACGCGGGACCTCGGCTTCGATCAGGGGTTTCTCTATTTCGACGATCGCGAACAGTTGAGCGTGGCGTCGGCCGACCTTCGGGCGGCGGCGCCGTCGCGATGGCTGACCGGTTGGTGGCAACACGCGGCCGACAGCGGGAAGCGATTCAATTACGGCGGGCGGCAATTCCGCTATTACTGGCGCCTGGCGGACGAGCTGACCAACACGGCCATTGACTGGCTGGGTCGCGGCGCCGACGCGCCCACCTTTCTGTTCATCAATTACATGGACGCGCACGATCCCTACCGTGCCCATCCGGAATTCGCGGAGCAGATCGGCGTCGCGGCGCTGCGGTCCGCGGGGGCGACGCGTGGCGACGGCGGACACACCGCGCGGTCGCCGGACCTCGACATGGAAATGGACCGCTATGATTCCGACGTCGCGTTCGTCGACGCGCAACTGGGCCGTCTGTTCGGGTTCCTGAAGCAAGCGGGGCGCTTCGACGACGCGCTCATCATCGTCACGTCGGACCACGGCGAGGCGTTCGGTGAGCACGGCTGCTTCGGACACTCCACTTCGCTCTATCAGGAGGAAATCCACATTCCGCTGATCATTCGCCATCCCGGAGCGCGCGAACGGGGGATCCGTGACGAACGCATTTCATTGGCCGACGTGCCGATGTTCATTCTGGGCGAATTGGGCGTGCCGCCGTCCGACGCGATGGATGCGTCGCGCGCCGCGCGCGGCGACGTGGCCGTGGCCGAGCTTCGGCCCGGCAGGAGCCACGGCGGTCCGGCCGACGGAGACTGGATCATGCGGGCGGTCATCACGCCCGACCACGTGAAGGTCATCGAATCGGCGCAGTCCGACGGCGCGACGGAGATCTACGATCTCGTCTGCGACCCGCTGGAAACCGCCGACCTGCGAGACGACCGGATGGACCTGGAACGAATCACGCGTGACTGGCTCGCGGGCTGGACCCAGTCGGCGCACGCCCGCCGGCTGGCCCACGACCGTCACGCGCCGGTGGACGAAGCCGTCCGCCGCCGCCTCGCCGCACTCGGCTATCTCGATTGACGTGCGGACCGCTGATTGGCGTTACCCTAAAAGCGAAGCGCGACGGTCCACTATATAAGACGACACAAAAGGGAAACCGGCTTTCGTGCGCCCTCCGGGCGGGAAGAAATAGCGCACGCGATCCAGGGACTGAAGTCCCTGGCTAAGACCGTGCGCCCTCCGGGCGAAGACTTGCGGGTCGTGTTCGCGGGTCATGATGAAATCGGTTTCCCTACTCCTTGGTTCTATTTAGGGAACGGCGTCGGGGCGGCGCTGGAGGCGGATTTCGAAATTGTAGAGGGTCCCGTCCTCGGCGAGTTCCACGCCGGGGGGGAGATTGAACTCCGGTTTGACGAACTGGAACTCGGCCATGGCGTCGGGATTGCCGAGGGGAATGAACGCGAAGACCTTTCGTTCGCCGCTTTTCAGTCTGGCGATTTCGGCGGGAGGACCGACCACGGTCACGTTCAGTGTTTCAGAGGGATTGGGCTGGCGGTACACCACGTCGTAGCGTTTCCAGACATTGTCGCCGACCAAGAATCGGACGGGGACGGCCTGGATCACGCCGGTTTCGCGCCGCCCGGCGAGGGTGGCGCGAAGCGTGACGCGCGGCGGGGAGACGGTTTTGAGATCGGCCTCCCCGACGTCGCTCCAGACGGTTTTGGTGAGGGGGACGTCGAGGTCGATGGGCCGGCCTTCAGGCTGGTTTTTGAGCAACGATTCGGCGTCGAGGGCGATGCGCGGGTTGGCGTTTTCGATGTTCGACCAAAACGTCTGCCGAATGGTGGCCTGGACGGACGTGGGTTCCACAAGCGGCGCGACCGTGTAGTCGAGATTGCCGGGCCGAATGACGACGTTGAGATTCCGCTCCACGATGCGGTCGACGTGAACGCGAAACGTCGGGGGTTCGATGCCCTGCACGATGCAGCCGGGGAATTTCGAGGGGTTCTGCTCGAGGATCGAAAGCAGGGGCAGGTCCTGTTCGCCGAGCGGCAGTCCCTGGAGGACGGCGTCGGGCACGGTCAGGACCACATTTCGCTGCGACGCGCGATCACCCAGGTTGGAGACATCGGACTGCCGACCGCTGAGATGGATCATGAACGAGGGCGGTGAGGCATCGGCGGGGGCGACGATCATGTTGGCCGCGGGATCGATGCGCAGGGTGATGGCGGCGGGCAGCTCGACGGTTTCGGTGATGAGTTGATCGGCGGCGGCCCAGACGAGGAAGGTCAGACCGACGGTAGCCGAGATAAGCGAGAAGCGTTCCACGTTCGGCACTCCACCTTCAATGGACCGGGCGGCCGTCGGTCCCGCGATCGGGTTTCCAGTCGTCGGATTCATCGTCGGCGTCTTTTGAATCCGCGGCGGACGAGGGCTGGGCGATGAAGCCTTCTTCCAACAGGGCGCGAAGCGTCGCGGGGGTCAGGTGCCGCTTGAAGACGCCGGATTGGGCTACCGAGATCGTGCCCGTCTCCTCGCTGACCACGATGATAAGGGCGTCGGATTCATGGCTGAGCCCGAGGGCGGCGCGGTGGCGGCTGCCCAGCGCCAAGGCCAGCTCGCCCGATTCGGCGATGGGGAACTGGCAGGCGGCGGCGGCGATTCGTCCGTGCTGAATGATGACGCCCATGTCGTGGAGCAGGGTGCCGGGCCAGAAGATGGTTTCGAGCAATTCCGAGCGGACGTCGGCGTCGATGCGCACGCCGGTTTCGCAGAGGGCGTCGAGACCGACGTGGCGCTGAACGGCGATTAACGCGCCGATTTTTTTCTGGCTGAGCTTGGCCACCGCGGTCACCAGCGGTTCGATGATGGGATCGGATCGCTTGGCGAAGGAGCGGAACCAGCGGGCGTCGCCCAGGCGGATGAACCCGCGGCGGATTTCGGGCTGAAAGGCGATCAGCGTGGTGAGCACGACGCCGTTGAAGAAGTACGGATACAGGAAAATGATGCGTTCGAGGTGGAGCCGTTCGGCCACCAGGCGGACCACGAGAAAACTGGTGACGATGATGAGGCCGAAGGATTTGAGGACGCGCCACCCGCGGGTTCCCTTGAGGAATCGCAGGGCGGCGTAGGTGACGATGGCGATGAGGAGAAGTTCGACGACCACGCCCCACAGGCCGGAACCGCTGCGCATCAGACGTTGCAGGTAGTCCGTGAGCGGGGAAGCGGGGTCGGCCTGCAGAAGTAGGTGAAGATCCGTGGGCACCGTGCGCTTCCGTGCGATTAACGGCAAATCATCCGCCGGGCATGTCGGCGGGCTGCGGCGCGACGGGTATGCCGCGCGGGGCGAGTATAGGACGGTCGCGTCGGACTGCCAAGGAGCGGTCGCGATGCACGGCGCGAGGCGCGGATGACGAGCGTCGGGCGCGGACCGGAAGGGATTCCGGCAAGGACGGATGCGAGAAAGGATTCTCGTATCAGCATGCCCATTCGTCATGGCCGGGACGGCCATGACGCCCTGCGTCCACGATGTCCGGCGACGGTCAAGGCTGATGGCGTAATGACGACGCGGACGGCGCCTGAGTCCGCGGTGTTGAAGAGCGGGCGGTCCCCGAGCGCGTCGCGATAGCGTCTTGAGAGCCGGGCGGTCGGCCGGTCGGAGGATTGGACGCAGACACGCGGATCGACGGAGGCGAGGAATTCGGCGGTGTTGGATTGGTACGATCCGTGGTGCGGCATGACGAGAGCGTCGGCGCGGAGCCGGTCGTTCCCGAGAAGGGCGGAAATGGCGTGGTGTTCGATGTCGCCGCATAGCAGGACGGAACGGAGGCCATACGACAGGAGGAGAACAGTCGAAGAGTCGTTGACGTCGGTTCCGGCGGGCAGATCGGCGGGCGGCCAGAGGAGCTCGACCCGGGGGGCATCGGCGGGCGCAGGAAGGGATTCCTGCGAAGAGGGGTGCGAGAACGAATTCTCGCACCAGCCTGCCGGCGCGGAGGGGAGTATGACGGTGGGGTGTCTGCGGCGTCCAAGTTCGGCGAGCAGGGCGTCGGCCGGTCCGCCGGGATTGGCGAATCGGCGAAAGTGTTGATTCAGCACCACGGGGCCGCACTCGATGTTGTCCAAGAGGGTGAAGAGGCCGCCGTAATGGTCGAGGTTGGGGTGGCTGATGACGATGCGGTCGATACGCGTGATGCCGGCGTGGCGGCAGAAGGGGAGGATCACCCGTTCGGCCACGTCCTGCGATCGACCGGTGCCGCAGTCGTAGAGCCAGACGGTGTCATTGGGGAATTGAATGACGGCGGCGGTACCGCGGCCGACGTCGAGGAGGGTGACGCGAAGTTCCGGGCTGCGGGCATCGCCGCGCGAGCCGGGGGCGAGCGTTCGAATGATGAACACAGTGGCGAGAACGACCGCGGCACACGTTCCGATGCGACGGACGCGAGTACGAACGACGGCGCGGAGCACGGAGTGGACGTGGGTTCCGACGGGTTTACCACGGAACGGGGCGGCGGCGATGACCACCACGAGCAGAACGGTGTAGGCGATGACCGCGATGTCGTTCCAACGTGGCGACACCGAGGGATTGATGCGATCGACGATGTCCGTGGCGGTCAACATGACGCCGGCCGACGCGTCGGCGACGAATCGGGCGGCCGGGGCGAGGATGGGCAGGACGAATCCGATGACCATGGCCAAAACGGAGAGCGTAAGGGTCAGAGTGAAAAACGGGGCCAGCAACAGCGTGTTCACGGGCGTGAGGGGAGCGATGCGGCCGAAGTGAAAGGCGATCAGCGGAATGCAGGCAAGCGTGGCCGCGACGCCGATCGCCGAGACGCGGGTGAAGCGGTAATAGGCGGAGCGAAGGAAACGCAGGAAACCCGGCGGCGGAGTCGGCGAGATGGAATTCGGAACCAACCAAGGCCAGCGTCGTCGCACGGGCCATTCGAAGGCGCGGATCAGCGGTTTTTCCAGGCAGAACATCGCCGCGACGCCGGCGAAGGACATCTGGCAGCCGGGTTCGAAGACGACGGTGGGGCGAAGAATGATGAGGATGCAGGCGGCCAGGGCCAACGAGTTGAGTGCGTTGGTCCGGCGGCGCAACATCATGCCGACGCAGAGGGTGAAGGCGATGACCATCGCCCGAAGCACGGGCGGGCGAGGATCGACGACGCAGGCATAGAGAATCGTGGCGACGAGGACGGTTGCGGCGCTCCACCTGCGCGACGCGCCGCACGCACGGGTCATCGCCCACACGAACCAGGCGATGACACCGACATGGGAGCCGCTGACCGCGAGTATGTGCGTGGTGCCGGTCCGCCGGAATTGCTGTTCAATGTGATCGGAGATGGAGTATCGCCAGCCCAGGACCAGTGTTTCCAGAAAGCCGTCGCGGTCGGGTTGGTGTTCGAGGTCGGGTCCGAGCAGCAGGGCGCGGGCGGCCGATCGAAGCCCCCCGAGCCAACCCCGCCAGCCATCGTCCTCGACGGATTCGATGATGACCGCATCGGGGTTCTTGCAGTGCAGGGTGACGAAGACGCCCTGTCGGCCGAGCCAGCGGGCAAAATCGAATCCGCCGGGGTTGGATGCGGACGACGGGCGCTGGGCCATGCCGAAGAGGCGGACGTGGGAGCCATATTCCAGTTTCGGACACGGTCCGCCGACGGAAACGTCGACCAGACCGGTGACGTCGGTTGAGCCGTCCGGGCGATCGAGCCGCGAGGCCGAGAGGGTGAAGCGCGTGGAATCGGACTGGTGAATCCATCGGGCGAAGAAGCCGGTGATTCGGGACGATTGGCGGGGCGGGGATACGACGGTGCCGTGAATGCGAAGGAGTTGCGGCTCGTCGCCGACGTGATGGACCAGGTGGTCCGCGGGCGCGCGGCGGGTGAATCGGTCGTGGAGCGCCGCGCCGGCGAGCACGGCGGCGATGACCGACACCGCGACGGCGGAATGGATGCGGATTGACCTGACGAACAGCGACAGGGCCACCCCGAACAAGACCGCCAGCGTCAGCCAGATGGGCAGCGGGCGCCAGTTGTCGATGGCGACGCCGATCGCGAGGCCGATGGCCGGCGGGCCGAGCGGAATGGCGCCGGGCGGCCGGTCACGTGGACGATTCAGTTCCCGAAGGGGATGAGCGGGAGTACCGTTCATGAATCGCGGAGTGTAACGGGGTTGGCGGGGTCAACGAAGCCGCGGCGCGGCGAACGGGTGCGGGGGTAGATTGAATGGTTGATCGGCGGGGCGCGGTGTTGTTCGATCTGGACGGGACGTTGACCGTCAAGTATCTGGATTTCGACGCCATCCGCGCGGAGATCGGAATCACCGGCGGGCCGATTCTGGAGGCGATTGCCGATATGGACGATGTCGCCCGAGCCCGGGCGTCGAGGATTCTCGACCGGCACGAGCGCGACGCGGCCGAGGCGTCGGAGCTGCATCCGGGGGCCCGTGAAACGATCGCGGCGTTGCGATCGCGCGGCTGGCGGGTGGGAATCGTGACGCGGAACGCGCGGCGCTGGGCGACATTTGTGCTGTCGCGGCACGGAGTGGACGTGGACGGTCTGTGGAGCCGGGAAGATGGGGCGATCAAACCCGATCCGGCCGGTCCGCTGGCGTTGTGCGCGGCGTTCGGGGCCGAGCCGGGGCGATCGTGGATGGTGGGCGATTACCGGTTTGACATCGAGGCCGGGGTTCGCGCGGGGATGCGGACGGTGTTGATGATCGGTGATGACGCGGCGCCGCCGTACGCCGCGGACGCGGACTACGTCATCCGGCGGCTGGATGAGTTGCTGGGGATGGTGTGAAGTTCGAGAGGAAACGCACGCCGATTCGGATGTACGGATGAACGCGGCGTCATTTGCCGGGATGGGACGGTCCTGTTAGGCTTCCAAGCCCTGACCGGTCGATAGGTAGGGGACCGGTCACGGGGGCCGACGGGAGGCGACGGGAATGGTGAAGGAACGTGAGGCAGTCGAGGTGGATATGCACGAACATGAGAACGAAGGCGGGCACGATCACGTCCACGGACCCGATTGCAACCACGACCATGATCACGAGCATGAGCCTGGTGACGAGCACGGTCATGAGGAGGTGGACGAAAAGGAGGCGGCCGCGGCCAAGCTGCGCGAGGCCATCGAGGTGGGGATGGAGGAGGTGGGCACGCTTCGCAAGAAGCTGACCATCACGGTTCCGCGGGAGATCCTCGATGAGCGGCTGGACGAGCAGTATTCGGAGTTGAAACGGGAGGCGATCGTTCCGGGGTTCCGGCGGGGTCATGCGCCGTTGAAGCTGATCGAGAAACGGTTCGGGGAAGAGGTGGGGGACCAGTTGCTGGGGCAGTTGGTGAGCAGCGCGTTCCTGGCCGCGACGGAGAAGGTGGAAATCAAGCCGCTGGGCGATCCCAGCGTGTGGGTGGAGGCGCCCGCCCCGGGGAGCGAGGGTTCGCGCCGCGTCCGGGAGAAGACGTCGCAGTTGTTGAAGATCACCGACGCGATGGAACACATGGAGCTGCCGGCGACGGGGTCGATGACGTTTACGTGCGAGGTGGAAATCCGTCCGGAGTTCGCCTTGCCGGAATTGAAGGGCATTCCGGTGAACCGGCCGAAGGTGGAGGTGGGCGACGACGACATTCAGGTGCAGATCGATCGGATGCGGGCGCGGCGCGGGCAGTACGTGCCGGTCGAGGATGCGATCCGCATCGACGACATGGTGATCGCGGATGTGACACAGACCATCGACGGGGAGACGGTGAAGGAAGCGAAGAACGTCGCGCTGGCGGCGCGCGGGCAGCAGGTGGACGGCGTGGCACTGCCCGACATGGGAGATGCGTTGGCGGGGAAGCGGGCCGGGACGACGGTGAAGCTGACGGCGACGATCGGCGAAGAGCATTCAAACCTGGTTTATCGCGGCAAGACGACGGAATTCACGTTCGCGATTCATGACGTGAAGCGGATCGAGTTGCCGGAGGTGGACGCGGCGTTCCTGGAATCGATGGGCGCGGATTCGGAAGTAGAACTGCGCGAGCAGGTGCGGGTGGCGTTGGAGGGACAGCTCGGTTCGTTGATCCAGCGGGGGATGCGCGGCCAGATCGGGCAGTATCTGCTGGACAAGACGGAGCTGGAAGTGCCGGCGGGCGTGTCGGACCGGCAGACGGAGCGTCTGGTGGCGCGGCGCATGATCGACATGTACCAGCGGGGCGTTCCGGAGGAGGAGATCCGCAAGCGCGTCGACGAATTACGGAGCGAGGCCAGCGCGGATGCGGTGACGGAGCTGAAGCTGTTTTTCATCATGGAGAAGATCGCGGAAAAGATGGAAATCGAAGTCGCCGACGACGAGATGAACGGGGCCATCGGGCGGATCGCGGCCGAGCAGGGCAAGCGGTTCGATCGCGTTCGCGACGAGCTGACCAAGCGCGATGGAGTGACGGCGCTTTATCTGCAGCTACGGGACGACAAGATATTGGATGAATTGCTGACCACCGCGGTGATCAGCGATATCGAAGGACCGAAGAAACGATCGTCGGCCAGGAAGGAATCGAAGCTGGCGGAGGACGCGTCGGACGGCGAGTCCGGTAAATCCGCCGAGAACGCGACGGAAACGAAGCCCCGCGGCAAGAGTGGAGAGTCGAAGGGGTCCGGAACACCGGCGGGCAGGGGTAAGAAAAAGGCCAAGTCGTAACCGGTCGATGCAGGGAACGGGGCGGGTCACGAGCCGGTCCCGGTCCGTAGCGTGGCACGGGCATCCTGCCCGTGAAGTCAAGGGGTGGAAGCCCATGCTTCTACGCCCGACATGGGCTGGAAGCCGATGCCGCCGCGGAGTTCACGGGCGGCAAGCCGATGTCACGAGCAGTGCGAGTGTCTGTCAGCGGAGTGATCACGGATGGATGGGTTTGACGGCGTGAGACGAACGACGATTCAACAGTACGGGGCCATCTCGCGGACCCGGGAGATGACCATCGACCAGCTTCTGCTGGAGAACCGGATCATCTTCCTGGGGGAGCCGATCGTGCCCATCGTGGCCAAGAAGATCATCGAAGAGCTGCTGTACCTGCAGTCGAACAAACGCGACCAGGAAGTGAGCATGTACATCAACTCGCCGGGCGGATACGTCATCGAGACGCTCGCGATCTATGACACGATGCAATCGATGGGCTGTCCGATCGCGACGTATTGCCTGGGTCAGGCGGCCAGCGGCGGGGCGATGCTGCTGATGGCCGGGACCAAGGGGCGGCGGTTCATTCTCCCGAATGCGAAAGTGATGCTGCACCAGCCCACGGGCGGAATCGGGGGGCAGGCGGAAGACATCCGCATCCAGGCGACCGAGATTTTGCGGGACAAGAAGCGATTGAACGGCATCATCGCCCGGCATACCGGCCGGACCGTCGACCAGGTGGCGTCGGAAACGGAGCGGGACCGGTATCTGTCGGCGGAAGAGGCGCTGGCCTATGGCGTTGTGGATGAGATTCTGACGCCGGAGAAGTCGGAGCAGATGGAAAAGAAGAAGAAGCGGCCGGTGGTTTAACCCCCGCGTGTCCAATGGGAGTGGATTCACCGCGGAGACGCGGAGGACGCAGAGAAGAGTGCGGAGAGAATCGCGGAGAAGACTGGCGATAAGAGAACCCGCGGTTTTCGCGTGTATGTGGTTGGCGACGGTTGGTATCGTGCGCCGGCCTTCCGCCCCGGTAGGGGCGGCGGACTGTAGCCACGCGTGAAGCGATGCGCGGCATCGCGTAACCCGTGGATTTCCTCCGGCGTGACGCCCCGCGCCGACAGGGGCGGAGGAACCGTCACGACAACGCCGGACGCGTATGGAGCGGCGGGCCACTAGTGTTCTGTCGCAGCGTTTGTTTCGAGTCGGGTGGCACGGACAACGGTACGCCGTTGTCCGTGTTTTGGCGGGGTTGGCGCGCGAATGACGGGAATCACCCATGGGCCGACGACACTGGCAAGCGGGTACGCTTGCAAGTGCTACCCGCAGATTGACGTCAATCAGGCCACTAGGCCGAATCGATGGACAAAGTCCGTGGCACGCACGGTATCAGGATGGCGGAAGATAGTATGAAGAGCGCGAATTATAACATTCCGTTTGTGATCGAGTCGACCGGTCGCGGGGAACGGGCGTACGACATCTACTCGCGGCTCCTAAAAGACCGCATCATCTTTCTGGGCGGCGGCGTGGACGACGAGGTGGCCAATCTGATCGTCGCCCAGATGCTGTTCTTGTCCAACGAAGACCCGGCCGCAGACATCTGTTTCTACATCAATTCGCCGGGCGGATCGGTGACGGCCGGTCTGGCCATCTACGACACCATGCAATACCTGCGCTGCGACGTGGCCACCTATTGCGTGGGCATGGCCGCGAGCATGGGAGCGATCCTGCTGTGCGGGGGCGCCAAGGGCAAGCGGTTCCTGTTGCCCAATTCGCGCATGCTGCTTCATCAACCGCTGCTCGGCGGGCAGTTGATCGCCGCGGCCACGGATTTGTCGATCGAGGCCGAGGAGATGCTGCGCATGCGCAGCCGCCTGTACGAGATCATCCAGGCCCGCACGGGCAAGGACATGGCCACCATCGAGAAGGACTGCGACCGCAACAAATGGCTCGACGCCGTGGAGGCCCTCGACTACGGCCTGGCGGACAAAATCCTGGAACGCATGCCCGACGTGGGCCGCAAAGCGTAGTGCCGGCGGGCGTTCGTCGAACAGGCATCAGGATTCCTGTTGAACCAGGATTCCGTTCGCTGCCGCGGAAGTACCCCCAATAGAATCGACTCCGCCGCCGAAGCGGTGGGCCACGCGGTCGCGCTCGAATGCCGGTCGCACGGCCACGCGCGCGTGGAGCGTGCCACGCACCCACCTGAACAATGCCCGCACGACGGCGGCCGGCGCACCCACCCGAAAACACCCGGCCGCGGTTAGACCCAGCCGCGGAGTTTGCAGGCCTCGGCCACGCGGGAGACGGCGACGAGGTACGCGGCCAATCGCATGTGCACCTTTTGTTTTTGCGACATCGCATGAACGGCCGCGAAGGCGGAGGTCATGCGGCGGTCCAGTTGTTGATGCACGTCTTCCAACGTCCAATAGTAGTTGTAGGTGTTCTGCACCTGCTCAAAGTACGAGACGGTCACGCCGCCGGCGTTGGCCAGGAAATCGGGCAAAACGAAGACGCCATTCTTGTGCAGAATCTTGTCCGCGTCGGGCGTGGTCGGTCCGTTGGCCAGCTCGCACATGATTTTGGCCTTGATGCGCTCGGCGTTGTCGCCCGTGATGGCGTTCTCGAGTGCGGATGGATAGAGCACGTCGACATCCAGCTCGAGCAGGGCCTCGTTACTGATGGGCTCGGCGCCCGGGAATCCGCCGACGCGGCCGGTCTCGCGTTTGTGGTGAACCAGCTTCTGCGGGTCGAGACCGTTCTTGTTGTAAACCCCCCCGCCGGAGTCGCTGACGGCGACGAGCTTGCCGCTGCCGAGGATTTCCTTGTGCAGGGTGGCGGCGAACTGGCCGGCGTTGCCGAACCCCTGAACGGCGTAGGACAGGTCGCCCGATAACTTGCGGGTCTTGGCGGCCTCGCGGACGACGTAGATTCCACCACGGGCGGTGGCGTCGCCCCGGCCTTGACTGCCACCGAGTGGCAGCGGCTTTCCAGTGATGACGCCGGGATGCGAGTGTCCCTTTATGGTTTCGTATTCGTCCAACATCCAGGCCATGATCTGCGGCGTGGTGTAGACGTCGGGGGCGGGGACGTCGCGATCGACACCGAGCAGATCGGCGGTGGCGCGGATGTAGGCGCGGGCGAGGCGTTCCTTTTCACGTTCGGACATTTCCTTGGGGTTGCAGGTGACGCCGCCTTTTCCGCCGCCGAGGGGGATGTCGACGACCGACGTTTTCCAGGTCATCCACGCGGCCAGCGCCCGGACGGTGTCGATGGTCTCGTCGGGGTGCCAGCGCAGGCCGCCCTTGGTGGGGCCGCGGGCGGCGTTGTACTGAATGCGATAGGCGTGGAAGATGCGGGTCTCGCCGCTGTCCATGCGGACGGGCAGCGTGAAACGGTGCTCGCGCATAGGCCAGCGGAGCAGTTCATGGGTGGCCTTGTCGAGGCCGAGGATGACGGCGGCTTCGTCCAGTTGAGCCTGGGCGTTACGGAACGGATTCAAATCTGACATTGCGATGCACTCCTGAAAACGTCCGCCGCGGTCCGGCGCCGAACGCGGCGCGGTCCAACGAGGCGGGCGAAGTTGTTCCCATACCGAGGCAAATGGCCTACGACGACTTTAGAGCCAGCCCTTCAATCCGGGCGCTGGGCGACTGCATACGCACGGTCTTCTGCGGTCCGACGATTTTTTCGATTTCGGAGGCCGGCGCGCCGGCGTCTTCTTTGTAGTGACGGGCCTCCTCTTGCGAGATTTCCTGGATGGTCAGTGTTCCCTCGACGACGGCGTTGTGTCCCTTGGCTTCCATGGGCACCAGTCGGCCGTCCACCGGGCAGGTGAACTTGACGAACACGGTGTCGCCTCCACCGGGCGGGGCGATGCGGATCCAGCAACCCTTGGCCGCACAAACGGAATCGACCACGCCCGTCAAGCGAATGTGCTTGCCGTCGTAGGCTTGGGGATCAGCGAGGACGTCGGCCACCGCGACGGTGGCCGATTGCTCCGCGGCCATGGGTTCGCCGAATTGGGCGTATTTCGGGGCGCAACCGATGATTCCCAAAAACAGGAAAAGTAGACCCAGTCGCTTCCGAGCGAGAACGAACATGTTTTTTCCTCCGAAAGTTCCCCGTCCGCCGCCCCAGAAACCACCTCACGGGGCGTTTGGAGCAGCCTATGCGCACCGGGGATAGTCATGCAAGTCGCATGCCGTTCGTTGTTGAAAAAAAGCGACCACCGTCGCCGCTGGACGCGGGGCGGTGGCCGTTCGTGTCAACGCACAAACCTTAAACCCAAGCCGCAACGGGGTCAGGCTGCGACCGACGTGCGACGGCGAGTGACGGCGACGATACCGCCGGCCAATAGTACGCCTGCCAAGGCTGTCCAACCCACGGTCCCTGCCGCAGGGATGGTGCGTTCGCAGAACGACCCGGCCGCGCAGGTCGAGGATGCGACGATGACCACGTCATAGCCGCTGCTGTCGCGGAACACGGGATCGGCGCTGTTATTGACGCCGAATCCGGCTGATTCGAGGTAAATGAACGTCTGGGCGGAGGCGGGAAGCGCCGGAACGACGACGGTGTCGAAATAGGCGCCCAGATCGCCGCCGGCGTCGGTAAACGCGATGCCGCCGTTGCCCGCGGCGGTGAACACATCGCCGGCCGGTCCATTGTCGATGGTGGCCGACCCCCCGGCGAGGCCGTTGGCGGTGGCGTAGGACATGCCGTTGGCGGCGTTGTTGACGGTCGGCCACAGCGTAGTGCCCAATCCCTCGCCGGCGAGAATCGGGAAATCACCGTTCTGGTCGGCGATGACCAGCCAGCCGCGGAAGGTGCCCAGGAATTGGAACGAACCCAGTTGTGCGGCCGTGCCGCTGGTGGGGTCGACGGAATCCTGCCAGATTTCGAAGCCGAGGTTTTGGATTTGGTAGACGCCGGACAGCGAGCTGACGCCTGCAAATGGGACAAGCTGGCCGACACGGGTGTCGACGGTGGGGTTGATTGAATTACCGGGCTGGGCGTCGGACTGGGTGCCGGCCAAAACGTTGATGGTGGTGGCGATTTCGGGCTGGAGACCGGCGTTGCTGACGTTCGAGCCGGTGGCGTCGAAACGCGTCAGCACGATGGTCGACGCCGTCAGATCGACGGACAGGTTAATCGTGGAGTTCGACCCGGGGATGGCGACGGCGGGTTGGCCGGTTACGGGGACCAGGCTGCGGGTTCCGTTCGCAGTGTTGCCGTCGAGGTCGAGTTTCGGGCCGCCCAGGAAATCGATGCCCATGATGGGGACGCGATTGGGTCCGCCGGCGGGGGCGCTGCCGCGGCGAAGGGTGAAGCTGAGCGCGCCGAATTCGTTGGGATCGAACAACGGCGTGCCGGCGCCTTCGTAGGTGGCCGGGGCTTCGGATTCGGATGTGCCGGCCAGGCGATTCCCGTCGGCGAAGGTGCCGGGGAAGCCGGGTCCCGGGCTGGGGGCGACGAGCCGGGAACCGCCGGGCATCAGCAGGGGGTCGATGCCGGTGATCAATGTGTATTCGGCGGCGGATGCGGTCGATGCGAAGGCGAACGAGGTAACAAGGGCTATTCCCATTCTTGATTGGCAATGATTCATTTGTGATTCATCCTCTCGAAGCGCGGACGAGTATCTTCGGTACGTGTTAAGCGCTGTTCGCGGCGCCTCCTCCGCCCCTACCGGGGCGGGTTTCGCGGGAAAGGATTCCCGCATCGGAGGGTGCGAGAAGGGATTCTCGCACCAGCGGTGACGCACGCGATTCCGGGGCGTCGCAGGGCGGCGTCCCGGTGGCCGTGTTCCGACAAGAATCGGGGGGTCGTTCAGAACGGCGGGGCGCGGGGGGCGGTGACGAGGGCGGCCGCACATTGGTGGGCGAGCGACACGATGCGATCGGGCACGCGATCCCACGGGCAGGTCGACGCGGACCGCGTGCGGATGGCGGTGGATGTGTAACGGTCGTGCCGATGACCGCGGCGAATCCGATGCAACAGAAAACACACGGCGGCGCCGGCCAACGTAGGCACGGTCCAGGGAAGGGCGTCGGCGGGGATGTCGATGGCCCGACGGACGACGTTTACGTGGAGCATGGCGACGATGACGGAGCAGACGACGATCGATCGCCGGTCGCGGCGGATCCACCCAGCGCGATGATTCCAGGTCATCCAGGCCAGAAACAGGGTCGCGAGCAGCAGCAAAGCCTGACGGGACCAGGAAGCGTCGATGACGACAAGACGGAGCAGCCATGCGGCGTGGGCGACGAAAAGCGCTGCCCACACAGGACGGGCGAGGGCATCCGATGGTACGACGACGCGATGCGTTGTTGGATGTCGGGTCACGTCGGTTCAACACCCGGCCGCGGCGAGTCGGTGCGTCGCGGAACTGTGTCCATTATGAACAAGCCGATGCCGCGCGTCCAGCATTGCGGCGAGTGTGTTCTGCATTCCCGATGGCGCTATCACCGCCGGGAATGTCAGGCGTCCCACCTGCGGTAAGGTCAACGGCTGTAGGTACTTGTCATTACAGGATTTCCGACCGTCAGGGATGGCGGTCGTGGGTTATGATTTGTGATGGATGGGGCATTTGCGTTTACCCGCAGACGAGTGGTTCGTCGATTGTTTCGTCACAGAATGTACCGGTAACGGGTCCGGGATGGTGACGGCGAGGGTACGGTGAAAACGGACTCGATCCGAAGCCCGTGGAAGGGCGTTCGGGCGTGAACCCGGGCGCCCCTGCCGGGGCCTGGGAGAGGAACGTGGTCGATTGTTCCCACGGCTTCCGCCGTGGGCTAGCGACGGGCGCCCCTGCCGGGGCTTGGGAGAGGAACGTGGTCGATTGTTCCCACGGCTCCCGCCGTGGGCTAGCGACGACCGCCCCTACCGGGGCTTCAGACGGGAACGCGGTCATTCATTCCCACGGCTTCCGCCGTGGGCTAGCGACGGGTCGCCCCTATCGGGGCTGATGCAATCGTCGCTTGGAGTGTCACGGGCCCTTTCCGGATGGGCCAAGACCCAATCGGCGCCGCGTAGGCACGGTTGACAGGCGGCGGCGGGCGTGCGCTGATAACGGTTCTGGAGTTTTGAGAAACAACCAACCTCTACTTCTAGAAGGAGCTTTTCCATGATTCGTCGTTTTGGAATGTTTGCGGTCGTTCTGGCCTTGCTGGGTTCAGTTCGGCCGGCGGCGGCGGAGGCGATGTCCAATCCGTTGTCGGTGGTGCCGGAGGACGCGGTGTTTTTCATGCTGGTGCCGTGCATCCAGCAGGCGGACACGCATTTTCAAAAGACGATCGCGGACCTGGGGTTGGACATGTTCCTGCCGCCGCCGAACAACTCGCTGGCGACGATGATGGGCACGTACCTGCAAATGACCACGGGGCTGAACGTCGAGGGTCCGCTGGTGGTCGCGGTGTTACCCTTCACCAATTTCATGGAGGCGCCGGCCAAGCAGGTGGTGATCGTGCCGGCGAGCGATCCCAAGGCGCTGCTGCAGGCGATGGGGGGCACGGAATCGGAAGGCGGCCAATGGAACGTGATGGTCATGGGCCAGCCGATGTCCGCGGCGACGACGAAGGACCGGGTGGTCATCGGCATGATGCCGGACACGGTGAAGCAGGTCGCGGCGGCCGACAAGGGGATCGATTCCAAGCTGAGCGATGCGGAGAAGAAGGCGGTGGAGGGGCTGGACGTCGCGGTGTGGGTCGACGGGGCGAAGATGATCGAGCTGTTCCGCGAGCAGATCGACAATTTTGTAAACACGATCGTGGCGATGCAGCAGGCGGGGGGGGAGGGCGACGCGAAGTCGAGCGAGGGGAGCAAGAAACAACTACAGACGATGATCGACGGGATCCGGTCGGCGTCGTTCGGCGTGTCGCTGGGCGAGAAGGGGCTGGCGCTGCGCGTCGGTCTGAACGCGAAGCCGGGAAGCGATTTCGCCAAACAGACGCAGGCCAAGACCACGACGGAATCGTTGCTGACGGGGTTGCCGGCGAGTCAGTACCTGCTGGCGTTCGGCAGCATCGTCCATCCCGATGCGATCAAGGAATCGATGACGGCGATGGACATGTACGTGGACATGCTGAAATCGATCGAGGGGGTCAAGGACGAGGACGCGCAGAAGCTGGTGGGCGAGTTCAAGGACTTGGTTTCGGCGTTGCGCGGCGTGCGGGGGTCGGTGGACGCGGTCGAGCCGGGGACCGACGGGTTGTTCGCGGCCAACATGATCGTGGACACGGGCGACAGCAAGAAGTGGATCGCGGGCTGGGCGTCGCTGGTGGAGAAGTCCAAGGCGCTGCCGATCGACGATGAGCATTTCAAGAAGGGGATGGCCCACCTGACGTATACGGCGGACGCGGAGGACATCGGCGGGACGAAGGTGGACCGGTTGAAGTTCGACATTTTGGCGCTGGCCCAGTCGGAAGAGGCTGATGAAGAAGAGGTGGCCGCGGTCAAGAAGGTTCTCGGCGAAGACGGTTTGGTGGTGCGTTTCTGCGCGGTGGACGGGGACACGGTGGCGGTGGGAATCGGCGGGTCGAAGCAGATGGCCACGTTGATCGAGTCTGCCCGCAGCGGTCAGGCGGCGCTGGACGGCGACGAGGGGATCAAGAAGATCGGCGGGCATTTACCGAAGGAACGCAGCGGGGTGATGTTCGTTGATTTCGAGCACATTCTGCAGTTCGCAAAGAACATGGCGGCGGCGTTCGATGAAGAGATTCCGCCGATTGAATTGCCGAAGATGAATGCCCCGGTGGGAATGGCGACGGCGGGCGGAGCGGACTGGAGCCGGGTGGACATTCTGGTACCGACGGAACTGATGATCGCGAGCAAGCAGGTGGCGATGATGATGATGGGGGCGATGGGCGGGCAGCCGGAGGCGCCGGCGGAAGCACCGGGCGAGCCGGTCGAGGGCGGGGAGAAGGAGTAGTGCGTCAACACGGTTGGTGCTTCCGGTTTGGCGACACGGACGGCAGAGTACCGAACAGGTGAGTGAACTGGAGCCGGCAAGAGTGAAACCGGGTTTCGTCCGCCCTCCGGGCGGCGGTAATGGAGGGGTCGTCCTCCAGGGACTGAAGTCCCTGGCTAAGATCGTGCGCCCTCCGGGCGAAGATTCGCCGGGGCCTGTCGCCCCGTTGGGGCTGAATTCCGTTGGGTTGCGTCGCCCGGGGGCTTGCGCCCCCGGCTATTGACTGTCGCCCCTACGGGGCTTGATGCCCGGGGGCTTGATCTACGGGGCTTGATCTACGGGGTTTGATCTACGGGGCTTGATCCCCCGGGGCGTAATCCCCGGGAGCATGATTCTTGCGGGGCTGGGATGGCTGCCATGAACGGACGATTTCGGTTTTCGGTTTTCGCCGGCGCGATGGTGGTGATTACGGTGACTAGTGATGTCACCCGGGTGTCGGCACAGGAGCCGAACATTGTGTTCGGACCCAAGAAGTCTGCCGAGAAGGCGTCGGAGGTCAAGAAGGAATCGGCGGTCAAGCAGGAATCGGAATCCGGGAAAGCGCCGCAACCGGATGCGGAGAAAGCGAACGCGGGCGGCGAGACGGCGGTGAACGAACCGGCGATCAAGCCGCGGCTGGAGTTCCACGTCGCGTCGGTCAGGAAACTGATTGACGAGGCCGGGCGGGCGGAAAGCGGGTTTCTGCTGACGACGGTCGCGGACATGCTGTCGGAAATGGGGCGGGCGTCGTCCGAAGGGGTGGACGTTCAGGAGGCGGCGGGCATTCTGCAAACGATTGCGGAGTGGCCGGAGACGGCCATTGCCGCCTGCACATACGCCCCGGATTTCGAGGGACGATGGCGGTGGTCGGTGCGGCTGGATTGGCCGCTGGACGATTTGCACAAGCGGGTGGCCGGTCTGGTGAAGGGTGACGACGGACCGGCGTTGTTCGAGGGATTGTCGATCGAGGCGATGTCCGATGGGGGCTATGCGCTGCGCGTGGCCGAGGGACCGATCGGGTGCTTGCGTTCGGCCGGCGAGGGGGCGTCGTTTCTGGCCTCGCATTCCGATCTGACGGCGCCGGCGATGTTGCCGTTCGGCGTGCCGCCCGCGGAACGGCCGGCGGCGTTGCTGACCTGCCGATTGAACCTGGCGGGGACGGAACAGAACACGGGCGGGACGGTGTTTTCCGATTTTCATTTCGTGACGGCGCTGACCTATCGCGGGCACGTCGATGACGAGAAGCGGTGGGTGGAAACGGTCGGGGCGAGTTGGCCGATGGTGTCGGGCATGGGAGCGAAGGGCCTGCTGGGGCGGGTGAAGAAGACGTTTTTCGTGCCGGAGGCGGCGTTGGGGGCGTTGGTGATCGAGCCGGCGATGGGCGCGGGGATGCTGGATCAGATGGCCGGGTTCGGGATGCAGATGGCGATGAACGAGGCCGGTCAGTGGACGATGGAGGGCGAGCCGGGGGCGGGGC
>JABFSN010000034.1 GCA_013140575.1 Phycisphaerales bacterium | reverse complement strand
CGTCAGAACCCGCCACGGAAGTGGCTGGCCGAACTGAGTGGGTGTAGCTCGAACGGCGGAAGGGTGGTCCGTGGTCCTAACTGCGGGGGAGTCGATTGGGGTCAGCGGGGGCGCCGCGGCGGACAACGTGCCTGCGCGGGATAAATCCACCCCCGCACTGCCGAAGCGGCGGGCCACGCAACCACGACGAGGTCGGGGCGGTGGACGCACCGCTTGGCAGCCCAGGTGACGATCGGCGGCGCGGGCTGTTACGGCACGAGGAACACCACGCCGACGATTCGGTCCTGGTTCATGGTCACCTGGCAGCCTTTCACTCCGAAATCGCCGTCCGGGTCGCAGCCGTTCCAGCCGCCGAACGCCGCCGGCGTGAACGCGACCACCGTCAGAAGGACCACCGAATCGGCATCGAACAAGGCGGCACAGTCAGCCTCGCACCCGATGCCGGGCGGGTCGCTGCTCACGAAGCCCCGTCCGTCGGCGTTTATCTGCAACGTCAGCGTGAACTGCCCGCCACCGCCCTCGATCATGCACGTCGACGAGCAGCCGTCGTCGTTGAGCACGTTGCCGTCGTCGCATTGCTCCCCGGCGGCCTCGTTGATCGTGCCGTCGCCGCAGACAACGAACGTGCAGTCCGCATCGCACCCGGCCGTCGCGCCGCCGGCGTCGCACTGCTCGTCCGTTTGGGTGAACCCGTTCCCGCACTCCTCGATGCGGCACAACTCGTCGCAGTCGTCGCCGGGCTCGCTGTTGCCGTCGTCGCACTGTTCGGGCGGTTCGGTGATTTCATTTCCGCACGTCGACGGTCCGAATTCCGTTTGACACGTCGAACTGCACCCGTCTTCGTCGGCCATATTGCTGTCGTCGCACTGTTCGCCGGCGGGCTCGTTGATGGTTCCATCACCGCACGCGACGGCCGTGCAGTTCGCGTCGCAGGTCGCCGACGGGCCCGCGGTGTCGCAGGCCTCTTCGTTATTGACCACGCCGTCGCCGCAGAACGGCGCCGGCGGCGGACCGCCGCCTCCGCCTCCACCGCCGCCCCCCGCCGGGGCAAACGTGGCTCCGCACATAACCTCCCGATCCAGCGTCACCATCCACATCGCCCCGCCCGGTCCGCAATCCCCGGACCAGTCGGTAAAATTAAATCCCCCGTCCGGCGACGCGGTCAACTCAACTTCCGTGCCGTCGTCGAACGAAAACGTACACGCGCCGCGGCAGATTTCGTCCGGCGGGTTCACCCGCACGCCGCCGCCCGCACCCACTTCCAACTCCAGATCAAACCGATCGAGCACCACGGGAATCTCCGCCGGCGAGGGCTGCTCGACCGCCGGATTCGGCCACCACGACACCCGGTCGCCGCCGGGGTGCCCGCTGGTGATGGTCACCAGATCGAACCGGCCGTCGCGGTCGATATCCCCGCAGGCCACGTCCTTCAACCCGTCGTACCCGCCGCCGGTGATCCCCACCCATTGCCACGTTATGAAATCCCGCTCGTTGCGGGCGTCCATGTAGACACGCAAGTCTTCCCGCGCGATCGACGTCGCGGCCACGTCGTTGCGTCCGTCGTCGTTGAAATCCACTGGGCAGACGCGCGACTCCGTGCCGCTCGGAAAGTCGGACGCAATGCGGAAGTCGAGCCACGAGGCTGTCACATCGCCGCGGGGAGAGTAATAGGCGAGACCGAGGCCTGCCCTGGAATCCACGTCCGTTGCGAGAATCACCAGGCCTTCGCCGCGTCCCAATCCGGCGACGGCGACAATATCAAACGGGTCGGAGACCCGTCCAAGGAAATGCTCGATGAACGGCGGGTTCTCCTGGACCTGCCCAATCAGCCTTGCATTCTCGTACCAGGAGCTGGAAATCCGACTGGATTCAGCGGCCACCGCGTCAAGGTCGCCGTCTCCGTCGATGTCCGCGGTCAAGACGGTTTGCACATCACCCGCGTTGGGGTTGATCGTTCGACGATCACTCCAGCTCGACCCTCCCTGTTGATTGACGAACCAATGGAGGCCCAGGAGGTTGGCCACGTCCGGCGCGCCCGCCGACGGAACCGTCGAAACCACGATGTCCGCCCGACCGTCGCCGGTCAGATCGCCGGTCGCCAGCCCCCGCGCGCCCCACAGCGTTTGTCCCGAAACTTCGAACGGATCCCACGGAAGGAGGGAGTTTACCGGACGACGAAACCACACCGCTTCGCCCGGCGAAATCGGTCCAACGGAGGGGTCGGATTGCTCCAGCGCCGCAACGTCGAGATCGCCGTCGCCGTCGAAATCGCCCAGCGCGATGGCCGACGCCGCGAAACCCGCGGGACCGGCCACCGCGAACCGGAACCAGCTCGATCCGCCGTCCTGATTGACGTAGCCGTAAACCGCCCGCGTGCCGGTGACGGCGGCCACCACATCCAGGTCGCCGTCGTTGTCGAGGTCGGTCAATTCGACTTGCGCGCCCCCGACGATGACGTCGTCGATGATCCGTTCGGCGAACGACGGATCACCCGTGCAGTCCGGCAGGCCGTCGCCGCTGAGGTCGAATTCCCGAGTCCCGCAGCCGCAGGGGCCGCGCGCCACCGCCTTTAGCGGATCGTCCGGACAGGCATCGCACGCGTCGCCGGCGCGGTCACCGTCCCTGTCCGCTTGCGCGGGGTTGGGCGTATCTTCGCAGTTGTCGCAGCCGTCGCCGATTCCGTCGCCGTCGATGTCGTCCTGGTCGTCATTAAACGTGTTCGGGCAATTGTCGTCGGCGTCCGGCACGTCGTCGGAATCCAGGTCGTCTGGATCCACTTCGTCGTTCGAGTTGTCGTTCGTATTGCCGACGTTTTCCGGGACTTCGGATTCCGAGTCTTCGTCCTCCGGGCAGCCGACCAGCATCGGCGCCAACAACGCCGCCACCAGGCGCAACCAGTTGGCAGCGCAATTCCCACGACGTCTCATATTGTGCGCCTTTCAATACCGACCGGGTCGTATGACGAGAACGATCCCACCCCAGCCCCGTCATCCACTTTAGTCTCTTGATTGGCACGTCGTCAATACAATTCGCATACTGTTGGAGCTGTTGGCGCAATTGATCAGAACCCGCCACACGCGCGGCAGGCCATGCAATTAGACCCTTCCGCCTCGTTATTTGGGCAACCCCGAAGCGGCGTCCGTCGGTAGCCGGGGGCGTCCGCCCACGAATCCGTCGCGCCCACGAAACAGCCCGCAGGGGTCGGGCAGCGCATCGACCCAGCGCTGGTGGAGTCGAATTGACGCCGCCGGTGCGAGAATTCAATCGCGCACCCACGACAGCCGGGGTTCATTCCGGCGCTTCCCATTCGCAGGGCGGGGTTCACCGTCCGCGAACATGAAGACGGCGGATAAAACCCGCAGTACAATCAGGATGTACTGAATTCGCCGGCCGAACGCGGGTCAATCACGATGCCCAGGCGGCCGTGCAATGGAGCGTCGCCGATGATACGATGGGCGTGTGGGCGGACGTTGACCGCCGACCTATTAAGGAGTTTTCCGTGGGCATGAAGACGCCGGAACCAAACGAGCGATTCCATCGCGCGGCGGACAAGAAGAAGAAACACGAAGCCCAACTGCCCGGCGAGGACGATCCACCGCTGCCCCCGCCGGTCGAGCCGATCCACACCGAGGGGCGCGTGGGCCGGAACGACCCCTGTCCGTGCGGCAGCGGCAAGAAGCACAAGCAATGCTGCGGGCGGAAGTGACGACCGGTCGTGTCCCCAGGACGCGCCCGACCGTCGACGTCCATTTGAGCCGCCGGCGCAAGGCAATACATTGCATCGGACAGCACACGGCGGTCAGTCCGCGCGATATGTGAACGGTCGGACGATGAAAGAGCGTGCCCGGACCGAACGGTGATCCTGGTCCGAAGGGCGACGGCTCCTCAACCGATTGGACGAGGTCGGCCGCCTCCATTTCCTGAAAACCCAACTGTTCAACAAGCGCGTCGCGAATCGAATTGGCCGCCTCGACAAAATTCGGTGACGTCGCGAACGCGTACGCAAGATTCAAGGCTTCGTGTTGCTTTCGCGCCGCGCGGGGCATCCGCAGTACGCGGCCAGGCGCAGCGGCGGTTGGCGATGTTGATTTGTTCGGGGGGTGCTGCTCGTCAACGCATGGCTTTGGCCGCGGCGGGCGGGTCGTGGTGTTTGGCCACGGCGGCCGCGACGCATTCCGATAGCCTCCCCGGACAAGTGTCTGCGGCGGCGCTGGCCGTCGCCGAGGTCGGCGACCTGATTCGTCCGGGCGATGCGGCCGATGTTGACCGGCCCGCCACGCCAGGAGCTTGTTTCGCAGCGCCGCCGTTTCCGCCCCATCCCGCCGGTTGAGTTCGTGCGTCCGCCTCGTGCCACTCGCCATCGAGGCTTCCTTTTGAGAAAAGGCGTTTGAATCTTCTTCTCCGGATGCCCCCTCACTCCATTTCCAAATAATCCCGGGCTACGTTCGTGAAGTGCCGCCGGGCAAGGCGGTTGCGGCCGGACAGTGAATCGCTGCGAAAACCGACCAGTCAGGGTGGAAGACCGTTTGGGATTCGAAGTCACTCCGAATAGAATGTTCCGTTGGATTGCGCGCGTGTCGCAGTGGCGGGTCAACCGGGGAATGTCGGCTTTTTTTTGGCGTTTGCACGTGGTCGGGCGGCGGCGCGCGTGGCCACCGAACCGAGGGGAAAGGGTGGGCTTATGAAACTCAGGCTTTCAGCGATGCTGTCAGCGATGTGCGTGCTCGCGTCTGCCGCATTCGCGGGCGATGGTGCTCGCCTGTCCCATCAGGGCGTTGTCGCGGTGAAGGGCGAGCGCTTCACGGGCAACGGCGAATTCCGATTCGCCCTCGTCGATGCCGAAACAGAATCCTTTGTCTGGACAAACGACGGCAGCCCGGTCGTCGCGCCCAATGCGCCGATCGAACCCGTCGTGTTGGCCGTTGTCAACGGCGTGTTCAGCATCACGCTCGGCGACCCCGCCATCGAAAACATGACTCCGATTCCCGAGTCGGTTTTCCACGTTCACGACGATCTGGTGCTCCGTGTTTGGTTTGACGACGGCCTCGGCAATGGCCTGCACCAACTGACACCCGACGTGGATGTCACCGACGCCGCCCGCGCCGTCCACGCCATCGCCGCGGAGCGGCTGATCGTGCCCGGTAGTGATGCGTCCGCCGTCCACGTCGACGCGATGGGCCGGGTCGGCGTCGGGACAACGATGCCGGAGGCGGAGTTGCACGTTGACGGAGATGCGAACGTCTCCGGGAAGATTACGGCTGACGGGCCGGTGACCAGCCTGAACGGGGGCTTTCGATTCCCCGACGGAACTGTTCTGACTACGGGGCTTCCGGAACGTGGTGTGCGCGGGTTTTCCGCGACGGGAATGTTCGTAGTCCCTCCCGGCGTTCACTTCTTGTTCGTGGAGCTCTGGAGCGCCGGCGGTGGAGGAGGAGGCGGGGGCGGCG
>JABFSN010000159.1 GCA_013140575.1 Phycisphaerales bacterium | reverse complement strand
ATGAACCGATTTCGACGCATTCTGATTCGCTGGGAGAAGAAACCGGAGAATTATCTGGGCTTGCTGCATATGACCCTGGCCTGCATTACCTTTCAGGCGTCGAAACTGTTTTTGGGATAGGCCCTTAAGCGGAGTCGCAGATTCTGGACAGGCTTGGCGTGTCCCCGACATTCCAGGCGGTGTTGATTGCCAGTCAATGGTCCGATTCGCCGAGAAGATAGTGAAGATGATCGACATTCCGGGTACATTTGACGATCGGTATATTTATGCCATTGAATCCGCACCCGCGAGTGCCATTGAAGATGACCCGGACGTCCTGTTCCCGTGCTGCGGACTGAATGCCAGTCCGCGCGTCCATCCGAGCAATTCGGCGTGGGTTCTCGCCCTGATCGCCGGTGGCGGGTGCAACGCATTTGAGGCAACCGTCAAGTTCACCTATTGCGGAGAGACGCGTTACTATCCGGGCGGAACGACGAAAGTGTACTCTCAAAAAGCTGACGTGCTTTACGTGTTCGACACATTGTCCTGGACAATCAACTCGGACATCATACTCGATCCGCCGATCTGCACGCTCGCGCCTGCACCGCCCGTTTTCAGTTACACGCCCAAGCCGTCGAATGCAACCGTACCGGGCTGTCCCTGATTATTCTGGAGACGATCGATGACACAATTCTGGCCCTCGAGAATCAGAGACCGGAAAACCCAACTCGGCACGCACATTGCACTAGCGATGCTTGTTTTTCCCGCAATTGGCCTGCGGGCCAGGGAGAGCAATCAGGAGACAGCCCGACCCGAAGATCGCGGTGCCCGTGCGCCTCAGAGTCGGGAGCCATGGAGGCAAGATCTGGATAGAGCGAAACGGCTGGTGGGCGAAAAGCCCACGGAGATGTTGGTAGAATGGGAGTTTGGGGACCTGTCCGAGGTGTTGCGAGAGTTGCTTTGGCCGTTCTCTAATTGGATTTTTCATGATTCGGTTTGTCCGCACAGTTCCCGGTACCCCGTGCAGATTAGGGATGATGTGGCATTGCGAGTCAGGCTGTTTGCCGCCGGAGAGAATTCCGATTGCGACATAGCTGAATATCAATGGCTGGCCAATGGACGACGACTCCGTGTCGTATCAAGTCGGAATGCTGTTCGGGTGGATTTTGATCTTGACCAGGTCGTTGAATGCGCGTGGTCGCATGGCCCGGCGTGCGTTCAGGCAACTCGAAAGTGGGTCGAGCGGACGTTGAAATTGGAGGGCGAGTATCGCGGTACCGGCGATTCCGTGATTAAATACCGTGTCGAGCTGCCCTGGCCCGAGAAACTGGACGACGGAGTCTGGTTCTCCTCCGCGCCGGACCGGGACATCTATCGGCTGCCGGGAATGCCGAGGTGGTACGAACGCGTCGATGCTTACGTCGAGAACGGCGTACTCTCGATCCTGATCTACAAGAAAATCGGGCAGCTCATGGGCTATCAGGACGGCTCGAAGTGGTTCCCGGACGACTTTCGGGCCAAGGTGCTCCAGCGGGCCCGCGAACTCGGCAAGTTGCCCCCTGAAGACAAGTAGCAGACGTGGTGCTTCGCAGGGTTCAGCTTGACCCCGGTATACCCAACGCTGGGCGACCCGTTCTCGGCAGACCTGACCGGCGCCGACCGTCGGCACACGCTCTTTCGCAACAGTTGCCGCGCCGCGACCGGGGCGGAACTCGGCAGAGACGGAATTGTCTTGACGGTCATCGAGTTGGACGTAGAGTGGTATGAGTGGCCGCAGAGCGTGTACGGGCGCGTGCCGCCCGGTCATACATCCGCCGCCACGTCGGACGGCTTCGACGCCGCGGGACTGTCACCGCAGCCCCGCGTACAGCGCGTCAATCGAATCAACCATTGCGCCGGCGTCGAATCGTTCCAGGCACAACCGCCGTCCGGCCGAACCCATTCTCCGGCGCAATTCGCTGTCGCCGACCAATCGCACAATGCCATCGGACAGAGCCCGCACGTCTCCAAACGGCGCCAACACCCCCGTCTCGCCGTCGCGAATCACTTCCGGCGCGCCGTCATTGTCGAACGCCACGCCCGGCACTTCCATTAACAGCCCCTGAACAAGAGCCCGCGGCAACCCCTCCCAGCGCGACGCGTGCAACAGAATGTCGAAACCCGCGACCAGCGCCGGAATTCCCTCCGGACGCACCAACCCCGTCAAACGCACCCGATCCGAAAAGCCCATCTGCCGCAATTCCTCCACATATCGATCGCGGTCCGGCCCGTCGCCCACCCACACGAACCGCAACCCAGCGCACCGCCCGACGGCCGACGGCATCGCCCGCACAATTTCGTCGTACCCCTTGTTGCGGAACAACCGCGCGACCGTCCCCACGACGATCTCGTCATCCCGCACGCCCCACTCGTCGCGAATCGCCCGCCGCCGTTCCGCGCTCGGCTCGTACGCGGCCGTGTCCATGCCCGAATAGATCGTCGTAAACTTTTCCGGTGGTCCCACACCCGCCTCGACCGCCTGCCGCGTCATGGCATCGGCCACCGAAATGAACGCCGTCGTCACCCGCCCCGCCCGCCGCTCCAGGACGCGATACATCCACCGCGTCGCCGCCCGTTGCGTGCGATTGAAGCTCATCCCGTGAATGGTGTGCACGATCACCGGAACGCCCGCCCGATGCGCCGCCCATCGCCCCAGGATTCCGGCTTTGCTGCTGTGCGTGTGAACGATGTCGAACCGCTCGCGCCGAAACAACGTCGTCAATTCGCGGAGACAACGCCACTCCATGACCGGCCGGGGATTCCGCCGCAGGCTGTCGACGCACACCGCCGCGGCCCCGCTCCGTCGCGCCTCGTTCCACATCGACCCTTCCGGACCCGTCTCCGGACCGGCGACCAGTGTCACCTCGTGACCCCGGCGCACCAGCCCCGCGCACGTCAGAATGGTATTCTCCTGCGCCCCCCCGACGATCAGACGTGTGATGACGTGGCAGACCTTCATGTCACGCGGGAATGTCCGCCGTCGTCTCCGGCGGCTTCAACAAATGCTCGGGGTATTCCACCCATTGCAGGCACAACCCGTGTGCCGGTGCCGTCGGACCGGCGTTGACTCGATTGCGCGACGCCAAAATGCCCGCCACGCAGTCCGGCTCCCATCGCCCGCGCCCGACCTCCAGCAGCGTGCCCACCATGTTCCGCACCTGATTGTACAGGAACCCCGACCCGTCCACTTCCACGTACACGCATTGGTATTCCCGCCGCACGTCGCATCGAAACACCGTCCGCACCATCGTCCGCCGCACACACCCCGACGACGCCATGGCCGAGTAATCCATCGTTCCGACGAAGTAGCTCGCCGCCCGCCGCATCCGCGCGATGTCCAGCGGCTCCCAGTAATGATACGCGTAGCGATGTTGAAGGGACGCCACCGGCGGGCACGACATCGCATAAATGGTGTATCGATATCGTTTGCGGACGGCCCCCTGCGTGGCGTGAAACTCGTCGGACACCTGTTCCGCGGACACGACGGCCACATCGCCGGGCAATCGCCCGTTCAACGCATGGGCCAGCCGTTCGGTGGGCACGCGCGACCGGATGCGAACATTCGCGCACTGCCCTACCGCGTGAACGCCGGCGTCCGTCCGTCCGCTGCCCACCAGTTCCAACGGGTGACCGATCAGCCGCTGAAGTGCGTCCTCGACCACGCCCTGAACCGTCCGCAGGTTCGGCTGCCGCTGCCACCCGTGAAAATCGGTCCCATCATAAGCAAGAAGCAGCCTGACGTTGCGTTCCACCAGGCCGATGGTACGCAAGCGTCAGGCTGCTCGCAATGCATCGCTCAGTCAGCCGTCCTCCTTGACCGCTGACGTGCGAGCGAGGATCGGAAAACGCGTCCCAAGCCTCCTTGCCGGCCGCGAGGATCCTTACTTATGGACCAAACCATTCCTGGTACGGGCGAATCCTGGCACCACACCAGCCCGATACCGCTACGCCACCAGCTCCTCGGTCAATGTGTGCCCGAACCGATGCCGCAGCCGCTGCAGAATGTCCTTGTGGATTTGGCTAACCCGCGATTCGGACAGTTTCAAAACCATCCCGATTTCCGACATGGTCAATTCTTCATAGTAGTACAAAACCAGTACCAGCCGCTCCTCGCGCGACAACCCCCGCGTGATGTATTCCGTCAGCATCTCCCGCGAGATACCCGTCGCCGGATCGTCGCCGCGGCGGTCACCGATGTCCCAGCTTCTGGACGGTCCCCGGCCGTTGCGTTCCTTCTGCGGCTCCATCGCGCTGAAATGAACTTCCTTGCCCAGTTGGGATAACCGGCATAGATGGTCGTACCGGTCCTGCGTGACCCCCATGCGCCGGGCGACTTCCTCGTGCGTCGGCGGCCGGCCGGTCTCGGCGTCCATGCGTTCGCGAATGCCCAGTCGCTTCTTTTCGAACGTGCGGACGGTGCGGCTTTGTGGGTCGAGCCCGCGGAGCCAGTCCATGACCGCCCCGTTGATCCGCTGCTGGCAGAAGGTCTCGAATTTGGCCTTGTGCTCGGGGTTGTAAGCCTCGACGGCCTCAATCAGCCCGTCGAACGCGGCGCTGCAGATCTCGTCGTACGAGACCTGCGCGGGCAGCTTTTTGGAAAGCCGCGCAGCGTGCGTATGCACCAATTGGCCGTAACGAACCACAAGCTCGTTACGGTCCTTGACGCTCCTCGTTCGTAAGTACCGACGCCAGACCTTGTCGACGGGCTGCTCTTTCTGCTTCATCTGTCGGCCTCCCTTTGGGTAATCCTCCGTGACTCCCGAACAAACGAGCTGGAACGTTAACTTGGGTAGATACGTTAAGCAAGGTAAATTACGGTATGTAGGAAGAAAATTTTGAGCCGGTAATGTGGAAATAATGAGAATTAGGGGTAGTATCGATTTGTTGTGCAATCGCACAACGCTGCGTGCTTACATAACATAATTCAACAAATGAAGTTACGATTTTTATGCCACCTTCGAACTCGGCAATCAGCAGATGGAGCGGATCCGCTGCCGGGCCTCTTCAGCTCGGAAGTTGTCATTGTCCCTGCCAGATAGGCCGTGCTGATCGAGGTGTTCCACAAGCTCCTGTCGGCAACTCGCAGGTTTTGGAGACGGCTCCTGTGACTTTCGGCGGCTGCCGGTCGAATCGGGACGGCGTCGTTCGGCGCGACCGACATTGGTGCCCCCTCCTTTGCGGAGTGTTTGCACCGGGGACATGGGTGACACTCATGGGGCGGTGCAGGATGCCCTCGTGGAAGCAGGGCGGCCATGCCGGGGCGCGGGCGTGCTCGATGGACGCGACGGTTTCCCTTTACACCATCGTGTCCCGCGGGAGCATGGAATGCCGCGATTCGCTTTTTTCTCGCGGCCTAAACTCCGCCGGCCGCGGGGCTTAGGCCGTGGCGTTGAACTTTCCCTTGACTTGAGCCGATGTTAGGCGTATGTTTGGTATGCGCGGGCGGTGGTTGGACGCCGCCCGATTGGGGGGGGCGGGGCA
>JABFSN010000151.1 GCA_013140575.1 Phycisphaerales bacterium | reverse complement strand
CGCGGGCGGCAGGCGTGTGCGGAAACGCGACGATGCCTGCCGCCACGGTGCCCGGTTCTGATGGGGACGTCGGCGCGGTGCGTCCCGCCACTTGCTTGGTGGGTTCTGATGGCGATCGGCGACCCGGAGATTCAATGTGGCGGGCACGAGCAATGTCGTGCGCCCCCGGAGGGAGCGCGCGTCAAGCGCGTGAGTGGGTTCGTGGGAAGGGATTCCCCTTGGTGTGGGTGCGAGAAGGGATGCTCGCACCAGCGGAGTTTCGCTGGTCGCGCACGAGCAATATCGTGCGCCCCCGGGCGAAGCGCGCGTCGGGCGCGGGAGTGGGTTCGTGGGAAGGGATTCCCATTGGAGTGGGTGCGAGAAGGGATTCTCGCACCAGCGGTGCTCCGTCGCACCTAATTGTGCGGAGTGGCACGGGCAAGCGTACTCGCCGGCCCGTGGTCGCCGACTCTCGGCGTGGGCAGCGATTTCAACGCGCCAGCCGGTCGCACACGGACAACGGAGTGCCGTTGTCCGTGCCACCCGACCCGAAACGTTAGCTACGCCAGAACACTGGGCGCCGCGTGGCACCGATTCGCCGGGCAAACGGCGGGTGAAACCCGCCCTACGAATTGGGGGCCGCAGGCGTCCTCGTGGCCGCGGCATTGCACATGGCCAACTTGGTAGTGGCCAACGTGGTCCGTATTGAGCATGTCACGCCGCTGGAAATCGTTGGAACCGGGCGGGCGGGCGCAGTGTCTAATACTACATCGCCGTGAGCGAGTCTCCGCTCATGGCTTCTTTCGCCCCGCTGGGGCTGGTATTTGCGTCGGGGACGATTCCGGGGGTGTCGTCCGCTGTCGCGGACGACACCCCCGGCTATTGACTGCCGCCCCTTCGGGGCTGGGAAGGGCCCTCCGGGGCTCCAGGGCTTGGAGAGGCCCTGTCTCGAACGGTGCAGATTTCGTCGATCGTGCCTGAAAAATCATAGCGTTGTATTACTAATCTGGTGGGTCCCACTAACCAGGAGATGATTCATGTTCCATCGACATCATTCGGCAGCCATGCTGGTCGTTGTGACGGGTGTTTTGTTCGTTCCGGGGGCGCACGGGCAGGTGGTGATTATTGACCCGATCGTGCCGCCGATGCCCGGGCCTGTGCCGAAACCGATGCCCTGGCCGGAACCGATGCCGCGGCCGGAGCATTGGCGGCGGGGGTGGGAATGCCAGTTGGAATTGAAGAGCCAGTCGTACACCGTGGATGTGGTGGATGGGGCGGGGGTTACGAAGGTCGATCAGACGTTTCACAATCCGTATCCGAACCAGATAGAGGGGACGTATGTCTATCCGCTGCCGGGCGATGCGTCGATCAGCGGGTTCAGCATGTTTGTCGATGGGAAGGAGATCAAGGGCGAGGTTTTGGAACGCGACAAGGCGGCCGGGATTTATCGCGACATAGTTTCGAAGATGCGCGATCCGGCGTTGCTGTGGTATGTCGGCGAGCGGTTGTACAAAGCCAGCATCTTTCCGATACCGGGCAACGGCGACGTGCGCGTCAAGCTGCAATACACGCAGACGTTGGCCATCGACGGCGGTCTTTCGTCCATGCGGCTGCCGCTGAAGGCCACGACGCTGGGGCGGCGAATGCCGGATCAGACCAGTGTGGTGGTGAACATCGAAAGCCAGGTTCCGATTAAGAGCGTTTTTTCGCCGACGCATTCCGTGGCGGTCAATCGCAAGAGCGACAATCGCATATCGGCCAGTTACGAATCGACCGGGGGCATGTCCGATCAGGATTTCGTCCTGCACTATCTATTGAGCCGCGAGGATTTCGGTTTGACGCTTCTGACCTATCGCGACGCGGGCGAGGACGGGTATTTCATGGCCCGCATCGCCCCGCGGATGGAGATCGACAATCGCGACGTGATGGCCAAGGACGTGGCACTGGTCATGGACACGTCGGGGAGCATGTCGGGGCGAAAGATCGAGCAGGCCCGCGACGCGCTGAGGTTTTGTTTGAACAACCTGAACCGGCAGGATCGATTCACGGTCATTCCCTTTTCGCACGAGCCCAAGCCGTTTCGCGAGGGGTTGATCGACGCGACTGCCGAGAATGTGGACGCCGCGGTGGCGTTCGTCGAGAAGATCTCGGCGGGCGGGGGCACGAACATTCACGAGGCCGTCTTGATGGCGATGAAGGCGGCGCCCGGTGCGAATGCCGATCGGCCGTATTTGATCGTGTTCGTGACCGACGGGCTGCCCACCATTGGTCAGACGGACGTGGATGCGATTCTGAAGGACGTTAGCGCGGCCAATGCGTCGCGGGTGCGACTGTTCGCGTTCGGCGTGGGGGACGACGTCAATACGAAATTGCTGGACCGGTTGGCCGAGGACAACCGCGGGTCGCGCGACTATGTGGCACTGAACGAGGATTTGGAAATCAAGCTGTCGAGTTTCTATCGCAAGGTGGCCAATCCGGTATTGGGCGATTTGAAATTGGTGTGGAACGGAACGCGGACGTACGACGTGTTTCCGCGGGAGCTGCCGGATATTTTCGTGGGCAGCGAGATTGTGGTCATGGGTCGCTATGACGGGGCGGGCACGTGCAGCGTCGAACTGACCGGCACGCGACGGAACAAGACGGAACAGTTCGTCTACGAACGCACGCTGGCCGATCGGGAGACGGGTCACGACTTCCTGCCGCGTCTGTGGGCGATTCGCAAGATCGGGTATCTGCTCGACGAAATCCGCCTGCACGGCGAGGGTCAGGAATTGAAGGACGAGGTGGTGCGATTAGCCACGCGGTTCGGCGTGGTGACGCCGTATACGTCGTATCTGGTGACGGAAGACAAGAAGTTCGCGTCGGCGCCGGCGGCGGTCGGGGGTCGGTTTGAAGACGAGATGCTTCGGTTAGCGGGTTCGGACCGCGGCCGTGGGGCATCGCGGAAGAGTATGGCGCTTGCGTTAACACCCGGTGAGGCAGGGATCACTTATTCGACGGGCGTGGCGGCGATCGATCTGTCGCAGAGCGCGAACGACATGCGCGAAGCCGGGGGATTGGATATCCTCCGTGGGCTCGCTCACACGGACGGTGCGGCGGCGGGACCAACCGCGCGCCGGGATCAACAGTTGGTTTCGATGCTCGGCGGACGGACGTATTATTTTCACGAAGAGCGCTGGGTTGACGGGTCGTACGACGAGAAGGTCGAGACGAAGAAGATCGAATTATTCAGCGCTGATTATTTCGCGCTGCTGGGCAAACACGCCTACTTGGCGAAAGTTCTGGCGCTGGGCGATCGCGTTGTGTTCCAGTCGGATGGGGTGTGGTACGAGACGGTCATGGCTGATTGGCCGACGACGACTCCGTAGTCGGGATTTCGTAGGGCGGCGAACGAGCATGGCCGCCCAAGTCCGCGGCCATGCCACCGCGCCGACGTAGGATGCGGGAAGGGATTCCCGCGAAGATGGGTGCGAGAAGGGATTCTCGCACCAGCGGTGGGTGCAAGGAGGGATTCTCGCACTAGCGGCCCGCCACTTGCGTGGCGGGGTTTGATTTGGTTGCTCGGGGGTATGGCGAACCGCGGCGATTGGGTTATGCTGGGGCGGTCATAGAAGGACTTGACCGCATGGAACCCATGAAACACCGCACCCGCGAGACGTTGCGCGTCGGCGACGAGGGGACGTTTACCAAGACCATCACGCAGTCGGACGTGTTTGCCTTCGCCGACGCGTCGGGCGATTACAACCCGCTGCACATCGACGAGGAGTACGCCCGGCGGAGCGTGTTTCAACAGCGCATCGCCCACGGAATTCTGACGGCCGGGATCATCTCCACCGTGCTGGGCAGCGAAATCCCCGGCGTGGGGACGATCTTCGTCGAGTTGCAGATTCGGTTTCTGAAGCCGGTCTATTTCGGTGACACGGTGACGGCCGTCGGCAAGGTCATCGAGATCATCAACCCCAAACGCGTCCGCCTGCTGGTGGCCTGCCGCAACGACAAGGGGCAGGACGTGGCCATCGGCAATGCCGTGGTGATTCCGCCGGAAAAGACGCGGTTGTTGACGGAAGGATGACCCGACCCGGCACGTCCGGTTCGACCGCGCGGGTGATTTGATCGCGACGAGCCTTGACGGGCGGGTTTTACCCGCCGTTTGCCTGGGAGCACCTCGCCGCGCGGCGGCGGGTGAAACCCGCCCTACGGTCACCGGGCGCTTTACTTCGCTATCGCGACGACGTGCCGGCGGGTGCGGAAGTAGAGGCGGCCGTCGGAAATCGCCGGGGTGGCCATGCAGGTTTCGGCCAGTTTGTTTGACGCCAGCACTTCGTAAATCGGGCCGGCTTTCAAAACGTGCACCGTGCCCTCTTCGGACGTGTAATAGAGCTTGCCGTCGCCGGCCACCGCGGACGCGGAGAAGCCGTCGTAGGCGCCGGCCAGACGTTCGCGGAATATCTTTTCGCCGGTTTTGGGTTGCAGGCAGCTCAACACGCCGTTGTCGCGGCAGACGTATAGGCGACATTGATAGACGATCGGCGTCTGCATGTACGCGCCGATGCGATCGTAACTCCAAGCCACATGGTCGCCGGTGGTCGCGGCATCGGCCGGCGTGATGTCGCCGGTTGCGGACGCCTTAATTGCATAGACAGGCGCCCGGCCGCCGTGGGCGTTGGTGATGTAGACGAAATCGTCGAGCACGAGCGGCGTGGGCACGGGGATGTCGCCGCCGCCGCGCATGTGCCAGATGGATTCACCGGTCGACGCGTCGTAACCGCCGATGTGCTTGAATCCGTTGACCACGATCTGGGTCCGCGGCGGCGAGCCCGCGGTCCAGATGGCTGGCGTGCTCCACGCGGGATTGTCGTTCCGCTCGGTTCGCCATTTCTGTTTACCTGTCTCGACGTCGTAGGCCGCGATGAATGACTGGCTGTTGGTATCGCATTGCAGAAACACCGTGCCGCCGTGAATGACCGGCGAACTGGCGAACTCCCACTGAATTTCGGGCGCGTCGAACGCACCGGCGTCCAGTTTGCCCAAATCCTGTTTCCACAACTGTTCGCCGTCGGCGTTATAGCCATACAGACCTTCGGACCCGAACAACGCGACGATGTGTTTGCCGTCGGTGGCCGGCGTGCAGTTGGCGTGCGTTGATTTGATGTGCCGTTTGATCGTCGGAACGCCGCGGTGGGCGACCTTTTCCCAAATGATTTCGCCGGTCTTCTTGTTCAAGCAATAGACGCGAAAATCATGGGGCGTGTTTTCGGGATGATCGGGGCTTTCGCCGTATAATCCGACACGCAATAGCGGATCGGGGTCGCCGCTGTCGGCCGTGGTGACGTATAACCGGTCGCCCCAGACGATCGGCGAGGAGTGGGCCAGACCGGGGATCGGCGTCTTCCACGCGACGCCCACGTTCGTCTCGACATCCCAGGACACCGGCAATTCCCGCCCGTCGGCGACGCCGCACGCATTCGGTCCGCGGAACGACGGCCAGTTGCCGTCGGCGCGGGCCGATGGCGACGTGGGGCCGGCGACAAACACACATGCAACCAATACCCCGCCGACGGATGCACTTCGTCGACGCCTGGATAATCGCGCGCCCATCATCGATTGCCCTTCATCAAAACGCCGACACAACCGCTGGTAATTGGTCGCGTCCAGTGGTCGGCGCGCCATCCCGCTGCATACGCCCGTAGGACTATCGCACCCGTCCAGCGTTTCCCGCGAGGCCTCCTCCGCCCCTGCCGGGGCGGGGGTATCTGCGGGACGATATCCACGGGTTGCGCGATGCTGCGCATCGCTTCACCCGTGGCTACAGTCAGCCGCCCCGCCGGGGCGGAAGCGAGCAAGACCCGGATGAACGCAAAACACGTACCGGAAACCAGAGCGCCGGCGAGCCGGTTTCGCATTCGGCCCCGGACTCGGTACGTGATCAGCGTGCAAAACCCGCGATCAGAGCCGTGGGCGCGAGCCCACGGTCTTCTCCCGGTGCGGCGCTCATCGCCGTCCGAACACCGGGCTTGCGCCCGGTGCTCTGAATGGCGATACGGTACGCTAATCACGTACCGGACTCGCGTCCGGGGTTCTGGCGTTGGCGCCGCGACTCGACAAGTCATCGCCGGCCGCATGCTATTTATCCGCGGTCAGATACCACTCGACGACCTCTTGGATCGCCGGATCGAACACATATTCACGCAACGCTCCGCGCAGCACCCAGCGGACTTCCGGATAGGCGATGCCGCGGGCGTCGCCGGATACCGCGCCCGCCAGAAAATAACGATAGTCCACGTCCGCTCCGCGATGACGACCGGCGAACGGCGGCTGACCGATCAGAATGTCGATCGTGACCCCGACGGTCTCCACGGCCACGCGGCGCATGGCCGCTTCCGGCGATTCACCGGCATTAACCTGCCCCGTGGGGAATTCCCACGTATGGTCCTCGCCGGCGGCGCCGTCGACACGGCCGATCAGCACCTCGCGGCCGCCGCGTTCGATGATGCCCGAAACCACGAGGGGATGGGACGGGCGGCGGCTCATGGTGCGGTATTCGGCGGCAGCGCCTGGTTATTCGCGGCGATGCGATCGGTCACGCGGGACAAGGGCATCACCTGGGCGCGGACGCCGAACCACAGCAGGACTATAGAAAGCACCACTCGCGCCACCCACCACCCCTTGTTCTGAACCGATGTCAGCACGACCGGCTTGTCCATGGTGGCCACCCGGTATTCGATCCGGCTGCTGGTGACGATCCAGTGGGCATACCCGAAAAACCCGTCGCCGCCGTGGTCGCGTTTCAACGTCTCGTGCACCTGCTTTTCCGCGTCGAGCAGCAACGTCTCGCGCGTCATGCCGTCAGGCAGCAATTGCACCCGGTGCAAGGCCTCGCGAGCCTTGTCGCCGGCGAAATCACGGACCTCGAAATACATGGAAATGGCCCAGCAGACGGCCACGATCGCCCAGATGCCGATTCGCAGTCGGCCGACGGGTATCGGCCGGTGCCGCGACGCAACGCGATACATCACCGCGCCGATCACCAGTCCGAACAGGGCGAAAAAAAACAACCCCAGCATGGCCGGCAACATGGCTCCGAAGGACAACAGCCAGCCCATCGGAAAGGACGCGATGGCGCCGGCGGCGATCGCCCGCCACCAACCGCCGCCGATTCGTCGGGCGGATTCTCCTTCTGCGGCGCTCCGATCACCGGGGTGATCCGCGGGATTCGCCAGTCGGACGCGGCCGTCCACGTCACGAACTCCTGTCGTTTGATCGACGCCGCCTCTTGCAGCTTCGCAAGTCAAGTCACCCGGCAATGCCCGATCATCCGCGTTGTGCGTGGCATGTAAGCGGGCGGATTGAGTGTTGGACGCGGTCATGCACCATGCTCCGGGTTATGCCTTCGATTCGCCGAGCATCTTGCCCGCGGTGGGACGGTTGTGCAACCGCCTCGACATTTCGCCACTTCGCGAGATCCCCCGGATTTGCAATCCGACGAACGGTCCCCCATCTTCGCCGGGTAGATCGATGACTCGGCGCATCCGCCGGCTCATGGCCGCGCCGCTTCGCGTCGCGCGGGTTGATGCGCTTCGTAACGCGCGATTTCTTCCTTGAGCTGGTTGATCAGTTCGCGAAGAGACGTCAACGTCGCCTCCCGAATGTGAGCGTTTGCAAACGACCTTTCCGCAGCGGCGGTGTAGGCCTCTTCAAGCTCGCTCAGCTTGCGGCGTGTGTTTTCGAGCTCCGGTATGCTTTGAAGATTCATAGGGAAATCTCAATCATGCCCTTGATGACCGCAAGCCGACTGGAGGCAAAAAAACGATGAACAAGGCGATTGAACTCCGTCTCATCCACTCGCAGGATTTCCAGGAATGGCAGCCCCTTGATCAATTCGTCGGAGGCCGCCGCATCTCGCGGATAGTCGTCAGCCAACAACAGGGCGCAATCCACGTCGTTCGGTTCCAGTATATCCGTGACGAAGCTGCCGTTCAAAACAATACGCTCAACCCCCGCCCGGACGGCCAATTCGACCATCCAACGGACCGATTCCATCTGCACGCGGCGCAGCTCGGATTGCCGTCCGAACCGGCTCGCGATGTCGTCCAACGTGGCCCGGTGAATGCCGGGCGGCAGGAATCCGGATTCGTCGAATGAAGGGATCATTCAGACTTCATACCCGGGGTCCCCGGGCCGTGATAGCTCCCCGTCGACACGGGCGCTCGAATGACCAATTCACCGCGCGATTTCGAGCAGCATGTCGGCTGTTCGGGCGGCGGCGCCGCGGGTGCGGACGGGGTCGATCAGGGCGTGGAGGTCGCGGCGCATGGCGTCGAGTGCGGCCGGGTTTTCGAGCAGTCCGATGGCGGCGTCGGCGATCGGTTGGGTCGATGTGTAATAGGGCATGAATTCCGGAACCAGTTCGCGGCCGGCCAGGATGTTCACCAGCGAATAACGATCGAGCCGCACCAGCCAGCGGCCGAGCAGGTGGTACATCAGCCGCGATCCGTTGTACATGACGATCATGGGGCAGGCGTAGTGGGCGACCTCCAGCGTGGCCGTCCCCGACGCGACCAGCGTCAGATCGGCCGCCGACAGCAGTTCCGCGTTCGGTTGGCGATAGCGTTCAACGGCGACACCCGCGGCCGCGACATGTCGATCGACCAGCTGGGCGACGGCATCGTTGGCCAGCGACACGCCGATGTGCGCGCCGGGGAACTTGTCGCGGATGGCGCGGGCCACGGCGAGTTGACCGGGCAGCACTTCATCGACCACGTGGCGGCGCGAACCCGGTAGAATGGCGACGACCGGTCGGCCGGCGGCGCGGATGCGATCGACGCAATCGGCATCCATCGCGCGGGCCGGCAAGACGTCGAACAACGGGTGCCCGACGAACGTCGCGTCGAGACCGAGATCGCGGAAAAACCGCTCCTCGAACGGCAGCACCACGGCCAGCTTCCGGACGTACCGCCGAAGTTTGCCGACGCGCCATTTTCCCCACGCCCACAACTGGGGCGCGATGTAATACAACACGGGAATGCCGAACGCATGCGCCCGGCGCGCCAGTCGCAGGTTTAATACCGGCGAATCGATGACCACGACCGCGTCGTATTGCCGTTCCCGGAATTCCTGCACAGCCCGTTTCAGCGCGACCAGCCCGCGCCGCGCCGGGCCCAGCGTGCCCAGCAGCATCCCGGCGTGACCGGTCAGGTCGGCGATAGCCCGGCAACCCTCGGCCTGCATGTCGGGACCGGCGATTCCCGCCCATTCGGCACCGGGGCATCGGTCGCGCATGGCCCGAATCAACGACGCCCCGTGCAGGTCGCCGCTGGGCTCGGCCGCGCTGATGAAAAAACGGGGCGGGCTGGACGGTTCCTGACGATTGGACAAGGGCGATTGGGAGCGGGTAAACTGGGGGTTCCGGCCCATCGGATGGGACTGTACCGATGACCGGGGGCGTCGGCAACGTCGGACGGACCGTGGTTCTGACCGGGATTGGGCTCCTTTTACGGCGCTTTTGGCCACCCGACCCCACGGCAGGGGCGGCGCGCCGAAATCGCCGAAAAGTCGGTTTGTCCGGGTTGATATCGCCCGCGATCCGGTTACATTCGGGCGTTCAACCGAAACGTGCGTCATGGCGACGGGATGCGTCTGAAGGAGATGACATTTGGCATCGGAGCTGGTTAAGGAACTGATCGATTCGGGGATTCATTTCGGGCACCGGGCCAGCCGGTGGAACCCAAAGATGGGTTCGTACATTTTTTCCAAGCGGAACTCGATTCACATCATCGACATCCGCGAGACGGTCAAGGGGCTGCTGCGGGCCAAGAAGTTCATCGCCCAGGTGGTGGGCGAAGGCGGCGACATTCTGTTCGTGGGCACCAAGCGCCAGGCGCGGCTGGCGGTCGAGCAGACGGCGAACAGCGCGAAAATGCCGTACGTGGCCGACCGGTGGCTGGGGGGCACGCTGACGAATTTCCGAACGATTCGATCGCGTTTGAAAAGACTGGAAGAACTGGAAACACTGGAAGCCGATGGTCGTGCGGAGCAATATGGGAAGAAGCAACAATCGCGGAATCTGCGGGAGCGGAAGAAGATTCACCGCAACCTGGTGGGCATTCGCGAGATGACCAAGTTGCCGGGGGCGTTGTTCGTGATCGACGTGCAGCGCGAGAAGCTGGCGTTGCGCGAGGCGCGGGCGTTGCACATCCCCTCGGTGTGCCTGATCGACACGGATTCCGATCCGGACATGGCCGACATTCCGATTCCGGGCAACGACGACGCGATGCGATCGATCGAGCTGGTTCTGACGCACGTCCGGGAAGCGATCGACATGGGCTTGCGGGGGCGGCAGGCGGCGGCGGCGGCGGTGAAGGAAGAGGCGGCGGCCAAGCGCGCGGCGCGGGCGGTGTCGGCGGGTGATGGTGAGCGCGGCAAATCGGAGGGCGGTCGGATGACGGAATCGGCGGTCGCACCGGCCATCCGCGAATCGTAACGATGCGGGCGCAGGCCCGCGAATGCCAAGCATGTGCGGCACTTGCGAATTGCCTACACCGGGCTTGCGCCCGGTGCTCTGAAACGACTGGGATACGCCGAACCCATACAGATTCCAATTGAACAGGACGGCATCATGAGGATCGCATCGGCGAGCGGGGCGATGCCCGGGGGGTCCATGGGACGAGGAGAAGTGACGCGATGGCGATGATTACGGCGGAACAGGTTCGGGCGCTGCGCGAGGAGACGGGTTTGCCGATGATGGAATGCAAGACCGCCCTGACCGAGGCCAGCGGCGACAACGAGGCGGCGAAGACGCTGCTGCAAAAGAAGTACAAGGGCAAGCTCGAGTCGCGGTCGTCCAGCGAGACCGGCGAGGGTCGGATGGCCATTTATTTCACCGACGACCGCAAGACCGGGGCGATCGCCGATGTCCGCTGCGAGACGGCGCCGGTGGCGAAGACCGATCAATTCATCGCGCTGGCGGCGACGGTGGCGAAATCGGTCGCGGCGCAGAGCGCGATCGCGCCGTCGCCGGACGAGGCGGCGGCGATGAAGAGCGCCGCGAAGCCGGGGCGGACGATCAAGGACGAGATCATGGACGTGTTCGGCATCCTGCGCGAGAACATGAAAGTGGCCCGCTGCCGCAAGATGACCGGGGGCTATGTCTGCGGTTATGTACACCATGACGGCAAGAGCGGGGTGTTGATCACGCTGGACGCGCGGCCGAATCCGGAGAGCACGGCCACCGACCTGTGCCATCACGTGATCTTTTCCAATCCGCTGGCGATCAGCCGCGACCAGATTCCGGCAAGCAAGCTGGACGAGGTGCGAAGCCTGGCCCGCGAACTGGCCCAGGGCGAGGGCAAGCCGGCGCAGCTCATCGACAAGATCGCGGAGGGCAAGGTAAACGCGTTCTGCGGGTTGAATGCGCTGATGGAGCAGGAGCACGTCAAGGTGCCCAAGACGGCGGTTAAGGACGTGCTGAAGGGCGCGGGGGTCACGACGATCAACGAGTTCGTGGTGTTCAAGATTGGATCGTAGCGGGCGTCGGTTCGCGTAGGTCGCGTGCCGTGGCGCCGAGTTGAGTTGAGAATTCCCACGGCGGGTTTGACGGTTCGCAAGTATTCCGGTCGGGAAGTCGTGGTAGACAGAGTGCGTCAGGAATCTGCCGCCCCGCTGGGGCTGGTTTTCGCTTGGACGAACGCTCCGGGGGCTGGCGCCCCCGGCTATTGACTAACGCCCCTTCGGGGCTGCCGAAGGGACGGCGGGGATTTGTCCGCGAGAAATCCGACGTGGCATGGTCGCCCGCCGTGAAACCCCGCTGATGGAACGCGGCGTACGTAGCGACTTCAGCCCCGGCGGAGACACCCGGGCCGGCGCACGGCGTGGGTAAGGTGAAAACGAGGTCGATCCGAAGCCCCGGCAGGGGCGTTCGTGGTCAGCCCACGGCGGAAGCCGTGGGAACCCGGAGACCAGCATCGGCCCCAAGCCCCGGCAGGGGCGTTCGGGCCTAACCTCGGCCGCCCCTGCCGGGGCTTGAGACGGGAACGCGGTCGTTCATTCCCACGGCTTCCGCCGTGGGCTAGCGACGGGCGCCCCGGCAGGGGCTAATGCGATCGTCGCCTAAAGTGTCAAGGACCCGCGCACGGATGAATCCATCCGGCGGGCAGGCTCCATTGAGCACGCGGAACGGCGGGTGAAGCCTGCCCTACGATTCACCGGCGGGCCGAACGGTTCCCGCGAGCCATCGAGCGGTCCCAGTCATGCCTGAACTGAAGTACCGTCGCATCATATTGAAGGTCAGCGGGGAAGGGTTGTGCGGGGTCGGGGAAACCGGTCTGAACCCGGAATCGCTGGATCGGCTGGCGCGGGAAATCAAATCCGTGGTCGATCTCGGGGCGCAAATCGGGCTGGTCATCGGCGGAGGGAATTTGATCCGCGGCGACGACCTGGCCGGCAAGGTGAGCATCGCCCCGGCGGCGGCCCATTACATGGGCATGTTGGCGACGGTGATCAATGCCATCGCCATTCAGGAGATTCTGGAACCGCTGGGCGTGGACACGCGGGTGCAATCGGCGATCGCCATCGACCGGGTCTGCGAGCCGTTCGTTCGTCGGCGGGCCATCCGCCATCTGGAGAAGGGGCGCGTGGTGCTGTTTGCCGCGGGAACAGGCAATCCGTTCGTCACCACGGACACGTGTGCGGCGTTGCGGGCTTCGGAAATCGGCGCGGACGCGTTGTTGAAGGCCACCAAGGTGGACGGCGTCTATACGGCGGACCCGGTGAAGGACCGCAACGCGACACGGCTGCCGTTCCTGACGTATAATGAAGTGATCGACGGGCGGCTGCGGGTCATGGACCTGTCGGCCGTGGTGATGTGCCAGGAGAATCACGTACCGCTGGTGGTGTTCGATCTGTGGCAATCGGGTCACATGTCCGCGATCGTGCGGGGCGAGCCGCTGGGGACGCTGGTGAGTGAGACGAATGATCGGTTGTTGAAAGGCGAAAGGCGAAAGGCGAAAGGCGAAAAGGGACGGGTCATTCAAGTTCAAGCGCCCGTGGGACGGAATTTGGATTTGGAAGACTGACGTGTCGTCGCGCCATGGCAATCGCCGAGACCGGCGCGTCGGAATTCGCCTGCACGAACGGCGCACAAGGGGCTGGACATGAGCGAATCGGAGATTGAAAAGAAGGCCCGTGCGGGCATGGTCAAGTCGGTGGAGTTTTTGAAGGATGAGCTGCGCGGGGTGCGCACGGGGCAGGCGACGCCGGGGCTGGTCGATCATCTGCGGATCGAAGTGCCATCGTATGGCAGCACGATGCAGCTTCGCGAACTGGCGTCGATCAGCCTGCCGGATCCGGGCACGATCATGATCAAACCGTTCGACCCGTCGACGACCAAGGACATCGAACGCGGGCTGCAGTCGTCGGACCTGGGGATCACGCCCATGTCGGACGGCAAGATCATCCGCCTTCCGATTCCGCCGCTGTCGGGCGAGCGGCGGTCGCAACTGTCCAATTCGGTCAAGAAGATGGGCGAGGCGCAGAAGATCGCGGTGCGCAACATCCGCCGCGACGTCAACAAGCAGATCGACCTGGACAAGAAGGCATCGAAGTTGAGCGAGGACGAGGCCGACGCCGCCAAGGAAGCCATCCAGAAAATCACCAAGCACCACGAGGACGAGATCGACAAACTGATCTCGGGCAAGGCGAAGGAGATCGAGGCGCATTAGCGCCGGGGCGCGGACGAGAATTCAGATCGCGGAGCCGGCACGAGAACAAGGGACGCAGGGCCGGGCCGAACGAGAATCGAGTCACTTCAGTTCCGGGCGGCCCGTCACTCCCGTGGCGGGTTCTGACGGAGTTGGTCGCGGTTCCGACACCATTTCAGCGGTGATCCGGCACCTCGTCCAACCGTTCAATGGATCCACCCGCAAACGCCGATCGGGTTCCGGACGCAAATTGACCGACAATTGGATTATTAACATGACGTCCGCGGCAAATTCAAACCCGCCATCGGCCCCGTCGATCAAACCGGAGTCACGGGCGGCGAAATCCAAACCCCCGCAGTCATTCCGGCGGGGGTTCAAGCGTTTGGTGTTTTCGTTGATTCCGTTGGTCGTCCTCGACATGCTGCTGACGCTGATCGTCTGCCGCGACGGGCGATTGTTGAATTGGCCATTGCCGCCGTATTCGTTGATTTTCAACGAGGAGCAAGCCGGGCATTTGGATCGGCTGGGGCATGACCCCGATCCTTATCGTCGGTTCGACGCGGAGTTGGGCTGGTCGTTTCACCCGAACGGGGCGACGCCGGACGGCGCGCGTCGAGCGAATTCGGCGGGCATTCGGGCGGGTCGGGAATACACACTGGAGGCGCCGGCCGGGGTGCTGCGGATCGGGGCGTTTGGAGAATCGTTCACCCATTGCCACGGGTTCGAGCACGAAACCTGGCCGTACCTGTTGGCGCAACAGGGGTCGAACGTGGAGGTGTTGAATTTCGGCGTCAGTGGTTTCGGGACCGACCAGGTGCTGCTGCGCTATCGACGAGACGGCGTTGCGTTTCATCCGCGCGTGGTGCTGATCGGTTTCATGCTCGAGAACATCCTGCGCAATGTGTCGGTCTATCGGCCCGCGTATTTTCACGGTACGGGCGACGTGGCCGTCAAGCCGCGGTTCCGGCTGAACGCGTCCGGGCAACTGGAATTGATTCCGTGTCCGGTATCCTCGGTCGAGGAATTAAGGGAAGCGGTTCGGTCGGGGTCGTTGACGGCGACGTTGATGGAGACGGATTATTGGGTTCAGCGGGCGCCGATCGCCTATCGACGGTCGATGCTGCACTGGTCCGGACTGTATCGCATCGTCTGTGGGTTATACGAGAATCTGGCGCGGGATCAGCACCTGTATTATCGCAACACGGAATCGGAGCCGTTTCGCGTGACGTGCGAAATTCTGCGGACGTTTCGGGCCGAGGCGTTGTCGAACGGGGCGGAGCGCGTGCTGGTGGTTGTCTTTCCGGACAAGGACACGGTCGTCGAACGCATGGAGGGCGGGGCGGGCTATTGGGAATCGTTGTTGACGTTCCTGAATCAGGCAGGCATCGAGTCGATCGATTTGACGCCGGCGCTGGTCGAGCTGACACGGAGCGAAGGCATCCGTGCGGTCTATCAGCACGCCCATCCCACGCCGTTGGCGAATGGGGTCATCGCGAAGACGCTGGCGGAACGGCTGGGATTGGACGAACCGCGGCGGTGATCGATTGGTCTCCGATAATAATTCGGGTGGGGTGGCATCAACAACCGTACCTACGCGTTCAGCGTCGTCATGGGACGCCCGCCGCAGGCAGGCCTGAGTGTAGCCCCGTCTTTCAACGCGGGGTTCGCGGGAGACCAAATGGCACCGAGTCCCGAAGGGACGGCTGAAATCCGGCATGCCGCCTCAGCCGTCCCTCCGGGACTATGGGCTCCCGGCGACGCCGTCATCCCAGCACTGAAGTGCTGGGCTACATTCACAGCGTCCCCAAGGGACGCTAAACCCATGCACGGTACCTGTTGTCCGTGTGCCGCGAGCGATCATCATTGAACGGGGCGATGCACGGTGACAAGAAAACACGGGCAAGCGAGTGCGCTTGCCCGTGCCACCCGAAGTCCGACGTCTTCCGGTAGACGCGAACCCGTCTATCCGACGCGAATCGTCGGTTCGAACTCAACGATGACGGGCAGGTGATCGCTGGCGACTTTCGCCACGCGCAGCCGGCTGCGGTAGGCGTGGAGCAAGCGCAGCGATCCGCGATAGAACACCTTGTCCAGCCCGCCGGTGGGCGCGTAACTGGGAAATGTGCGGATCGACCAGCGCGAGACGGGGCGGCGATTGGTGGCGCATTGAAAGCCGGCCGGTGCGAATCGCTGACGGCGGAGCATCCCCCGCCAGTCGTTCATGTCGCCGGCGATGATGCAGGCGTCGGATTCGTGGAGATGGGCGACGTCGGGCGAGGCCAGCAACCGTGCGACCTGCCGGCGTCGTTCCGTGGCCAACAATCCCAGGTGCACGTTGAACACGTCCAGCGTCATCGCGGCCGATCGACCGTGGGCGGGAATGATGATCCGCGTGTGCTGGGCGCCGCGTCGTTTGCGGGCTCCGACGGTCAGATCGAGGTTGTGCTGCCGCCCGATGGGGAACCGCGTTAGTGTGGCGTTGCCGTAGCGGCCCTTTTTGAGAAACACGTTCATCCCCACCGCTCGAAAATCGTAACGCAACCGTTTGGCCAGGTGCGAAGCCAGATCGAAATGGTCGGACCGCGGCACGCCGCGATCGACCTCCTGCAACAGAACGATGTCGGCGTCGTGGTATTCGAGAACGGCGGCGATCCGATCGGGATCGAAGCGCCGGTCCACGCCGATGGCCTTGTGGATGTTGTAGGTCAGGAGACGGAACATCGCCGAGCGGGATCATATCATCGGAGGCCGCGGTCGTCCGGGGGACCGCAACGAACGCCCGTCGGATGCGCCCGAAGGCGTTCAGGAATCCGAGCGCCGGCCGCAAGCCCGGTGGGCGGACGGTTAAACGGTTCCCGCGCTTTCAGAAACCACGGGCTGGCGCCACGGCTCTGAATCTTGCGCGACCGGCTCGGCGAGCAGTCCCTTGAAGCGTCACACAGCCGCGGACGATCGTGGTACGGAACGGCGACGTGATCGGTTACAATCGCACCATCATGACCGTGGAGGACATTCGTAAACGACTGGAAACACTCAACCGCGGCCCGGTCGGCGGTCGGGTGATACCGGCGTCGGCGTTGCCGGCAGGCACGGATCGACCGAGACGGGCACCGGCGTTCGATCTGGAAACGCTGATCCCGGGCGCGGCGGTCGCGGTGGGTGCGAGCGCCTGCTACCTCGCCGATCGGAACGTCAGCGCGGTTTGGGCTCCCGGCGGGGAGATCTACGATCGATTTGCGTCGGCGTTTCGCGACAGCGGGTCGGCCGTTCGCGCCGACGCCGTGCACGAATCGCTGGGGGCGTGTGTGTCAGCCGGTGACTCGGCGCTCTTGTTCGTGGACCTGGAGACGTGCGGGTTTTCGGGGACGCCGGTGTTTCTGATCGGTCTCCTGTTTGTGGCCGACGGCGGTTTTCAGGTCGTTCAATTGCTGGCCCGCGACCATTCCGAGGAACCGGCCATTCTGGAGAACTTCGCCCGGCATCTCGACGAGCGTCCGCATCTGGTCACGTTTAACGGAAAGACGTTCGATTGGCCGTTTCTTGCGGATCGGGCGACGCACCATCGAATCAAGCTGCGGCGGCCAACGGGTCATTGCGACCTGCTGCACGTGGCCCGCCGGTGTTACCGGAAACTCCTGCCGGATTGCAAGCTGCAAACGCTGGAGCGTCACATCTGCGGCCGGCGGCGCTACGACGACGTCCCTGGGTCCGAAATCCCGGGCACGTATCACCACTTCGTTCGCACCGGCGACGCGACGCGCATGCGCGACGTCCTGCACCACAACTTCCTGGACCTGGTCACGACGGCGGACGTGATGGCCGCGATGTTGCGTTCGTTATGAGCCCGCTCCTTCGCGGGAAGGGATTCCCGCAAGAGTGGGTGCGAGAAGGGATTCTCGCACCAGCGAGTTACGGCGAGTTAAAGCGATGCGGGCGCACGACGGGCGTGTTGATTTCCCGCGACACCGGCGTACAACCGGCACGGGGACGGGGGCGGTCCGTTTTCGCGGGATGGCCACGTAAACCACCGGCCGACAAGGGGTTGCCCGCATCGCGTTCGACGGCGGAACGGTCGGCCGGATTGGCACCGGGGTTGCCATTCAAGGGAATCCGGCGGGCGGGTTGCCGCTGGTCCGTGGCGATGGGCCGTCCTACAATGGATTGGCCCCCGCGGTTTCCGGAGGAACGGGGGAACGGGTTGGCCGCAACGAGGACGGTCGGCACCGGAGGAGGGAAGCGCATGATGAACGAAGAAACCTTCCAGCGCAAGCTGGCCGAACTGGTCGCCGAAATCGGCACCCTGCCCGACGGCGACCGCGAACGGCTGACCGCGTTGGCTGAGCAGACCAAGGAACGGCACAAAAAACTGAAGCAGACGGTCAGCCACCTGCAGGAAAGCATCGACTTCCTGCGGCTGTCGATCAAGTACATGCTGTTCGATCTGGAGGCCACGAGGCGGGAAAACGCCCAGCTTCGCAAAATGCTCGACGATCAGTCGGCGTCGTCCTAGTGTTCCGTCGCACCTAATTTTTCGGGGTGGCACGGGCAAGCGTACTCGCTTGCCCGTGGTCTCGGACTTTCGGCGTGGACTGCGATGTCAACGCGCCGGCCGGCCGCACACGGACAACGGAGTACCGTTGTCCGTGCCACCCGACTCGAAACATAAGGTACGACGGAACACCGGTTTTCGCGATTCCGGAAGGATGCGGTTCGAGCGTGACCGGCCGGGATCATCGTTGAACCGTGGATCACTCGCACGCGGCGCGCCACCTGTCGCGCCCGTTTTTTTGAGCGCCGCCCGCGACGGGGTCTATCTCCGGCCGCGGAGGACTTCCGGCTTTTCTTCGCGGGTCAATTCGGCGATGCGGGCGACCGAAAACGACACGTTGGATTCATTAAACGTCTCGTGCTTGAGCACCTGATGATACAACTCCAACGCCCGATCGCGGTCGTGCAAACGGTAGTCGTAGACCACGGCCGCTTGAAACCGGGCGGGGTGCGGGGTCTGCGGATTCCAGGTGAACGCGCGTTCGTACCAGCGCAGCGCAATGGGCTCCTCGTTCTTGAAATACTCCTTGTGGATCTCGCCGCATTGGAACGCGGCGTCGTCGATCTTGTCGCTGGTCGGGAATCGCTCGATCAGGTCCTTGAACGTGGCCAGCGAATCGCGGAGCTTCTTTTCGCGATAGATGAACGGTATCCCGTGGCCGCCTTCCTCCAGTTCGCGCACGCCGCGGTCGTACAGCACGTCGGCCTCGGCGATCGAATCGCGCGCGGTCAAGCGATCGGACGGAATCTCGGCCGACAGCAGATAACGGAACGGTTTGATGCGGTTCACGTCTTCCAGTTCGTGAGCGGCCCAGGTGCGTTTGGTTTCGGACCCCCGCTTCTGATAGAAGTCGTGCAGCGCTTTCAGCGACCGGTGGTATTGGGCGCGATGGCTCAACACCTGTTCCACCAGATCGACCTCGTCGGCGTTCGCGATCTGAATGTCGGGCACGTCAACGCCGTCGGGACGGTCGATGCGCGTGGTCGGACCGTCGACGTCCTGGCGCGGGTCAAATACCGGATCGGTGTTGCAGCCCGCAAGGAGTGGCAGGAACACAGTCGCCCATCGTGCCGCCTTCATGGATAAAACCCTCCGTTTGCCGCGCCCCAAGGGGCCGCGGTAATTGATGGGAACGATTAGAACTACCTCGACGGCGTGCGTCAAGACAGGCAATTCCGGCGTGGTTGATCACGGGTGCGTGCCAGGATCGGTGAGCGGCTCATCTCGTAGCACCGGGCAGGAGCCTGTTGACCCGCGCTCGCGGGTCAACGGCGGGCTTGCGCCCGCAGCTCTGACGGGGCGGAATCATCTCGCCGGAATGGGCAGGCACCCGTTCACCACTGGGCTTCCTCGAATGCGCCCAGGCTTCGCGTCGGCCGGTCGCTGGGACGGGCTTTCAGAATGGCGTTGGCCAGGACCATGTCCGCCTTGGTGGTGATCTTGATATTGGTGGGATCGGACCTCACCACCGACACGGGGTGTCCGGCCAATTCGAAGAGCTGCGCGTCGTCGGTGATGGCGTCGAGGTCTTCGGGCAGATGGGCATAGATGTCCAACAACTTCTGACGGGTAAATACCTGCGGCGTTTGGGCTTCGTAGATGCCGACGCGCGACATCGTCTCATCGACCACGCCCGCATCCGACACCCGCTTGAGGGTCCCGTGAAGCGGCGATGCCAGAATGGCCGCGCCGGCCTTGACCGCCTCGGCGAAGACGGCGTCGATCATGCCCGCGGTGACGCACGGTCGAACCGCGTCGTGTATGGCCACCAGATCGGCGTCGTCGCGCACCTTTTTCAATCCGGCGGCCACCGAATCGACCCGCCGTTCGCCACCCTCGACCAGCGCCACACCCATCAGGGCCAGGTTCGGCGCGAACCGGGATTTGACCTCCTCCAGATCGCCGCCGGACACCACCAGAATGGTCTGAATGACGTCGTCGCGGTTGATGAAATGCTCGAGCGTTCGCAGAAAGACCGGCCGGCCGTCGAGACGGGCCATGGTCTTGTTTTCGGCGCCGCCGAAGCGCGTTCCCTTTCCGGCGCCGGGAACGATGACGGATACCTTGGCGGCCATGCGCAAACTCCTCGGGCGCTAGTGCTCTGTCACACCTAATCTTTCGGGGTGGCACGGGCAAGCGTACTCGCGTGCCCGTGATCTCCGACTTTCGGCCTCGACTGCGATTTCAACGCGCCGGCAGGTCGCACACGGACAACGGAGTACCGTTGTCCGTGCCACCCGACCGCGTTCCCTTTCCGGCGCCGGGAACGATTCCCGAGACCTTGGCGGCCATGAATGCACTCCCCCGGGCGCTAGGCGTTGGACGATTGCGCGGGGCGCGGGCGATCGCCGCCCGGAGCCTCGCCGGGCGTGTCCACGCGGCCGAAAATCATGCGGCCGGCCGACGTCTGCAACGAACTGGTGACGGCCACGTCGACCGCCTGCCCGATGAACCCGCGACCGCCGTTGACCACCACCATGGTGCCGTCGTCCAGATAGCCGATGCCCTGGCCCGCGTCCTCGCCGGGCTTGACCACCTTGATGCGAAACCGCTCGCCGGGCAGGTAGACGGGCTTGAGCGCGTTGGCCAGGTCGTTGATGTTGATCACGTCCACGCCGTGGAACTGGGCCACCTGATTCAGATTGTAGTCGTTGGTCACGATGCGGCCGTTCAACCGCTGGGCCAGTTCGACCAAGCGTTCATCCACGCGCGTCGCCCCGCCCGGCTCCAGCCGCACGTCCTTGATTTTGATGTCGATGTTCTTGCCGGCCTGCAACGTGTTCAAGACGTCCAGTCCGCGGCGTCCGCGGTTGCGCTTCAGCTTGTCGGAACTGTCGGCGACCGCGTGCAACTCGCCGAGCACGAACTTGGGAACGATGAATTCCGATTCGAACACCCGGGTGTCGGCGATGTCGGCGATGCGCCCGTCGATAATGACCGACGTGTCGAGAATCAGCGGGCGCCCTCCGCGAGCCTGGCGGGAGAACTCGACGTAGGGAATCATGAACCGTACGTCGTCGCGGGTCTGAAGGATGAAGCTGATCGACAGGTAACAACAGATGACGCCGATGATGAGCTTGATGGTGCTGATCAGCGGATGGTCGGTGTAGCCGATCGGCCGGCTCTTCATGACCGCGACGGGCACCTGCCGCGGCAGCCCGTTCTCGTCCAATTCGGTCACTTTTTCCTCGACGGGCACGTTGGCGTAGACCCGCGAACGCAGATTCGGGTATTCGCGGCTGAGCGCCTCCACGGAAAGATCGACGACCAGCGACAACCCGAACGCAATCACGATGCCGATGAGCAGCCCGAAAAAGACGCCGGAAATCGCCTTCAACGACTTTTGCGGAATGAAAATATCCAGCGAGATGACTACGAGGCCGAACCCCATGCACGCCACGAGAAACACATCGGCGTAGAGCGCGAATCCCCCCAGCCCGCTTTCGCTCTGCCCCACGACGAAGGTGATGGCGATCACCCCCAACGCCAGCATGAACACGGCTCGCAGAATCACCAGCATTGCGACGGCTCCATCCGTGGTCGGCGGCCTCGACCGAAACGTCAGCAACAGCGGCCGACCGTCCGTCACGCAGCGCCCGACGTGTGTCCACCTGACGGCGGCGCGCCCAGCGGCAGTTTCGCCGGCCACGCCGCTACATTTGGGAGTATAACCTGATCCGTGGTTTCATCAACGGCCACCCGGGCCGACCGCACGGGGGTATCTTCCGCTTCCGCCGCACCCGTCCACGAACGGCCCCTCTAGTGGGACGATCCGCTCCACAAGTCGGCGGGTGGCACGGACAACGGTACTCCGTTGTCCGCGTTTTGGCGGGGCTGGCGCGCGGATGGCCGCAATCACCCATGGACCGACGACACGGGCAAGCGAGTACGCTTGCCCGTGCCACCCGCAGATTCACACGGATCGGTCCACTAGGTCAAAACGAACGCGGGCGAGTCCCACTCGACCCGCCCACTTCCTTCGGCTATCCGATTGTACGGTATGACGCCGGCGCCCACGTGACACGACTGGTCCGCCGCTTAAACGCCCGGAACTGGTCGCATCGAAACGCCGCTGCGCGACTTAGATATCACCATAGGGCACGCAGTTCTTGGCGTGCGCCTTGTTCGCATAACACAGATTCGGGTAGACCTTACCGTTATCGCATATCACGGGCGCGTAAATCTCCGGACATAGTTTCGGACCGCCGCTCGCAGCATTGGGAAACCCGGTCACGACGACGACGGCCGCCGCCGCCAACGCCATAATCACCGTCACCTTTTCGCCTCGCTTCATGGGAATCCTCCGATTTCGAGCACATCGGCGCATCCAAACGGTGACACACCGAATGGACCAACCATGCACGATTCGAAAAGTCTAACCGTACGGCGCTCGCGGAGTCAATCTGATTCGTCAAGGACGCGGTTGCAGTTCCACGCGACCGGCCGCGTCACGCAACACGCCGGCGTGCGCGTCCTGCGGGTTCAATTCCGCCGCCTTGGCGAATGAACGGGCGGCGGCCTCGGCGTCCCCGCTGGAATACTCGACGTACCCCAGCACGAACCACGCGTCGGCGTCCTCGGGGTTGGCTGCGACGTGAATCCGCAACGCCTGCAAATGGCTGTTGAAATCGCCGGAAACCTCGTACTGGCGGGACACGTCAATCGGCCGATCGGCCACGTCCGGAACCAACGCCAGTCCGCGGCGAAGCGCACTGGCCGCGGCCGGGTAGTCGCCCAGCGCGAAATTCGCCAGACCGTATGCCAGTTCGGCGAAACCGTTGTCCGAATCGTCCATCAATGCCTGGCTGAACAACCGTCGCGCTTCGTTGTAGCTACCGCCGCGGAAATGTCCTTCCGCCTCGGCTAGATAGTCGTTGTTGACCGGAATGCGCTCCTGCGGCTGAACCTCGATGGTGTCGCCGGCGGCCGGCTCGGCGGCCGCCGGTTCGCGGCCGGTCTGGTCATCGACGGACGGCGTCTTCGCGCTCGGCACGTGTTGATGCGCGGGTTCGGAATTCCCCGCGCCCACCACGGGGGCGGCAGGTCGCCGCTGGAAATCAACCGCGACCGCTTGCGCCGCCTCGCCCGTCTGGTTGGCGACGGTTTCGTCATCCTGCACGTAGACCACCTGTTGCGGCGATTCGACGTAAACCGTTGTTGGCGTTGGGTCGTAGACCACGGTCCACGTCGGGTAGGTCACATAGCTGACGTAACGATAGGGGTAACGATAGTAGTACAGGTCGTGGCAGCTCGCGTATCCGTACGGGTAGAACGCGCCCGCGTAGAATTCACCGTGGTACGACGGCCGATAGCCGTACGAAAAGCCCAATCCCCCATGCCCGTAGCCGTCGTAGAAAAAGTGTCCGCCGTGCCGATGCTTGTCACGGCTGTAATAGGCCGTCCATCCCGATTGGCCGTAATACAGCCCCGCGTCAACGTGGTCGCCGCGGTAATGGAACCCGCCGCGTAACCAGTCGCTGGAATAGACTCCCGCGCGCCCCGAACCGCCGAATGCGGACGCGCGCGAACGACCGCCGGTGCGGCCGATCGATCCGTCGAGTTCCTTGCCTTCAACGCCGCTCCGCGTGGCGATACCGCGCGCCGCCGGGGACTGCAATCGCTGCAAGCGGTCGATCGGCTTTCCGCCCGATGCCACAGGACGCCCATCCCGCAAATCGAGCCGGCGGACGCCGTCCTTGCGTCCATCAACGGGATTCTTTGAAATCGAACGCGCCGCCGGCGTGGATTCCCTCGACGCCAATCGGGACGCAACATCGATCCGTCCCTTGTCGTCCGGCACGACAGACCGCCGCGTCGAATTCGTTGCGTAACCCTCCAGCCGTGCCGGTTCTTTCCGCGGTGATGGCGACGGCGCGACGGACCTCGTGGACCGTGCGTCGCTCGCCGCGGAACGATCGATCGACGACGGACGTGGCGCTTGCGTCCCCGTGGTTGCCCCACGATCCGCGCTCTTGCCGCCGAATTGCGGCCGCGTCACAGCTCCGCGCGACACACGGCTATTACCGTCCGTGGACGGCGACCGGCTAGGCGCTCGGCTGACTGAATGTGGCGTTCCCAAACCGGTTGCGTTTGACTTCGGGCTGAACCGGCTGACCCCGGTCGTCGTCGCCATGCGACTGGTTCGCGGATGCGTCGGATTTGCGCCGAACGCCGGCTGCCGACTTGCCATCGACGGAGTGCTGCGCGGCTGAAACGACGGCGTCGCGCGCGACATTCCCGACGGTCGCCCACCGTTCGACGATTGGCCCATCGAACGTGTCGGAAAGCCCGAATTCCCGCTCCGACCCGGCGAGCGCGACATGCCCCGCGTGTTCGACGATCGCTGCACCGACGATCGGGAGCTCCGTTGGGCGTCCGCCGACGGCGCCACCCAGTCGACGCCCACGAACATCGCCACTACGGCGTATACGATCCGGCTACGCTTACTTGCATTCATCTTCCTGGCCCTTTCCAAAATTTGCGGCGTGGGGAGTTGCCGTTTTGGTTCTACGCCAGCAATAGTTTCATCGTGTGAAATAATACCACTTGTATCCTATTCAGGCAACTTACGAGTGACCGTTCATCCGATGATCGAATGTAACCCGTTCAGGTCATTGATCTTAAACGTTGCACGATCTTGTCCGATGTCATGAATCCGTCCGTTCCTGCACACCCACGCGGAGTCAATTCCGGCCCGTTTCGCACCTCCGATATCGCTATGCAGTGAATCACCCACGTGCAATACTTCGTCCGGACCCAAGCCGACCGCGTTCAATGCACGCATGAAAATATGCGGTTCCGGCTTGTAGCATCTCGCGTCTTCACTGGTTATGACATGATCGAACCTCAACCGGTTAGTCTCAATCGCACGGCGCAGCGGTGTATTGTCGGCATTGGACACGCAGCAGATTGGCATTTGGATGGCCGTGAGCGCTCCCACAGCCTCGGCGTGAATCGGCGGCGCGGTCCAATAATCTTTCAACCGCTCGACGTAGGGCGCCGGATCAACCCAGCCGACCAGCGGCGACAACAGGTCCATCAGGCTCTCGCATTCGCACTCCAACAGGGTGCGAAAATCATGGTGATTGCGTCTTTCAATGGTCTCAAAAAAACGCTCGCCCCACGCCACCGCCAATTCGGCCGGCGACAGGGGCAGGCTCAATTCGCCGACGAGCTGCCGGCAGACCGACTCGACCGCGAAGGCGTCACCGTCGGCAATGGTCCCGTAGAAATCGACGAGGACGGCCTTATACTTTCGGCGTCCAGCCATGACCCGATGCTATCCGTCGCGCCGGGAGGCTCCAAGCGCGTAGCCGCTGACCTGTTCGATTTGCCCTTCGCGGCCCGTGTCGCGATTCCGAAACCGATCGATCGCGGAACGCCGACGGGTCGAGCATGACCATGTGGAAATACGCCGTTGACCGTCCGCGACGGATCATTCTCGCGGGCATCGCCGTCGTGATCGGTATTTCGCCCGGCCTGCTGCGTCTCCGGTTACGCACGGATGGAAACGCCCTCGTGCCTCCCGATTCGTCGGACGTGCTTTTCGACGCGGAATTCCGCCGCAACTGGGGTCAGGAGGACAACACCGTCGTCGTGATCGATACCGATCGCCCCGACGGCATCTACGACCTGGATGCGCTGGCCACCCTTCGTGATCTGACGGCTGCCTTGGAACCGCTGGACACCGGCGCCGACGAGGTGATGAGCCTGGCCACGGAAATGAGCGACCGCGTCCACGGCGGGACGCTCGATTTCCGCCCCATTCTGGACCCATTTCCGCGAACACCGGACGACCTTGCCGAACTTAGGTCGGTTCTGAACGCTTACAAGGTTTATCACGGAACACTGACATCGCATAATGCGTCGGCGTTCGCGATACTGATTCCCACGCCCCGCGAGGTCGATCGCGGCGCGTTTCACGTGGCCGTGGAACGGATCATCGCCGGCTTCCGCAGTCCCGCGGCGCGGATTTACGTCGCGGGTCCGCCCATCGCGGAATCGCAGCTCGGTACGCACATTCTCGAGGATTTGTTGGGCACACGTCTCTTGCGCTGGATCGCGTCGCGCGGGCTCATCGAACCGGCCGGCGACGCATTCGCCGCCGGCGCACCCACGCGCGTTTCGATGGTCCTGGTCGCGCTGGCAATCATGGCCGGCGTGTTCCTGGTCGCTTTTCGCCGGTTGTCCGCGGTGCTCCTGCCGCTTGGCGAGGTCGGCGCGTGCATGGTTTTCACGTTCGCGTTAATGGGCTGGCTGGACATACCGGTCTATCTGACCACGGCCGTCGTGCCCGTGCTTCTGACCGCCATCGGCGTGGCCGACGAACTGCACGTGTTCACGCGCTACCGCCAGGCGTTGATTGATGAACCCACCGCAACCGGCCGCGACGCGGTAATCACGACCATGCTCGAAATGTGGCGTCCGATCACCGCAACGGCGATCACCAGCGCCATTGGGTTTGCATCGTTCCTGTTTTCGCAGATCACGCCGGTCCGCATGTTCGGGCTATTCATGGCCGTCGGGATCGTGTTCTGCTGGCTGTGGTCGTTGACGGTGATCCCGGCGACGCTGGCGGTTATCAAGCCCGCGCGATTCCTGTCGCCGAGACAACGCCATCGCGCGACGGACCGATCGCGCGCACGGGGCGTAGTCCGATGGGTGATACAACGCCGGTCGGCGGTTCTCGCGGCAACCACGTTGATTGCGATGGGAGCCCCTTTCGCGATTCGTCGCGTCGTCGTTCAGGACAGTTGGGTCGATGCCTTCTCCGCGGCGTCAACGCTCCGCCGCGACATCGACGAGGTCAACCGCGACTTTTTCGGCGCTCATCTGCTCAAGATCGAGTTTGACACCGGTGGGGTCGACATTTCCGGCACGGTGACTGCCGCAGACGTGACGCCCGACGGTCTCTTTCTCAACCGCGGGCTCGCCGAACAACCCGGGCAGCTGATGCACCAACGGTTGGAAGTCGTGGCCATGGCCCGCCCGCCGAAACCCGCCGGCACGCCCGCTGACGCCCCGCCGGGGGATTTGATGAAATTCAGTCTGCAATCGGAAATCCTCGGCGTCGCGGAACAGGGCGGCCGATTCGTCCTGCGATTGGAACCCGACGCTCAAACCGTCCTGTCGATGATGCGCGATTGGAAACCGTCCGAATGGACTTTCTCGGTCTCGCCGGCGGTGTCGCGGTTGCTCGACCCGGCGATGGTCGACGCCGCGGGACGTCTCGAATCGTTCATCGAATCGCGCTCGGACCTCACCGTCGGCGGCGTGCAGGGCTATCACGAACACCTGGCCACGACGTACTGCCTCATCCGCGCTCGCAACGAGGCTTATCGCGTTACCCCTCCGTCGCAGCGCGACGTGGACGAATGCCTGACCCGTTATCGAAACGTCCGCGGCCAGCGCCGTCTGGATCAACTTGTTGATCAGGACCGCCGCCGCTGCACGATCACCGTCTTTCTCAAGGACGCCAATTTCGTCGCCGTCGGACGGCTGCTGCACGCCGTCCGTGATTTCGAACTCCGCGAGCTGACGCCGCTGGGCGTCCGCCTGCGTTTCGCGGGCGACGTGGCCGTCAGCCAATCCATGATCGCCGCCATCGTTTCCACCCAGACGATTTCGCTGGTTTCGTCCCTCGCCACGGTCTGGCTGGTGACCGCGATACTCTCCCGGTCATGCCTGTGGGGTCTGCTTTGTGTCGTGCCGGCCGTGCTGGCGGTACTGGCCAATTTCGCAGCCATGGGCGCCGGGGGCATCCCGCTCGGCGTGGCCACGTCCATGTTCAGCGGCATGACCATCGGCGTGGGCGTCGATTTTGCCATTCATCTGCTGGAACGCACGCGAATGCTCACTTCCGCCGGCCGCAATCTTGACGACGCCCTGACCGAAGCTTCGGCGCACACTGGAACGCCCATCGTCATCGACGCGATCTCCGTCGCCGTGGGTTTCGGCGTGCTGATGCTGTCGCAGGTGCCGGCGAACCAACGCCTCGGCGCGCTGACCATGATCGCGGTGATCACATGCCTGCTGGCCACGTTCGTGGTGCTGCCGGCGCTGGTGTGCACTCTGCGGCCGCGGTTTCTCCTTGCGCCGGCGGCACCGTCCGCGGCACATCCCGCGTCACCGTGATCTCGCGAATGCGGTCGCTTTGCGAAACGAATGGCGGTCGTGGTCGAGAACCGCGCGGGGTTCGATTATCCGATGGCCAGCGCCGATTCGATCCGCTTCTGCAAGTCGTCCGCCCGACCTTCTGCGTACGACTTCGCGTTCCAGCGGTATCCCAGACCGTCGTTGGCGAATCGCGGAATGATGTGAAAATGAACGTGCTCGACGACCTGCCCGGCCACCCGGCCGTTGTTCTGCAGCAGGTTGTAACCCTCGGCCCCCGTGGTGCGCAGGATGGCCATCGCCAGCCGCGGAAGATCGTGCAGCACCTCGCCGAAGTGTTCGGTGGTCATGTCGTCGATGGTCACATAGTGGCGTTTGGGAATCAGCAGGGTGTGACCGTCGGCCAGCGGGGCGACGTCCAGAAACGCGACCGCGTGCGGCGTTTCAAAAACCCGGCGGGACGGAACGCTCCCCGCCGCGATGCGACAGAATATGCAATGGTCCGCGTCCATCATGTCGGCATGCGTACGGAAAACACCCGGACAACGCCGCGCGACGGCTCTCCGATCAGGTCGGATCGGACGCGGCGCCCCCATCCCCGGTCGTTCGGTCCGCGGCAGCGCCCTGTCCCCGGCTCGCCCGGGCCATGTCTTTTGCCGCTTTTGCGGCCGCGGCGTAGCGCGCGTCCTGGCGAACTCTTCGAGCGCTCTTGCGTGGTTTGGCGATGCCGGTGGGCGTCACTTCGCCGCCCACCAATTGAACGATCGCCAGCCAGCTTTTGTCGCCCAACCGACGATCGGACAGGGATATCAATCGAGTGTAACCGCCGTCGCGATCGCCGTAACGCGCCGCAACGGTGTTGATCAGCCGATGGCTGATCGACTCCGCCGTAAACCCCGCACCGCCCTTGGCAGTCGAGGCGCGATATCGCCGGCCGCTTCGGGAAACGCGCACCTGCTTCCGCTTGGCGTCCGACATGGACGCATAGGCTTCCCGATGTTCCGCGGGAATCACCTGCCGGTCGCCCATCAGTTGATGGATTCGGCGCCGGGCGGTCAGGTTGCCGGCCAGCGCCCGCTTGGCCAACGTGATCAGGCGTTCGGCGAACGGGCGCAGGTCCTTGGCCTTGGGAACGGTGGTGCGGACCTCGCCGTGTTCAAACAGCGATTGGGCCATGTTGCGCTGCATCGCCGTCCGATGGGCCGACGTGCGGTTCAGTTTTCGTTGGGAGTTTCGATGGTTCATATCCGTCTCTCACTTGCCGCCGGCCAAACATGCCGCCGACCGATCGACCCGCAAACTCTCGCTCACGGAGCGTCGCCGTGAACCGACACCTCGCGCGGGTCATGCCGAATTCCGGCCGTTATCCCTTCGTCGGACGCATCGTCGTCGCCGCCGTCATCGCCCGCCGTCGAACCGCCGCCTGATGCCGGACCGGCGGAATCGCCGTCGAAAACCATACCCAGCGACAGGCCCGCATCGGCCAGCTTCCGTCGCACCTCGCGCAGGGACGTCTTGCCGAAACTGCGCAAACGCAGCAGGTCGGATTCCGTCTTCCGCACCAGCTCGCCGATGGTGTTGATGCGGGCCGCCTCCAGGCAGTTGCTGGCCCGCACGGACAGATCCAAATCGGCCACCGGTTTGTGCAGCGTTTTCTCCAACTCGGAACTGACCACCGACACCGGCTTGATGACCACCGGCAGACTATGCACCAGCTTGGAACCCAAATCGTGATACTGAATGAACGGATTCAGGTGCTTTCGCAAAATGCGCGCCGCTTCCACGATCGCGTCTTCGGGCGCCACCGTTCCGTTGGTCCATACGTCCAGAATCAGGCGGTCGAAATTGGTGCGCTGCCCCACGCGCGTTTCTTCCGTGCGGTATCGTACGCGCACTACCGGCGAGTAAACCGAATCCACCGGGATGACGCCGATCTCCTGCTCGGGCGCCGCATTTTCCGACGCCGGCGAGTAGCCCCGGCCGCTCTTTACTTCCATTTCAATCCCGAAATGGACGTCGTCCGTCAACGTCGCCAGAACATGATCGCTGTTCAGCACTTCCACCGGCGTGTCGGCCTCGATGTCGCCCGCCCGGACCTCGCCCCGGGTTCGCCGGACCACGCGCATGCGCCGGGGTTCCTCACCATCGTAGCACACGACGATGCCCTTGATGTTCAGGATGATGTCGGTCACGTCCTCCAGGACGCCCGGCAGGCTCATGAACTCGTGCGATGCTCCCGCGATTTTCACGCTGGTCACCGCCGCCCCTTCCAAACTGGACAGCAGAATCCGGCGCAGGGAATTCCCCACCGTCGTGCCGAATCCCCGCTCAAACGGCTCGATCATGAACCGGCCGTACGTGTCCGTGCTGACCGAAACGTCGCGAATGACCTCGCTTGGTAGTTCCAGCCCTCGCCATCTGATGCGCATCGAGGAAACCTCCCGCGATCCGAATTCCCAGACGATCGACGACGCTGCCGGGGACCGGCCCGCTCGCCACAGGCACCGCCCGTCCCGTCAACGACTGCACATTTCCACGATCAACTGCTCTTCCACCGGAATCTGAACGTCCTCACGCGACGGCATCGCCAACACCCGGCCTTCCAGCTTCGTCGGGTCGCGTTCCAGCCATGCCTGCACCGGCGGCGGACTGTCGCCCAGCGTCGTCGCTATGTACTTGCGGCTCTTTTCCGATGGCCGGACGGCGATCACGTCGCCGGTGGACACCCGGTAACTCGGCCGATTGACCTTTCGGCCGTTGACCAGGAGATGACCGTGCAACACCACCTGCCGCGACGCCTTGTGCGACATGGCGAATCCCAGCTTCCACACCACGTTGTCCAGCCGCCGCTCCAGCATCCGCAGCAACTCCTCGCCGGTGTTCCCCGGCGCCTTGGACGCCGTCTGAAACGTCAGCAGAAACTGCTTTTCGAACAGGCCGTAATAGCGCTTCACTTTCTGCTTCTCGCGCAGCCGGACGGCGTAGTTGCTGGACTTGCCCCGTCGCCACGAATGCATGCCCGGCGGGTTGCTGCGCCATTGCTTCTCCATCGGGCACTTCGCCGACTCGCAGCGCGTCCCCTTCAGCATCAGCTTGATGCCTTCCCGCCGACACAGCCTGCATGCCGGTCCGATGTATCGTGCCATACAATTGGTTCCCCGTGCGGGAATCGGATCGCAGTCAATGGCGATCCGGTTACGGCAGTTCCTTATCCAGAAAACTGATTTCCTTGAATCCGTCCGCCAAATCCACGAAACGGATATCCGGCATTCGTTTCAGTTCCGATGACGCCTGCGCCCAAAAACAGAGCTCAACCGCCCACTTTCACTTCGCGCACCGTTCCAACGCCGGGATGTAATCCGCGTCTCCCGCAACCAGCGCGATCGTCCCCGGCTCCCGATTATCCTCCGACGCGTCCCGGATCGCATTGGTTAGTTCCGCATCGACCCGCTTTTCCTTGCCGATGCAGAAGCTTCGATCAAATATCCGCGGCTCAATGCCCAGTTTTCGCAGGCGATTCCACAGCGCGTCGTTCGACGGCGGACGCGACCCGACCAGAACCGTCTCTTTCAACTCCCTGCCCTTGCGAACGAACTCCAACAGCCCACCGTAGTTGATTCGAAAACGCAACGCCAGCGGATCGTCGTACCGAAACGTCTCACGGGCCACCCGCTGACCTTCGATGAACACGTCCGGGTTATCGATGAACAGGTGCAGACCATTCATGCGCATCCCGTCCGAACCCGCGTCATACCCGTCGCCGCTTCGCCGGTCGGCATCCGTTGTGCGGCAGCGGCGTCAAATCTTCGATCGACTGAATCCGCAACCCCGCAGCCTGCAACGCCGTCACCGCCGATTCCCGGCCCGAACCAGGTCCCTTCACCCGCACTTCCACCTCGGCCACACCATACTTCTTCGCCGCGTGGGCCGCGGTCTCCGCCGCCCGCTGCGCCGCGAACGGCGTGCTCTTACGAGTGCCCTTGAATCCCACCGTGCCCGCCGACGCCCAGCACAACACCTCGCCGTTGGTATCCGTGATGGTGATCATCGTGTTGTTGAACGATGCCTTCACGTGGGCGATCGCCCGGGCCACATTTCGACGCACACGCTTTTTTCCCGGTCCCTTAGCCACGATGCAGCTCCTTCACGCCCTTCTTCCCGGCCACGGTCTTCTTCGGGCCCTTCCGCGTTCGCGCATTGGACCGGGTCCGTTGTCCGCGAACCGGCAGCCCCCGTCTATGACGCAGCCCCCGGTAACATCCGATGTCCCGCAACCGCGCGATGTTCGCGGCCACTTGCCGCCGCGCCTGACCCTCGACCTGATAACTGCGGTCGATCACCGTCGCGATCCGCGACACCTCGTCCTCCGTCAGGTCGCGGGCTTTCACCACCGCTTCGATTCCCGCCTCTTTCAGGATTTCCCGCGCCGTGTGCGGGCCGATGCCGTACACGTAGCGCAGCGAATACTGAATCTGCTTGTCGTTCGGGATGTCGACGCCGGAAATACGCGGCATGCTCCTGCTCCCTAGCCCTGACGCTGTTTATGCCGCGGATTCGTGCAGATCACACGAACCACGCCGCGGCGCTTAACGATCTTGCAGTTCTCACAAATACGCTTCACGCTCGAACGCACTTTCATCTTCTCGCTCCCGGCCGCTGACTCCGCTCCATGCTCGCGGCTTGATTATCCGCCCGCCGTCAGCACTTCCGAACCCGTCTCCGTCACCACCACCGTATGCTCGAAATGGGCCGCATATTTCCCGTCCCGGGTCACCACCGTCCATCGCCCCGGCCCGGTGTATTCCACCGCGTGCGACCCCATGGTAACCATGGGCTCAATCGCCAGCGTCATCCCCTTCTGTAGCCGAAAATCGGACCGCAACTGTTTGCGATCGCAGTAGTTGGGCACCTTGGGATCCTCGTGCATATCCTGGCCGATTCCGTGGCCGACAAAATCCCGCACCACCGAAAACCCGGCGGCCTCGACCAATCGCTGCATCTGCAGTGCCACCTCGCTCCACATCCGCCCCGCCCGAATCTCGCGAATCGCCAGGCTCAGCGTAGCCTCGGTAACCTCGAGCAGCCGCAAAACGTCCGGGGCCGCCGTACCCACGGCGACCGTGCGGGCCGAATCACCACAATAGCCGTTCAGCCGCACGCCGCAGTCGAGGCTGACGATATCACCGTCGCACAGCAGCCGCTCTCCTGGCACGCCATGCACCACCTCGTCGTTCACGCTGATGCACAATGCCGCCGGAAACGGAAACGACGCCTGGTTATTGACCACCCCCTTGAACAATGGGGTGGCGCCCGCATCGCTTATCATCCGTTCGGCGCCGGCGTTTAGCGCGCCCGTCGTAACTCCGGGAACCGCCTGCCTGGCGACCGAATCCAGCACGTCATACACCAAGCGTCCCGCGCGACGCATCAACTCGACCTCGCGGGCGCTCTTCAGTATGACGCCCCGCCGGCCGCCGACGCCTGACCGCACCGACTCTTCACGGTCGCCGACGCCGGTTGAACCGCCGCTCGTCGATCGATCCGAACGCGTTCCGTGTTCCGATCGCCGACGTTTTCCCGATTCTCGCTTGCCTAAACGCACTAATACTGCCGCCCGCGGATCGGACCCTCCCCGCCCAGGAACCCCTGGTAATTCCGCATGATCAGATTCGCCTCGATTCGCTGAACCAGATCCAGCGCCACGCTCACCACGATCAACAGCCCCGTCCCGCCCAAAAACGCCGACACGATAAACGGTATATTCATCCAGTCGGCCACGATGTTCGGAATCAGCGCAATGATCGCAAGGAACGCCGCCCCGACGTAGGTAATCCGCCCCATGACTTTTTCGAGATAGTCCGCCGTACGTTTCCCCGGCCGCAAACCCGGAATGAAACTTCCGCTGTCGCGAAGGTTGTTGGCCATCTCTTTGGGCTGAAACTGAACCGTCGTCCAAAAATACGCGAAAAAGAACACCATCGCCACGTACGTCAGAATGTACAAGTATCCGCCCGTCTGGAACGACCTCGCCAGAAACTCCCACGGCCCACGCGGAAACGCACCCGCGAGCTGCGCGAACACCATCCCCGGAAAGACCAGCAACGAACTGGCGAAAATGATCGGCATCACCCCGCCGTGGTTCACCCGCAAGGGCAAATACTGTCGCTGGCCGCCGTACACGCGACGGCCGCGCGTCTGCTTCGCCTGCTGGATGGGGATTCGCCGCTGTCCCTGCGTAATCAGAATCGATCCGGCCACCACGCCCACGAACGCCACGACGATAAACAGGATTTTTCCGGGGCCCATGGCCGCGCTGTCCGTCCCCGCCACCGTGAAATCCGCGTTCTGGATTACCCAAAAGATCGCACTGGGCATGCGCGAGACGATGCCCGCGGTGATAATCAGCGACACGCCGTTGCCCAACCCGTATTTGTCGATCTGCTCACCCAGCCACATCAGGAAGATCGTCCCGGACGTCAACACAGCCAGGCTCATCAACCAGTACCAGATCGATCCCCGGAACTGCGCGTAAATGAAATTGTTCGCATTCAGGTAGTTCATCCAGATGACTCCCTGGATGATGCACAGCCCCACGGTGGCGTACCGCGTGTATTCCTGAATCTTGCGCCGTCCGATCTCGCCCTCTTTGTGCAGTTTCTCCAACGCCGGAACCACCGTGACCAACAGCTGAAAAATAATGGACGCCGAAATGTACGGCATGATCCCCAGGCCAAAAATCGTGCTCTGGCTCAGATCGCCGCCCGTGAAAATCGCGAAATAGTCGGCCAAATCGCCCAACGGCGCCGACCCCGTCATCCGCTCCTGGTTGACCCCCGGCACCGGAACATAGAATCCGATTCGGTAAATCGACAGCAGCCCCACGGTGAACAACACCTTGTTCCGCAACTCGGGGATCTTGAATATGTTCAAAAACGTCTTAAACATTCTGGTTCACCGACGCTCGTTCATCCACGCGTTCAGTCCACGACGGCCGCGCTTACCGTGGTCGTACCACCCGCGGCCTCTATCTTCGCCGCCGCCTGCTGACTGAACTTGGCCGCTTCAACCCGCATCGTCTTGGACAGCGTCCCATCGCCCAGCACTTTCACCGGCAAACCCCGCCGCCGTATCAACCCCGCGTCCAGCAGCGCCGCCGCCGTCACGTGTGCCCCTTGGTCGAATCGGGCCTCCAACTCGCCCACGTTCACGATGTTGTAGCGCGTCGTGAAATTGACGTTGCTGAATCCGCGTTTTGGGAGCCGCCGGAACAACGGCATCGCCCCGCCCTCGGCCAGACCGCGGTCCTTCCAACCCGAACGCGAGCCGCCACCCTTGGTGCCGCGCCCGGCCGTTTTGCCGCGACCCGACCCCGGACCCCGTCCGACCCGCCTGCGCTTTTTGTTCCGACCCGCCGATTTCGTGATGTCTGCGATCAACATGGTGTTACGTCCGTTCGTTTAACTCGCCAACGCCACGCCACGCAATTCGGCGACCTCGGCGGGATTCAACAGACCGGTCAATGCCTTGAACGTCGCCGCCACCAAGTTCTTCGGATTGCGCGATCCGTACGACTTCGTTAACACATCATGGACGCCGGCCAATTCCAGCACCGCCCGGGCGCTGGCCCCGGCGATGACCCCCGTTCCGGCCGACGCCGGCAGCAGGACCACTCTCGCCGACCCGTAACGGCCGATCGATCGATGCGGCAGCGTGCCGCCCCGCAATTTGATCGGCCGCATCGCCCGCGTGGCGATCTTACGCCCTTTCTCGATCGCCGACGGAACTTCCGGCGCCTTACCGTAACCGATCCCGACGCGGCCGCGCCGATCGCCGACGACCACCAGCGCGGCGAAACTGAAGCGCCGCCCGCCCTTGACCACCGTCGCGCACCGATAGATGCGAACGACGTTGTCCTCCAGTCCCGATTCTTCGCCTTCCCGACGCGGCCCCTGATCCATCTCATCCGTCCACACCGTGTTTCCACGGCTCTAAAACAGCAGTCCCGCCTTCCGCGCCGCGTCCGCCAACGCCTGCACACGGCCGTGAAACCGATACCCGTTTCGATCGAACGCTACCTTCTCAATGCCTTTCGCCTTGGCCGCCGACGCCAACGCCGTCCCGACTTGATCAGCCGCCGCCTTGTTGCCGCCGTACTTGACCGCTTCCGCCATCGCCTTGTTCTGCGACGACGCCTGGCACAACGTCACACCCCGCGAATCGTCGATGATCTGCGCCGAAATATGCTGATTCGATCGAAATACGGTCAGCCGCGGGCGCTCACTCGTTCCAAACACCCGATGGCGGACGTGCCGCTTCCGCCGCAACCGTTGGGCCAGTTTCCGTGTCTGATCATTCATTGCCCGCTCACCCGCTGCACGGCGTCCCGTTTCAACGTCCCTGTGACCTATCGTCCGCCCGCCAACGCCTTGCCCTGTTTGCGCTTCACGTGCTCGTCGGCGTAGCGGATACCCTTGCCCTTGTACGGCTCCGGCGGACGTATTCGCCGCACCGTCGCCGCGAACTGACCGACCTTCTGTTTGTCGCAGCCCTCGATCAACAACCGGGCCGGCTCGCTGTCGCCGCGCGCCGCCGGGACCTCCGCTTTCACCAGAACCCCGTCAGGAATCGGGATTCTGAACTGCGGCGTCTCCTTCGTCCCCCGACCCATGAACCCAACGTTCAAATCCAGCGTCTTGCCCGATACGTTGCACCCGTAACCAGTCCCGAAGATCAGCAAACGCTTCTGATAGCCCCGGCTGACCCCCTCCATCATGTTTGCCACCAGCGATCGCGACAGCCCGTGCAACGCCCGGGACGACTTCAGATCGTCCGCCCGCGTAACATTGACGGACTTCCCGTCGGGACTCGACGCCATGCGAATCGCCGCCGGCGCCGACCAACTCAGCTTCCCCTTGGGGCCCGACACGTCGACCTTCTGGCCGCTGACCGCCACCGTCACCCCGCCTGGAATCGGAACTGGTTTCTTGCCCACCCGCGACATAGCCTCAATCGCTCCGTCTAGTACACCGTACACAGCAACTCGCCGCCGATGCGTCGTTCCCGGCACGTGCGGTCGCTCAACACCCCTTCGCTGGTCGACAAAATCGCGATCCCGAGACCGTCCAGGATCCGCGGAATCTCGTCATGACCGATGTACGATCGCCGACCCGGACGCGACTCCCGCTGAATCGTATGAAACAAATCCTCGCCCCTTGGCCCATACTTCAACGCGATCCGCAACGTCCCCTGCAGGCCGTCTTCCACCACATCGAAATCGTTGATGTAGCCCTCCCGCTTCAGCACGTCCGCGATCCCCACCTTCACTTTAGACGCCGGAATCGTCACCTTCTGCCGGCGCGCCCGCGCCGCATTTCGAATCCGCGTCAACATGTCCGCAATCGGATCACTCCACATCAGTCCTGTTCCTTGCTTCCAGCCGTCACGGCCCGTCCGCTGCGGACCGGCCGAATCCCGCCTTTCCGTGGCGGGGACGTATCGTACTACCAACTCGCCTTCCGAACTCCCGGAATCATCCCCTGGTGCGCCATCATACGGAAACAGATCCGGCACAACCGGAACTTTCGATACACCGCCCGTACCCGGCCGCAACGCTCACACCGCCGCACCAACCGCGTGCTGAACTTCGGAACCCGCTTCGCCTTGACCCGCCACGCCGTTGTTGCCATCAGTTCCGACCCGCTTCCTCGCTCGCGCGAAACGGCAATCCCAGCATCTTCAGCAACAGCCGAGCGCCCGAATCGTCCTCCGCGCTGGTCACAAACGTGATATTCATTCCCTGCTGGTACTGAACCTTATCGATGTCCACTTCCGGGAAAATGGCCTGGTCGGCCACGCCCATGGAATAGTTGCCCAGTCCGTCAAACGCCGTCGCATTCAGTCCCCGGAAGTCACGCATGCGCGGAATGGCCACGTTCACCAGCCGATCCACAAATTCGTACATACGCCGTCCGCGCAACGTCACCTTGCAGCCGATCTCGTAACCCTCCCGCAGCTTGAAATTCGACACGCTTTTCTTGGCCTTGCGCACCTGCGCCTTCTGCCCGGTGATCTTCGACAGCTCGTCGGCGGCCGCGTCCATCCGCTTCTTATCCTGCAGCGCCTTGCCCACGCCCATCGACAAAACCACCTTCTTCAGCCGTGGAATCGCCATCGGATTGTCGATGGCCAATTCCTTGGCCAGCGCCGGCGCGATCTCGCTGCGAAAACGATCCAACAATCGTGCCATGACGTCCGGCTCCCGCTCTCCCTGCCGCCGATTATGCCTTTTCCGACGTTCGCGACACGGTGTTCAAAACCGTGCCGGCGGTTGTCACCCGCCGCTTCGCGATAACCCTGCCGCGCGCGTCCCGTTCAATCTCAAATCGAACCCGCAGCCCCCGGCCCGCCTTGCTGTCGAACGGCAACACGTTGGATATATGGATCGGCGCCTCTTTCTGGATGCGCCCGCCCTGCGGATTGCGCCGCGTCGGTCGCACATGCCGGTAAACGACGTTCACGCCTTCGACCACCACAACGTTGCGGTTCGTATTGACGCGCAGCACCTTGCCTCGCGCCCCCTTGTGGTCGCCGCGGATCACCTCGACGATATCACCTTCTCGAACCTTGGTTGCCATTTCGTTTCCAACGCCCTCGCTCGGCCGCGCTCACACCGCGCCTTGCCCGCTACACGACTTCTTCCGCCAGCGAGATGATCTTCATGAATCCCTTCTCACGCAGCTCCCGCGCCACCGCCCCGAATATCCGTGTGCCCCGCGGCTCCCGATTCTCGTCGATTAACACCACCGCGTTACGGTCAAAACGCACGTAGCTCCCGTCCGCCCGCCGTGTCGGTTGCCGTGTTCGCACGATCACCGCCTTCGCCTTCCGCCGCGTGGATCGTTCCTTGCGCGTCGCTCCACCCGAAAAATCGCTGTTCGGCAACGCCTTCTTCACCGACACAACCACCACATCGCCGATCCCCGCCGTCCGCAACGTCGTCCGCTGCCGCGACGTGCTCCCCCCCAGCACCGTGATCACCTGCGCCTCCTTGGCACCGGTGTTGTCCGCCACGTCCACTCGTGTTTGTGCCGAAATCATGGCTCACCCCCCGACCCGACCACTGCGGCCGTCGCCGGCGCGCGATTCACGATCCGCACCAGCCGCCAGTGCTTGGTCTTGGACACGGGCCGGCACTCCATCACCTCCACGCGATCCCCCACCCCGCATTCATTGCGCTCGTCGTGGGCGTGCAACACCGTCCGCCGCCGCAGATACTTGCCGTACTTCGCGTGTTTCACGATGAACCGGCAAACCACGCGGATCGTCTTGTCGCCCCGGTTCGACGTCACCACGCCAACCTGCCGCCGCCTGGGCGTGCGCCCCGTCGTCCCCTCGCCTTGCATCGTCATCGCCGTCTGCGTCATGCTTGTCCGACCGATCGTTACAGATCGTCCTGCCTAGGAAACCTTTGTCCGCGTTCGTCGAACCGCCACCGCCTCCAAATGGTGCAGCCGCTGCTCGATCATGGATTCGCCTCGCTCCCGCAACACCGTGAACACCCGTGCGATATCGCGCTTCGTCGCCGTCACCAGATTTGGATTCGCCAGCTTCTCCGTCACCGCCTGCGCCCGCAAATCGAACAGGTGCCGCCGCAGACGGTCCAGCTCACCGTGCAACTCCTCCGTGTTCATCTCTCGAACGTCGTCGATTTTCACGACCTCGCCCTTTCCCGCCGATCACAGCCCGTGGCGCCGGGCCACGAACCGGCAATTGCACGGCATCTTCGCCGATACCCGCGACAGCGCCTGCCGGGCCACGTCCTCCTCGACCCCGCCGATCTCAAAAAGCATCGTCCCCTCCCGCACGCAGGCCACCCAATGCGCCGGTTCGCCCTTACCCTTGCCCATGCGCGTTTCCAGCGGCTTGGCCGAAACCGACTTGTGCGGGAAAATACGCACGTAGACCCGACCCTCCCGGTGCAGAAAATGCGTCGCCGCCACCCGGCCCGCCTCAATCTGCCGCGCCGTGATCCAGCCCGCCTTCAGCGTCTGCAACCCGTAGTCGCCCAGCGCCACCGTGTTGCCGCGCGCTGCCTTACCGCGCACCTTGCCCCGCTGGAATTTGCGGAACTTCACTCGTTTCGGCATCAACGGCATCGAACCAACTCCCGCGCCCGCCGCAACCCGGCGGCCTGCCCTTTACGCCCGCCGCATCCGCCGGCCGTCGCGCCGCCGTACGCCAATGATCCCTTCCGCAGGCGCCTCTTCACCGTACCGACCGTGGTACAGCCACACCTTCACCCCGATCGCCCCCGACTTCGTGAACGACTCCGCGAACCCGTACTTCACGTTGGCCTGTAGCGTGTGCAATGGAATCGATCCGCGAATCTGCGTCTCCTGGCGGGCCATCTCCGCTCCCCCCAGCCGACCGCTCAGTTTGATCTTGATGCCCACGGCGCCCGCCTCCATCGCCGTGTCACACCGCTGTTTCATGATCCGCCGAAAACTACCCCGCTTCTTCAACTGTTCCCCAATCGACTCGGCAATCAACTGCGCGTCCCGGTCCGGTGCCTTGATCTCCACGATGTTGACGCTGATCTTTCGATCGACCAGGTCTTCCAACGATTCCTTCAGCTTGTCCACCTCGGCCCCCTTCGGACCGATCACCAATCCGGGCCGTGCGGTGTGCAACACCACCTTTACGTCGTTTCGCGTTCGCTCGATCTCGATGTTCGACACCGCGGCGTAGGGCGGCTGCCGGTTCAGCTGTTTGTCTATGAACGCCCGAATCTTGCTGTCTTCAATCAGAAACTCGGCGTAGGCGGCCTTCGGCGCAAACCAACGCGACGACCAGTCCTCGGTGATCCCCACGCGAAACCCATGCGCATTTACTTTTTGTCCCACGTGCTCAAACCGTCCTATCGTCGTCGGTCCTGCCCAAAATTCCCCGCGCCCGTTTGCGGCTCTTACCGCTCCGACACTTTCACGATCAAATGGCTCATCTTCTTCTGAATGGGATGCGCCCGACCCCGGTCCTTGGGACGCCATCGTTTCATGATCGGACCCCCATCGACCCGCGCTTCCGACACGAACAAGCGCCCCATTTCCGCTTCGGCCTCGTTCGCGTTGGCCATTGCCGATTTCAACGTCTTTCCGATGAACACGGCCGCCCGCTGCGGGCTGAACTGCAGCAGCGTCAACGCGTCGCTGCACCGCCGCCCCCGGATCAGCGCCATCACCAGCCGGGCCTTGCGCGGCGCGATTCTCGCAAAACAATGTTTCGCGACCCACACGCTCGGCGATTCTTTTCTATCTACGGTTTCTGCCATCGGATTCGCCCGTCGTCGCCCGCCCCTTGACCCTACTTCTTGCTCGACGAATGTCCTCTAAACGTCCGTGACGGCGAAAACTCACCCAGCTTGTGACCCACCATGTCTTCGGTCACGAAAAACGGAATGAAATTCTTCCCGTTGTGCACCTCGAACTTCGCCCCCACAAATTCCGGGACGATCGTGCATCGCCGCGCCCACGTGCGGATCGGCGCGTTCATGCCCCGTTCCTTGGCGGCCATCACCTTTCGGAATACCTTGGCGTCGACGTACGGACCCTTCTTCGCCGAACGTGTCATGCACATCACCTGCCGTCTACTCGCTGACACCACCCCGTGACCCCCGCCGAGCCCGTAGGACCGACGACCGCCACGCCCCATCGCCGCGCCGCGATGGGATTACTTCAACTGACCGTAGCGCCTGCTCTTGCGACGCCGCAAAATTCGTGATCGCGAGACCCGGCGTGGATTACGCGTCCGACCGCCCTTGGCCAACTGGCCCCACGGGCTGCACGGATGACGACCGCCGCCGCTTCGGCCTTCGCCGCCGCCCAGCGGATGCGCCACCGGGTTCATCGCCACGCCGCGCACGTGCGGCCGGCGTCCCATGTGCCGGCTCGTGCCCGCCTTGCCCAGGTTGCGGTTTTGGTGATCGCTGTTTCCCAGTTGTCCGATTGTCGCCCGGCATTCCACGCGCACCTGCCGCATTTCGCCCGACGGCAACACCAGCGTCGCCCATTCGCCTTCCCGAGCCAACAACCGCGCCGATCCGCCCGCCGTCCGAACCAGTTTGCCGCCCTGACCGGGATTCATCTCAATATTGTGAACGTCCATCCCCGTGGGCACGTTCTTCAGCGGCATCGCGTTACCCACCTTGGGCTCGACGCCCGGGCCGCTCTCCAGCTGATCGCCCGGCTTGATGCCCACCGGCGCCAGCACGTATCGCTTCTCGCCGTCCGCGTAATCCAACAGGGCGATATGGCACGATCGATTGGGATCGTATTCCACCGCCGCGACCACCCCGATTACGCCATCCTTGTTCCGCTTGAAATCGATGATCCGATACAGGCGCCGCGCCCCGCCGCCGCGCTGCCACGACGTGATCTTGCCCGAATGATTGCGCCCGCCGTGCCGCGTCAGCCGCTGGGTCAGCGACTTCACCGGGTGGCTTCGTTTGCTGGTCAATTCCGAAAAATCGTTGACCAGTGCGTGCCGTCGGCCCGGCGATGTTGGCTTGCGTGATCGTAATCCCATCGTCTCATCCCGCCGCGCCCGGACGCGCGGCACCCTCAATCGCTAAAACAAATCAATGTGCGAATTCGCGTCCAGCACCACCACCGCTTTTTTCCAGTCCCGCGTGGTCCCCACGTTCATCCGCACCCGTCGTTGCTTGCCGCGCCGATTCGACGTCCGCACCGACACCACCTTCACGCTGTAAATCTTCTCGATCGCCTGCCGTATCATCGGCTTGGACGCCGCGGGATGCACCTCAAACGTGAACGACCCGCCCCGCGCCGGCATCCGTTTGGTCGCCCCATGCGAAACGCCCGCCTGGTGCGTCCCCTTCTCGGTGACCATCGGCCGAATGATCGTGTGGTAAATATCCATCGCTCAATCGTGCCTGCCGCTATCGCCCGCTGCCGGCCGGACTGCCGACCCCGGCTGCCAGCGCCTCGAACGCCGGTCGCGTCATCACCAGCTTCCTCCGCCGCAACACATCATACGCATTCAGCTCCGCCAGCGGGCCCAACTCCGTCTTCGGAAGGTTGCGCGCCGACAACAATGCGTCGCGATTGAACTGATCCACCGCCACCACGCAGCCCCGGTCCGCCCCAATCGCCCGCAGCAGCGACACCAACCGCTTCGTGCTCGCCCCGTTCAGCCCCAGCGACTCCACCACCACAACCTCCTCGTCGTGGATCTTCGCCAGGATGGCGCTGTTTCGCGCCAACCGCCGCATCTTCTTGTTCATCCCCTGGTCGTAATTCTGTGGACCCTTGGCGAACGCATTGCCGCCGCCTCGCCGAATATTCGTGCGGATCGAGCCCGCCCGTGCGTTGCCTGTCCCTTTTTGCCGATACAGCTTGCGCGTCGATCCCTCCACCATGCTCCGGCTCTTCGTCGCACTCGTATTCTGCCGCCGGTTCGCCTGGTACATCACGATCGCCTGCTTCAGCAACCGCGCCCGGATCCGACCGCCCAAAACGGCTGGGTCGATATCCACGTGCCCCGTCGGCTTCCCTTCGGCGCTGTACAGCGGGATCTGCAACATCGCGGCCTAACCCCTGGTCTTCGCTTTGCGGACAAAAACAAGCGTCCCGGTTGGCCCCGGGACGCTTCCCTTGATCAGCAATAAATCGTTCGCTTTATCGACGCCCATCAACCGCAGGTTGCGCGACGTAATCCGCGCCGCGCCCCAATGACCGGGCATCTTCTTGCCTTTTCTGACGCACTTGCCACGCAACCGGTCCGCCTGTCCGCCGATGCTGCCCGGCGAACGGTGCTTCCGCTCCGTGCCGTGCGACGCACACTGCCCCGCGAAATTGTAATGCGCCATCACCCCCGAAAACCCGTGGCCCTTGCTCGTCCCCACCACGTCCACAAACGTCACGCCCTCAGAAAAAACCTCCACGGTCAAAACGTCGCCGGCCTTCACCTCTGCCGGTCCGTCCAGCCGTATCTCGCGAACATGACGCTTCGGCCCCACTCCCGCGCGCGCCGCGTGGCCGATCAACGGCTTGGTGGACAGATGCGGCTTCAAATCTCCCAGACCGATCTGAATCGCATGATAGCCGTCGCGTTCCATCGTCCGCGTCTGCAACACCGCGCACGGACCGGCCCGAACCACCGTCACCGGCGTCACCGTCCCGCCCGCGTCGTAGATGCGGGTCATTCCCATTTTTGTGCCCAGCAATGACGGCTTCATTTCACTTGCTCGATTCGTCCACGGTCCACGCCTGCCACGGACCCAAACGGCACACGCACGGCAAACTTGGACGCGACAATCTCCGCTGACGACTCGCGTGCCGAACCTCTCCGTCCGGCGTGACCGGTCTCGTCCTGCGGTCGAAACTACGCTCGAATCTTCACAAACACGCCGGCAGGCACGACCAATCGGTTCAGCGACTCGATCGTTCGGGCGGTCGGTTCATAGATATCCACAACACGCTTGTGCGTTCGAATCTCGAACTGCTCCCGCGACTTCTTGTCGATGTGCGGCGATCGCAGCACCGTGTATCGCTCAATCCGCGTCGGCAACGGAATCGGTCCCAGCACCTTCGCACTCGTGCGCTTCGCGTGCTCCACGATCTCCTTCGCCGACGCATCCAACGCCGTCGAATCGTACGATTCCATCCGTATGCGTATACGCTGTGCGGCCGACATTCGTCGTGGTCACTTTCGGGTCGAATCGTCAACCGACGATTAGTCCGGCAAGAATAGTCGCGTTCCCGGCGTTGTCAACAGACCTTTTTCTTGTTTTCACGTGCATTTCACTTGACTCGGGATCGCTGCATTTTCAATGCACAATATAAATTATCGCTGCCTGCTCGGTTTCACGCGAAATCCCACTCGATCAACCCCCTCTTCCTTCCGGCGCCGCCGCAAAATGCGACATCTCCATGCTCGCACTCGCCCGCCCCTGGCTCAAACTCCGCAATGCCGTCGTGTACCCAAACATCGAACGCAGCGGCGCATCCGCGTGAATCAACCGAAATGAGCCGCGCACATCCGTTCCCGTCACCGTCGCCCTTCGCCCATTCAAATCGCCGTTCACCGCCCCGAAATACTCATCCGGCGTCACCACCTCCACACGCATGATCGGTTCCAACAGGACAGCGTCGGCCGCGCGCATCGCCGCCTCGAACGCCATTCGCCCCGCATTCCCAAACGCCATCTCCGAACTGTCCGTCTCGTGCGACTGCGCTGCTATCAACGTCGCCCGCCAATTGATAACCCGGCAGCCTTGTACGATGCCGCTCAACGCCGCCTCCTGAACGCCCTCTTCAACCGCCTTGATGAACTCCGGCGGCAACGGCGTGTCGCCCGGCAACGAATTCACGAATTCCCCGGATTCGACCCCCGCCACCACCTTCGGCTCCAACCGCAATCGCAGCCTCGCGAAATGCGTCCGGCCGGCGATCTGACGATTGAATTGCCCGTCGGCTTCCCCAGCCCGCGTGATCGTTTCCCGGAACGACACCCGCGGCTGCCCGACGTTTACCGCCAAGTTCATCTCGCTTTGCAGGCGATGGACGATCACGTCGAGGTGCAACTCCCCCATGCCCGAAATCAGCGTTTCGCCCGTCTCCTCGTTGATCTTCGCGTCGAATGTCGGGTCCTGCCGCCGCAACGCCGCCAGCGACTCCAGCAGCTTGTCCCGGTCCCGCGACGACTTCGGCTCGATCGACCGGCTGATCACCGTCGGCGGGAACTGGATCGACTCCAGCAGCACCGGCCGGCGCGGGTCGCACAACGTGTGCCCCGTCAACGCATCCTTCAACCCCACCACGGCCACGATGTCCCCCGCCACCGCCTCGTCCAGCGGCTCCCGGCGCTTGGCGAACACCCGAAACAACCGGCTGATGTTCTCCTTTTTTCCCGTCGCCGTGTTCAACACCCGCGTCCCGCTCTGCAACCGCCCGCTGTACAACCGCAGATAACACAGGTCCACCGGCTTCTCCGCCACGATCTTGAACAGCAACGCCGCCAGCGGCTCATCGGGATCGGGCTTCACCTCCACCGTTTTTTCCGGATGACCGGCCGCCTTGGCCCGGATCGGCGGCACATCTAGCGGCGACGGCAAATAGTCGCAAATTGCATCCAGCAACCGCGGAACGCCCTTGTAGCGAAGCGCCGACGCGCACAACACGGGTTGCAACGCATTCGCGATCGTCGCGCTCCGTATCCCGCGATTCAGCTCCTCCACTCCGATCAACTGTTCGTGGACGTACTTGTCCATCAGCGTCTCGCACGTCTCGGCCACCCGCTCCTCCAGAATGTGCCGGTGATACTTCGCTTCCGCCGACATCGCGTCGGGAATGTCGCGTTCCTCGATCCGCGCGCCCTGCCCCTCCTCCACAAAATAGACCGCCCGCATCGTCACCAGATCGATCAGTCCGTCGAAATTTCCCTCCGCCCCGATCGGAATCTGCACGGGCACGGGGTTCGCCGCCAGCCGCTCCCGAATCGACTCCACCGATTGAAAAAAATCCGCCCCCACCTTGTCCATCTTGTTGATGACGCACAGCCGCGGCACGCCGTACTTCACCGCCTGCCGCCACACCGTCTCGCTCTGCGCCTCCACCCCCTCCTTCGCGTCAAACACCGCCATCATTCCGTCCAGTACCCGCAACGACCGTTCCACCTCCGCGGTGAAATCCACGTGACCCGGCGTGTCGATCAGATGAATGGTGTGCCCCTTCCACGGACACGTGACCGCGGCCGAATAAATCGTGATGCCCCGGGCCTGCTCTTGCGCGTCGAAATCAGTGGTCGTGGTGCCGTCGTCCACGTCACCCATGCGGTGGACGCGGCCGGTGTAGTACAGGATGCGTTCCGTCGTCGTCGTCTTGCCCGCGTCGATGTGCGCCGCGATCCCAATGTTCCGAACAATGGATAAATCGTCGCTCATCGCACACACCCCGCCACCGGCAAAACCATGTCCATGACGCCCGTCGACGAATCCACGCTCGCCGGCATCAACGACCAGACGGTCGGCGCGCCAGATGCGGTCCCGCGGCGCACGATCGCACGACGCGGCCCTCGGCCGTTCTTGACTCATCAGCCCGGATAACACTACGGCGGTGCTACCGCGCTGCCAAGCGCGGGTGCGTGATGCTCGCTCGACGGGTTGCGGCGATGGCGCTGGCGGTTCGGTTCAAACTCCACGGCGGGCGACGCGCTACCACGCAAAATGCGAAAACGCCTTGTTGGCGTCGGCCATGCGATGCACGTTTTCTCGCGTGTTCATCGCCGTCCCTTCACCGCGATAGGCGTCCATGATTTCCTTCGCCAAAAAATGCGACGACGCCTTCCCCGATTGGGCTCGCACTGCGTCGATCATCCAACGGATCGCCAGCGACTGCTGACGCTTTTTGTTGACCGCCATCGGCACTTGGTAGTTCGAACCGCCCACGCGTCGCGAGCGGACCTGAATGTTCGGTTTCACCCGGTTGACCGCCGTCTCAAATATCTCCAGCGGCGGCGCATCGGTCACTTTCTTCGCCACGATCTCCATCGCGTCGTAAAAAACGCGCGACGCCGTGCTCTTCTTGCCGTCCCACATCAGGCAGTTGATGAACTTGCTCACCACCTTGCTGCCGTAACGCGCGTCCGGAATTAACTGCTCCGCCGACCGTGTGAAATGCTTGAACCCCATCGCTGACTGATCCCCATCTTTGGCCGCCGGTCAAAACGCCATCGGCGGACTGCCTCTGCCTGTTACGACTCCACCGCAGCCGCGGCAGTTCGCCGAGCCGCGCCGGCACACGCCTTGGCCAACACGACCGCCAACGCCAATTTAACGACCGCGTCCGGCAGGAACGGCACGACCCCGCGGGCCACCGTCGCCTCCCATGAACCCGACAAACCCACCTGCCACGCCACACCCGACGCGAGAACAACAACCGTGCCCAGCGCCCCGGCCGCCGACAACCGAACGCTCGACGTCCCGCGCGCCCGAACCAGCGATACCAAACCGGCGGCGGGCACGAATCCCACCAGATAACCCCACGTCACTCCGCCAATCGCCACCGTCCCGACTCCGCCCGCGAACACCGGCAACCCGGCCATCCCCGAAACCAGATAGACGACCATCGACGCCATCGCCGCCCCCGGGGGCAGCGCGAACCCCGTCAGCAGCACCGCCAGCGTCTGCAACGTCATCGGCACCGTCGTCCCCGGCAACGGCACGCGCACCTGCGCCGCCAGCGCCGTCAACGCCGCGAAACCAAATACCGCCGCCAGCCGAACTATCGACGGCGAAATCACCGGCGATCGACACGAAATCGAGTTTGCGCGGGCAATCCCCATAATGCTATTTCTTCCGCCGCTTCACCCCGTACTTGCTTCGACCCTGGTTCCGCGGCCTATTGTCCTTATCTCCCTCCACGCCCGAACAATCCAGCGTACCACGGACGATATGATACCGGACGCCCGGCAGATCACGAACACGACCGCCTCGAACCAGCACGATCGAGTGCTCCTGCAGGTTGTGATCGATGCCGCCGATGTACGCGGTGATCTCCTTGCCATTGGTCAAGCGCACCCGCGCCACTTTCCGCAGCGCCGAGTTCGGCTTCTTCGGCGTCTGCGTCTTCACCAGCAGGCAGACCCCGCGCCGCTGCGGGCAACTGTTCAAATCCCGCACCTTCGATTTCTTCGCTACGAGCGTCCGCCCCAAGCGCACCAACTGATTCGTCGTCGGCATATTCGCATCACCTTAACGGCAAAAACCACTCCCCGCGACGCCCTCGCGCCGCAAACCCCGCCGGCGGGCTGCACCCATCGGCGACCATCGTCCGAAGCCCGGCCACTATAGCGACCGATCCGGACGTCCGCCAGACCACGCGCCCGTCCAGATGCGGACGACTCGTCAGTCCTCGACGGCCGCATCAGATTCGTCCGGCCGTGTCGCCACGGCCGTCCCGGGCGCGGTCCCCAGCTTCGCCGCCTGCAATTCGGATGCCGTCATGGCATCCACGGCCCCGCCGCCCGCCAAATCCAATCCCCACGAACCACCGTCGCCGGATCGGGCACGGGACATCGCCGCCAGCGCCTCCGCCCCTCCGGCGGGAGCATCTTCGGCCACTGGAATCGGCTCGCCCAGCAGACGGATGCCGATGTTCAGATGCGGCTTGAACGCCGTCCCGGCCGGAATCAGATGCCCTAGGATCACGTTTTCCTTCAAACCGATCAACTCATCGTTGGCGCTCGAAATCGCCGCCTCGGTCAACACCTTGGTCGTTTCCTGGAACGACGCCGCTGAAATAAACGACTCGCTCTGCAGACTCGCTTTCGTAATTCCCAGCAACACCGTCGACGCGGTCGCCAGCTTGGGCTTCTTGCCCCGCGCCGGTTCGCCGCCCTCGGTTTCCGCCTTCTCGTTGATCTCCGTCAGTTCCGCCTTCAGCACGATCTGTCCGGCCTTGACGGTCGTATCCCCCGCATCGCTGATCTTAACGCTCTTGGACAACCGTTCGTTTTCGGCCGCGAACTTGAACCGGTCCAGCACGTCGCCGGGCAGGAATCCCGCATCCCCCGTCTGATCCACGCGCACCTTGCGCATCATCTGACCGATGATCACCTCCACGTGTTTGTGGTTGATGGTCACGTTCTGCGACCGGTACACCGAATCCACTCCGCCGATCAAATACTGTTGCAACGCCTCCTCGCCCTTGATCCGCAGAATGTCATGCGGCACCAGCGGCCCGTCGATCAACTGATCGCCGGCCTCCACCCGGTCGCCGGCATGCACCAGCAACTGCCGGTCCTGCGGCACATGGTGCTCGACTTCCAATCCGCTCTCGTTCGTCACGATGATGGTCATCTTGCCCCGCCGCTTGTCCGGACGGATCTGAACCCCGCCCGAAATCTCCGCCATCACCGCCGGGTCTTTCGGTTTCCTTGCCTCGAAAATCTCCGTCACCCGCGGCAGCCCGCCGGTGATATCCTGCGTGCCGGTCATCGCCCGCGGCTGGCGGGCCATCAACATGCCCGGATGGACTTCCTGCCCTTCACCCACTTCGATGCGCGCCTTGGCCGGCAGGTAATGATAATCGAGCACGTGACCGTCCTTGTCCTCAATCACCACCTGCGGGTGCTTCTCGCCCTTGTGCTCGATCACCACGTACCGGGAATCCTTCCGGTCCGCTTCCAAGCGCACCGTCTCGCCCTCCAGAATGTCCTGGAACCGCACGAAACCGCCCACCTCCGCCAAAATCGGCGTCAGGTGCGGATCCCACATCACCAGCGGCAGCGCCTTGGTCACCTTCTGGCCGTGCTTGACCAGCACTTCCGACCCGTACGGAATCTTGAATCGCTCCAACTCCCGTCCCTTGTCGTCGTGAATCGCGATCTCGCCGTTGTGCTTGATCGCCACCGTGCGCTTCGGCCGATCTTCGGTCGCCGGAACTTCCACGGCGAACCGCGCATCCAGGTACGAAATCACGCCCCCCTGCGGCGCCACGATCTGATTGTCCACCACCGAGTGCGACGCCACGCCCCCCGTATGAAACGTACGCATCGTCAACTGCGTGCCCGGCTCCCCGATCGACTGCGCCGCGATGATGCCGACGGCCATTCCCTCCTCCACCTGCTGGCTCGTGGACATGTCCCACCCGTAACACCGCGCGCACAAACCCAGCGGGTTCTCGCAGGTCAGCGGACTCCGCACCCGAATCATGTCCAGACCCAGCTCCTCGATCGCCGCCGCCGCCTTCGGGCTCAGTACCTCGTTCTCCTTGATGATGACCTCGTCCGTCACCGGGTTGCGGATCGTGTCCCGCGCCGTCCGACCGATGATCATCTCCCGCAATGGAATGTCCACTTCCTCGCCCTTGTACGTCGCCCCCTTGGTCATCCCCTTGATCGTGCCGCAGTCGATGTTGTTGATGATCACGTTCTGGGCCACGTCCGCCAGCTTCCGCGTCAGATACCCCGAATCCGCCGTCTTCAACGCCGTGTCCGCCAGCCCCTTCCGCGCCCCGTGCGTCGAGCTGAAATACTGCAACACCGTCAGCCCTTCCCGGAAATTCGCGGTGATCGGCGTCTCGATGATCTCGCCCGACGGCTTGGCCATCAGCGCCCGCATCCCGCTAAGCTGCCGGATCTGATCCACGCTGCCCCGCGCCCCGGATTCCGTCATCAGGAAAATCGGATTCAGGAACGGTTTCGCCCCCCGCTCCCCGGGTTTGGCGTAACTCCCGTCCGCAAACCGATGATCCAGCCGCAGCTCCGTCATCATCTCCGCCGTCACCAGCTCCCGCGCGTGGATCCAGACGTCGATCAACTGGTTGTAACGCTCCATGGGCGTCAGCGCCCCGTTCTGGGTGTCCTTCTCAATCCGGTCCACGCGCTTCTGCGCCGCGTCGATGATCGACTGCTTCGCCGCCGGCACGCGCATGTCCGTAACGCCGAACGACAACCCCGCCAGCGTGCTCCACCGGAACCCCGTCGCCTTGATGTCGTCCAACAGTCGGATGGTCGCCCCACGCCCCAGCGACTGGTAACAGTCGGCGATCACCCGCGAAGCCCCCTTCTGCGACAACGAGTAGTTGTAGTAACTCATCCCCCTCGGCAGGATGTCGTTGAAAATCAGCCGCCCCACCGTCGTCAGCACCAGCCGATTGGCCGGCACCGCCTTGGGACCTTCCTTCTGCCCCTCGATCATCGTCTCCTGACCGATGCGCACGCGGATCCGCTCATGGATGTCGATCACCCCCATGTCGTACGCGTACATCGCCTCCGTCGGCGTCGAAAACGCCTGGCACTCCTTCGCTTCCTTCTTGGGCGACACGTGATCGGTCGTCAGGTAGAAAATTCCCAGCACGATGTCCTGCGACGGCGACATCACCGGCGTCCCGTTCGCCGGACTGAAAATGTTGTTCGTCGACATCAGCAGCACGTGCGCCTCCGCCTGCGCCTCGATCGACAACGGCAGGTGCACGGCCATCTGGTCGCCGTCGAAATCCGCGTTGAACCCTTTGCACACCAGCGGATGGATGCGGATCGCGTTGCCCTCCACCAGAATCGGCTGGAACCCCTGAACGCTCATCCGGTGCAGCGTCGGCGCCCGGTTCAACAGCACCGGATGGTTGTGAATGACCTCCTCCAGAATGTCCCAGATCTCCTGGTCCCGCCGTTCCAGCATCTTCTTCGCGCTCTTGATCGTGTCCGCCAGCCCGCGCTCCTTCAGCTTGCGGATGATGAACGGCTGGAACAGCTCCAACGCGATCATCTTCGGCAGACCGCACTGGTTCAGCTTCAATTCCGGACCCACCACGATCACCGACCGCGCCGAATAGTCCACCCGCTTGCCCAGCAGGTTCTCACGGAACCGACCCTGCTTGCCCTTGATCATGTCCGTCAACGACTTCAACGGCCGATTGCTCGACCCCAGCACCGGCCGTCGGCACCGCCCGTTGTCGAACAGCGCGTCCACCGCCTGCTGCAACATCCGCTTCTCGTTCTGGATGATCACTTCCGGCGCGTTCAGGTCCACTAGCTTTTTCAACCGGTTGTTCCGGTTGATGATCCGCCGGTACAGATCGTTCAAATCGCTCGTCGCGAAGTTGCCGCTATCCAGCAGCACCAGCGGCCGCAGGTCCGGCGGAATCACCGGAATGACGTCCATCACCATCCACTCCGGCTCGTTCGCCGAGTTGCGCAGCGCCTCCACCACTTTCAGCCGCTTGGTTAACTCCTTGATCTTCTGCTGGCTGTTGGTCTTCGTCAGACCCTCCCGCAAATCGACCGCCAAACCGTCCAGACCAATGTGAACCAGCAGTTCCTTGACCGCCTCCGCCCCCATCATGGCCGTGAAACCCGAACCGTACTTGTCCTGCGCCGCGCGATAGTCCTCCTCGGTTAGCAACTGGCACTTCTTCAGCGGCGTCTCCCCCGGATCCACCACCAGGTAATCCTGGAAATAGACCACCTTCTCCAAATCCGCCGTCTTCATCCCCAACAGGTTGCCCAGCCGCGACGGCATGGCCTTGAAAAACCAGATGTGCACCACCGGCGCCGCCAGGTTGATGTGCCCCATCCGCTTGCGCCGAACGCGCGAATGCGTCACCTTCACCCCGCAACGATCGCAGATGATTCCCTTGTGCTTGGTCCCCTTGAACTTCCCGCACGCGCATTCCCAGTCCCGCTCCGGACCGAAAATACGCTCGCAGAACAGACCGTCCTTCTCGGCCCGGTACGTGCGGTAGTTGATCGTCTCCGGTTTCTTGACCTCCCCGAACGACCACGCCCGTATGTCGTTCGGCGACGCCAGCGAAATCCGCACGTTCCCGTAGTCGTTGATCCGATCGTAGATATTGCCCAGCATTGGGTTCCTTCCTGACGCCGAACCCCGTCACGATGGACGCCGGCGTCTGCTGTTCGCGATAAACTCAGCCCGGTATTGCGGGTACAAGAAGGACTTTCACCGATTCCTTCTCTTCCAAATCCGATTCCGCTTCAGCCAACCGCCCATAGTAGTCATACGTGCGCACCGACTCGGGTTCCGGACGGACCGTGACGTAAACCCAGTCGTCTTCCTCTTGAATGCCGCCGCGAATAACCGTTAGCTTGAAGCTGCCGTCCTTCGGCTGGTGCGGGCTTAGGTACTGTTCGACCAGTCGCACTATCTCGTCAACACGGCTCTGATCGCTAACCGGCGTCATCGAACACCCCCAGAACTCGGCAAATACCGTGTCCGTCACGCAACGCGTTCCGGGCGGTCCGCTCATCAACGAACGCACCGACGCGATAGTCCGCGTCAATTCGACTCATGTAGACGCGATGAACAGCCGACACGATTTCGCCAATCGCGCGAGGATTCAACTCTCCGACCAGGCATTTCTTGAGCAACCCGCGAAGTTCCTGATGCCTCGGCGTCTCAAATCCGCCGCCGAACGCGGCACGTTTCTCGCACAAGCGGTGCGTCACCGCCGAAAAGATGGCGTAGTAGCAACGACTCTGACAACTGCGCCAGAAACGGCGGTCGCGCGCGAGCTTCGCCGCCTCCCAGTTCTCCCGTGAAATATCCTGCCACGTTGCCATCCGTCTCGTCGGTCCCCTACCCAACCGGCGCCGTCTCACGCACCCGCGATTCCACTTCCATTTGCAGCGCGACCATTCCGCCCACGCGCTTGAATCCCATCTCCTCGCAGAAATCCACTTCCGTCCCGTACGCCAGCACGTGTATCATCTCCACGCCTCGCGCCCGCATCCCGTCGATCACCCGCGATGCCATCTCCCGCGCGATCCCCGACGTATCGTGCTCGATCCGCCCCGCCGTTCGCGTCACCGCCCCTGGACCCTGAAACGCCTGGTCCAGCTTGCACTCCGCCAGCTGCCCGTTCACCCCGTCCGTCACCCCCCGCGCGAACCCCACCAACCGCTCGCCGTCCCGGGCCGTCACCACGCAGCAACTGCCCCTCAGCATCTCGCGCAGTCGTCCCGGCGACGACGGCGCCCGATGCCCCTGCCGGCGGTAAAACGCCATCACCTCGGCCACGTCGATCTCGCCCGCGTCGTCAATCGTCTCGTATCGAATCTCGCTCATTGGCACGATCCCCTCACGCGAATCAACACATCAATCCGGCACTGCCGGGACCACCGTCAAGTTATTGTCGCCCACCATCGTGCGCAATTCCGCCTCGAGATCGTTGAGCCGTTCCACGTACTCGTATGCGCGAATCCCCGGCTTGTCGGGCTTCACAATCAGGTAAATCCAGCTTCCCTCATCGACATACCCGTCGTCGGCCACACTCAATGTCACCCCGTTTTGGGACTGCTTTTTCAAGAGCTCCCGCAACGTCGCGATCATTCGGACGATCTTCGTATTGGCCGCAACGCCCACCTTCAACACCTCTTCAGTTCCTTGAACACTCTACTCTTGTGCGCAAGACACATCCGCGCATCGCCATCGTCCACGACTGCGAGGGGGTCGTAATCAGCCACCAGACGCAACTTGTACAGTGTGTCGACCACGTGCCACAACGTCGCCGCGATCGCACCGCCAAGGTCTCCTTCCAGGCTGTGATAAAGAACGACCGGCAGCTTGGCGTGACTGAAGTTCCCTCGCGAAGGCGGCGTCACTCCCGACTCCAGCAATCGCGCGTGGATCATGGCGTACGCAGCGTAATACGCACGACTGACGACACTCCGCAGGTGCTCGCGATCAACGTCGTGCCGGCCGGGAATTCCATACAGTGCCCCTGCAGTCGCGCAGTTGTCCTGGGCCATGTCCCGCCAAGCCGTCGTCAGTCGTTCGTCCGGCATTTCGGTCACCCCACCACCCGCCGCTTCTCGAGCTGGATGTTCAACCCCAACCCGCGGATCTCATTGCACAGCACGTCGAACGACACCGGCGTCCCCGCCTCCAGCGTGTTCGTCCCCTTGACCATCGACTCGTACAACTTCGTGCGGCCCTCCACGTCGTCGCTCTTGACCGTCAACAGCTCCTGAAGAATGTGGGCTGCGCCATACGCTTCCAGACCCCACACCTCCATCTCCCCGAACCGCTGTCCGCCCGTCCGCGCCTTGCCTCCCAGCGGCTGCTGCGTGATCAAGCTGTACGGACCCGTCGCCCGGGCATGAATCTTGTCATCCACCAGATGGTGCAGCTTCATCATGTAGATGTAGCCCACCGTCACCAGCTGATCGAACGGCTCGCCCGATCGCCCGTCGTACACCGGAATCTTCCCCCCCGGCGGCATGTGCGTCAGAATGCGCCACTCCCCGTTCCGCGCCCCCAACGTCCCCGCGTCCTTCTGCAGGCTTTCCACGCGCGCGTTGGCTTCCTCCAGCGCCGCGTGAATCTCCGGTTCCTTCGCTCCATCGAACACCGGCGTCACCGCCTGAAATCCCAGAATCTTGGCCGCCCATCCCAGATGCGTCTCCAAAATCTGGCCCACGTTCATACGCGACGGCACGCCCAGCGGATTCAACACGATGTCCACCGGCGTCCCATCCGCCAGGAACGGCATGTCCTCCTGCGGCAGAATCTTCGCGATCACGCCCTTGTTTCCGTGACGCCCGGCCATCTTGTCGCCCACCGACAACGACCGCTTCGTCGCCACGTACACCTTCACCATCTCCAGCACGCCCGACGGCAATTCGTCACCGCGCTTGAACTGCGCGACCTTCCGCTCCCGTTCTTCGATCAGATCCGTGATCCGCGGCCAAAACCGGTTCACCACCTCTTGCGCTTTCGGACGCGCCGTCGCCGGCTTGATCCAGCGCAATTCTCCGCCCTCGATTTGCGCTTTCAGACTGTCGATCTGCTCCATGATCACTTCGTCGACGTCGCTCTTGCCCACGATCTGCCGCGTCGACGGGTCCACCATCTCGCCCCCCGCCGCCGTCGCGATGTCCCGGCACATCGTCTTGAACGACGTCGTGATCTGCGCGTTGATCGTCTTGCGGTACGCCTCGATCTCCACGCCCAACTGCCGCTTCTGCTCCTCGTTCATGTTCACCCGCCGGCTGAACCGACGCGTGTCGATCACGATCCCTTCCTCGCCCGCCGGCAGTTCCAGCGAGTCGTTCTTCACGTCCTCCCCCGCCCGGCCGAAAATCGCGTGCAGCAGCTTCTCTTCCGGGCTCAACTCGCTCTTGGACTTCGGGCTGACCTTGCCCACCAGAATGTCGCCCGCCCGAACCACCGTCCCCACTCGGATGACGCCGTGCTCGTCCAGCCGCCCCAGCGCTTTCTCGCTTACGTTGGGAATGTCGTTCGTGAATTCCTCCCGCCCCAGCTTGGTCTCGCGGATCTCCACGTCGTATTCGTCGATGTGAATGCTGGTGAACACATCCTCCTTCACCAGCCGTTCGCTGATCAGAATCGCATCCTCGAAGTTGTAGCCGTCGAACGTCATGAACGCGACCAGCACATTCCGCCCCAGCGCCAACTCGCCGTGCAACGTCGCCGGTCCGTCCGCGATGATCTCCCCCTTCTCCACCCGCTGCCCGGGCCGCACGATCGGACGTTGATTCAGGCACGTCCGCTCGTTCAGCCCCTGGAACTTCCGCAACACATATTCGTCCGTGTCGTCGATCACGATCCGCAACGCGTCGACCCACGTCACCGTCCCCGTCTTCCGCGACCGGACCAGCATCCCGCTGTTCTCGGCCACCGCCCGTTCCACCCCCGTCGCCACCACCGGCGGCTCCACCCGCAGCAACGGCACCGCCTGCCGCTGCATGTTCGATCCCATCAACGCCCGGTTCGCGTCGTCGTGTTCCAGAAACGGAATCAGCGCCGCCGACACCCCCACCGTTTGCTTCGGCGACATGTCCACGTAGTCCACGTCGCCTGCCGGAACCTGCCGCAACTCCCCGTGCGCCCGCACCACGTGCAGTCCCTCGCGCAACTGCCCGTCCACCGGGTTGATCGATTCCGGCGGTGCCAACGTGTGACGCATCTCCTCGTCCGCACGCAAAAACACGATGTCCGACGACACCTTCCCGCTCCGTTCCATCACCTTGCGGTACGGCGTCACCAGGAACCCGTAATCATCCACCCCGCTGTAGATGGCCAACGACGCGATCAGGCCGATGTTGGTCCCTTCCGGGGTCTCGATCGGGCAGATCCGTCCGTAATGGCTGATGTGCACGTCGCGGACTTCGAAACCCGCCCGCTTGCGGTTCAACCCGCCCGGCCCCAGCGCCGACAAACGCCGCTCGTGCGTCAACTGCGACAGCGGATTGGTCTGGTCCACCACCTGCGACAGCTCGCTCCGCCCGAAAAAGAACTCGATCGCCGAACTCACCGACTTGGTGTTCACCAGCTCCGCGATCCGCCCGATCTGTTCCGGATCCTTCAGGCTCATCCGCTCCTGAACCGTCCGCCGCAGTTTCAGAAACCCCTTGCGAATCTCGTCCGCCGCCAACTCATCGATGGTCCGCAACCGCCGGTTCCCCAGATGATCGATATCGTCGATCTCAAACCTCGACTCCCCGGTACGCAACAGCAGCAAATACTTAACGCACGCGATCACGTCGGCGGCCTGCAACGTCATCACCGTATCGTTAACCCCGTGGTTCAGCTTTCGGTTCATCCGGAACCGCCCCACCTTTCCCAGCCGGTAGCGGTTCTCGTCGAAAAACTTCTCCTGAAACAGCTTGCGCGCCTTGTCCAGTTGCGGCGGATTCCCCGGCCGCAACCGGCCGTAAATCCGCACCAGCGCTTCCTCGTGCGAACGCGTCCCATCGTCCGCCAGCGTGTTCAGGATCAGCGGATCGCTCACCTCGTCGATCACCTGAATCTGCTTGAACCCCGCCTCCTGAATCCGCGCCACCGCGTCGCCCAGTTGGCAACCCGCCTTCACCAGCTCCTCGTCCGTGCCTTCGTCCATCAGCGTCGTAACGCTGTACATTTCCGGCTTCAGCTGCGCCGCCTTCACCGTCTTGGTCTTGTAGAACTCCTTCAGCACCGCCTCGTCCGTGGAATACTTCTCGTCCATCGCCCGGATGAACGACGTCGCCGCGATCTTGCTCGACTGGTCGATCCGCACCGCCAGCATGTCCTTCTTGGTCACGTTGACTTCGATCCAGCTCCCCCGCTCCGGGATGATCCGGCAACTGTGGAACGCCCGGTCCCCCTCCGCCTGCTCTTTCACGAAATCCACGCCCGGCGAGCGGTGCAACTGCGACACGATCACCCGTTCCGCCCCGTTGATGATGAACTCGCCGCCGCCGATCATCACCGGCAACTCGCCGAAATAGATCAAATCCTCGTGAATCTCATCCGTATCCTTGCGGATCAGCCGCACACGGATGCGGAACGGCATCCCAAACGTCAGCCGTAATTGGCGGCATTCGTCCGGCGTGTAACGCGGCTTGCCCAGTTCGTAGCTGACGTAGTGCAGCGACATGTTCCCGTCGTAGCTCTCGATCGGAAACACCTCCCGCAGCAACGCCTCGAATCCCTGAACCGCCCGCTGCGTCGGTTCACCGTCCTGTTGCAGGAACCGCTCGTACGACTTCATCTGGATCTCGATCAGATCCGGAATCGGACGCGCATCGCCCAGCTTCGCGAAACTTCGGATCGTCGGCGGCTTACCCATACGGCATCGTCCCTTCCGAACTCTTGACCGGCACGGCGGCTCCGCCATGCGCGCAAAGAATCGCCCGCAGCACGCGCGGACTCTCCTCGCCCTCTTGAAAAAACCTCGGGGACTTCATTCCGACGCCGGGGCTATCTGTCTGACCGATCATCCCCGGGCAAGCCCGTCGCAAAAACGACGCAGCCCGCTCACGATCAATCGGTCGGTCCCGCCCGACGGCGCGATCGACATACCGGGTCACCGCGTCGCCGGCCGCGGCCCACCCTCGCCTGCTGATCTACGGATTCGAACTACGCCGCCATTCGCACGCCCGAACGACGGCGCCGCCTCGAACCGGCGCACTTCTCGATTCCCTGCCCGCACCAGCTCGCCGGCATTGTACCGGGCAAATCACGCCGGCCGTCACCGCCCCAACCCTCGCCCTCTTCTCACCCTTTGCACGGTTTTCTCACCCGTCAAATCGCTCCGCCACTTCTCTCCGCGCTCTCCGCGCCTCTGCGGTGAACTCTTCCTTCATCTCTTCATCCCGGCCGCCGCCCTACCGGATCTCCACCGCCGCCCCCGACTCCTCCAGCTCCTTCTTCAGCTTGTCGGCGTCCTCTTTCGAAAGACCTTCTTTAACCGTCTTGGGCGCTCCATCCACCAGGTCCTTCGCCTCCTTCAACCCCAACGCCGTCGCCGCACGAACCACCTTGATTACCTGAATCTTCTTGTCGCCCGCGGCCACCAGCACCACGTCGAACGACGTCTTTTCCTCGACCTTGGGCGCCTCGCCGCCGCCGGCCATCATCCCGCCCATCATCACCCCGCCGCTCGCCGGTTCGATGCCGTGAACGTCTTTCAGGCAATCCACCAGCGATTGCGCATCTTTGATCGTCAGCCCCACGATCTTCTCGGCCAACGACTTGATTTCCGTGCTGAATTCCTTTGCCGGTGCCTCTGCCATGACCCTCGTCTCCTCAAACTTGTAACCGGCCTGACCGACAGGCGACGCCCACGCGGCGTCATTTCATTCGCTCGACGCGAACCACTCGATCATCCACCGGAATGTGCTTCATCCATCGAATCGCATGGCCCAAACGTCAGTCGCCATGCCCGCCCCAACCGCGTCACGCCGCTTCCTTGTCCGCAATCGCCTTGATGCAACCCGCCAGACGGCTCTGCGGTCCCGCCACGCAACCCGCCAACCGCCGACCGGTCGATCCGATCAACATCGAAATATCGCTCTTCAATTCGCCCAGCGATTTCAACTTCGCGATATCGCTCAGCGCCATCACCTCGCGCTCCCCCGCCAGCAATCCGAACTTCAATTCCACCTTCGGATACTTCTTGGCCAGCGCCGTCATCTCCCGGGCCACGTCGATCACCGACTTGCCGCCCGTCACCAGCGCGCACGGCCCCTCCAGCGACCGGCCCAACGCCTCCAGCGGACCCCCGGCAAATGCCCGCCGCGCCACGCTGTTCTTCACCACGTTGACGCGCATCTGCTTGGACGCAACCTCCCGCCGGAACTTGATCGTCTCCGCGACGTTCAATCCCATCACATTCACCACGCCCGCCTCGGCGATCCCGGCGTAACGGCTGCTCAACGACTCGCTCATCATCGATTTGATGGTCTTACTCATAGTTCCAATCTCACCCGAAACAGCGCCCCGCCGTCCCTATCCGCCTCCGTCCCTCCCCATTTCGCCTTTCGCATTTCGACGTTTCGCCTTTCCCTCCGTCCCTCGGTCCCTTAGTCCCTCCGTCCCTGCCCTCATCAACCCGTTTCCAACAACACCGACGGCGTGTACGTCGCCGACAGGCACGCACAACGCACAAACTGACCCTTCGCCGTCCCCGGCCGGATCCGCAGTATGTGCGAAATCACCGCGTCGATGTTCTCGCACAGATCGCCCGCCGCGAAACTCACCCGCCCCACCGGCATGTGAATGTTTCCGCCCGCATCGTTACGAAACTCCACCTTGCCGGCCGAATACTCTTTCACCGCCTTGACCACGTCCGCCGTCACCGTCCCCGACTTCGGAGACGGCATCTTGCCCGACGGTCCCAGCACCCGCCCCAGCTTGCCCACCTTCCCCATCAACTGCGGATGGGCCACCGCAACGTCGAAATCCATCCACCCCTTGGTCACGCGGTCGATCAGTTCGTCAGCCCCCGCCTCCACCGCACCCGCCGCCTTGGCCGCCGCCACCATCGATGCGTCGCAGAACGCGATGACCCGCTGCGTCTTACCCGTGCCCTTGGGCAGCATTAACGCACCGCGCAGCATCTGATCGGCCTGCTTCGGATCAATCCCCAGGCTCATCACCAGGTCCACCGTCTGGTCCGCACCCTTTCGACGTTTGCCGTTCTTGTACCCGCGGTCCACATTCACCGCAGCCATCTGCTTGACCCGTTCCACGGCCTGCGCCACCGGCATCGGCCCGCGCCCGTCCTTCAGCATCTCCACTTGCTTGCGATACCGAACGCTCTTGATCCGCATGACTCGCTGCTCCTCGCTGTCTTCGCTGTCTTCGCTGTCTTCACTGTCTTCGCCGGTGCCCAATAGACTGTCACACTTCGCTTTTCGGGCAGCCCCGAAGGGGCGACAGTCAATAGCCGGGGGCGTCAGCCCCCGGACCCGTCATCCCCCACCCAAAAGCCCCGGAGGGGCGACAGCCCCGCAGGCTACGTCGCGTCCGTTGGGTGGCCCACCGCTCTAGCGGTGGGGGAGTCGATTCTCCGTGCCGAACGGCAGGCACCTATGCGTCGCTCCGCCTGCGTCGCTCCGCCTGCGTCGCTCCGCCTGCGTCGCTCCGCCTGCGTCGCTCCGCCTGCGTCGCTCCGCCGTCTCCGTCGCTTTTTTCCCAAGCTCGTAGGTCGCACGGTCTTGGCCAGCGGCTTCAGCCCCTGGATCGGATTCCCCATTTCTTTCCGCCCGAAGGGCGCACGATCTTAGCCAGGGACTTCAGTCCCTGGATGACGGCTTACTTAACACCACCGCCCGGAGAGCGGACGAAACTCGGTTTCCCGTTTGTGTGCGCTCCTCTAGTCAACGATATCAATCCCCATCGATCGCGCACTACCCGCGATCATTCGCGCCGCCGCGTCCACCGATGTCGTGTTCAAATCCGCCATCTTTCGCTGCGCGATCTCGCGGACCTTCGCCATGGTCACGGTTCCCACCTTCTCCTTGTTGGGAATGGCGCTGCCCTTCGCCAGTCCGACCGCATCGCGTAACAGCACCCCGGCCGGCGGGCTCTTGACCTCGTACGTGAACGACCGGTCGGAAAAGACCGAAATCACCACCGTCACCGGCATCCCGTTCAACGACGAAGTGGCCGCGTTGAACTGCTGGATGAACTGCCCGATGTTCACGCCGTGCTGGCCCAGCGCCGGTCCGATGGGCGGCGACGGCGTCGCCTGCCCGCCGGGCGCCTGCAGCCGTATCGTCGCCGTCAATTCTTTTTTCTTCGCCACCGTCGATCCTCACCTTCCGTGCCGTTCGATGCCGCGTGACTCACCGCATCCACGTGCCGCGTTTCCGCGAAACGCGCCGCCCCACTCATTGGCTTCCCGCCGGGCAGACTTCGATACAGGCGCCCCTACGCCGTTACGTCCCGCTCTTCCGGTAGCCCCGAAGGGGCGACAGTCAGTAGCCGGGGGCGTCAGCCCCCGGATCCGTCACGCCGACGAAACAGCCCCGGAGGGGCGGCAGACCCGCACACAACGCCGCGGTCCGACCACCCAGGAACGCAAACGCGACAGAACATCAGGTCTTTTCCAACTGCCAGTATTCCACCTCGACCGGCGTCGCTCGCCCGAACACTTCCAGACCGACCGTCACCATTCCCCGGCGCTTGTCGATCGACACCACTTCGCCCTCGAAATTCTCGAAACTGCCGTCCGTGATCTTCACCGCGTCGCCCACTTGCAGCTTCAGGTCCGCCAGCGTCGGTTCTTCGTCGCCCTTCTGGCACGCCGCCAGCATCGCCGCCGCGTCATGGTCGGGCATGCTCGTCGGCTTGCCCGCGGACGATATGAAATCGCCCACCCCCGACGCCTCTTTAATCGCGAACCACACGTCTTCCGGAATCGACCCGTCCTCTTCGGTGGCCATCTCCACGAACACGTATCCGGGATACAGCTTCCGCTCCGAAACCTTCACCTGTCCGCCCCGGACCTTGCGCTCCTTCACCGTCGGAACCAGAATCCGTCCCACCCGGTCGGTCAGCCCCTCGATCTTCATCTTCCGTTCGAGCGTATCGCGGACCCGGTCCTCCTTGTTCGACGCCACGCGCAGCACATACCAGTGCATCCCGGGCGCGCACAACACAACCGCTTGTTTTTCGCTCGACGTCTCTACCATCTAGGAAGGCGTGCCGTGAAGCACGTGAATCAACTGGAAAAACTCGATGAACAGATAGTCCACCAGAAACAACACCGTACCCAAAATTAACGTCGCCCCGATCACCACTTTCGTCGAACCGATCAATTCGTTCCGCGTCGTCCAGCTCACCTTCTTCATCTCCCCCTCGGTCGCGATGAAAAAGTCGCACGGCCCGCGCTTCACCCCCACCACCCAATACAACAGCAACCCGAACACCACCACCACCGCCAGCGTCAACCCCACCTGCACCGCCAACGACCACTGCGGGTTCGCAATCGCACCTTCCAGATTCTGGTACAGGAAATTCGCACCTCCTAATACCAGAATAGCCCCGCCGATCGCCGTCCCCGCGCGCGTGTACGTCCCCTGACTTGGCTTGTACAGCTCGAAAAACGACCGCCCCTGCCGCGCGGCCGGCGCGCCGCCGGACTCCCTCTCCACGTGGTCCGCCATCGCCTTACGTCCCGTCCTCCCTGAACCGGACGCCTCGTCGTCCGCCATCGCGACGTCGCCGTGCCCCCTCAGGTCGCCCTCATCCGCGTCTTGCGCCGCCACGACTGTCACGCCTCCTGTCGCCGAACGCCGACGACGGACCCCCGACTTCTCTGCCGCCCTCCGACGCCCGATCCCTCCACAGGAGCGGAGGGAATCGAACCCCCAACCGCCGGTTTTGGAAACCGGTGCTCTGCCAATTGAGCTACGCTCCTACGAACACCACCGCTTCCCACCGCACATCCTCGGCGCCTACTTCCGCTTGATCTTGTGTACGGTCCGCGTCCGCGTCCGCGGGCAGAACTTCTTTAACTGAATCTTCGGAACCCCGCCCTGAACGTTCACCGTCGTGCGATAATTCAGGTCGTTGCACTCCGTGCACTGCAACCACACGTATTCACGCTTGAGCGCCTTGGCCATTGGTCAATGCTCCATCCGCCGCGGCCCGTCTACGCCCCAAGCCCGCGGATCCCGTCGCAACACCTGCTACTCGACCACCTTGACCACGACGCCCGAACCCACCGTTCGACCGCCCTCCCGCACCGCGAATCGCAACCCCTGCTCCATGGCGATGGCCTTGCCCAGCGACACCAACATCTTCACGTTGTCGCCCGGCATGCACATCTCCGCTCCCTCCGCCAGGTTCAACGAACCCGTCACGTCCGTCGTGCGGAAATAAAACTGCGGCCGATACCCGTTGAAGAACGGTGTGTGCCGTCCACCTTCCTCCTTGGTCAACACGTACACCTGCGACTCGAACTTGGTGTGCGGCGTGATCGTGCCCGGGGCGGCCAACACCTGCCCGCGCTCGATTTCTTCCTTGTCCACGCCCCGCAACAGGCAGCCCACGTTGTCACCGGCCACGCCCGAATCCAGCAGCTTGTTGAACATCTCCACGCCCGTGACCGTCGTCTTCCGCGGTTGCTCCGTCAGACCGACGATTTCCACTTCGTCGCCGACCTTGACGCCGCCGCGCTCGATACGCCCCGTCGCCACCGTCCCCCGCCCCTTGATGCTGAAGACGTCCTCAACGGACATCAGGAACGGTTTGTCCGTCTCCCGCATGGGGTCCGGAATGTACGTATCGATCGCCGCCATCAGATCCCCGATGCACTTGGTCTTCGCGGCATCGGTCGGATTATTCAACGCCGCCAGCGCGTTCCCGCGGATCACCGGCGTATCGTCGCCCGGAAAGTCGTATTTGCTCAGCAATTCCCGGACTTCCAACTCCACCAGGTCCAGCAACTCCGCGTCGTCCACCAAGTCGCACTTATTCAGGAACACCACCACGAACGGCACGTTCACCTGACGGGCCAACAGAATGTGCTCCCGCGTCTGCGGCATCGGTCCGTCCGCGGCCGACACCACCAAAACGGCGCCGTCCATCTGCGCCGCACCGGTGATCATGTTCTTGACGTAGTCGGCGTGGCCCGGACAGTCGATGTGCGCATAGTGCCGCTTCTCCGTCTCGTACTCCACGTGCGACGTCGCAATCGTTAGAATCTTGGTCGGGTCGCGACGCCCGTGCGCCTCCGACGCCTTGGCCACCTGATCATAACTGATCGCCTTGGTCGTCCCGAACTTCTTCGCCTGAACCGTGGTGATCGCCGCCGTCAGCGTCGTCTTGCCATGATCCACGTGACCAATGGTGCCGACGTTGACGTGCAATTTTGTTCGTGAAAATACATCCTTCGCCATCGCTGATGCTTGCCTCCACTCAGAATCGTCCCGCGCCCTGCTCTGCCCGTTCCACTCCGGCGACGCCGCGTTCCCGCGACCGCCGTCGCATCGGTTTCAATGCGCCGTCGTCACGCCTTCGCCGCCGGACCTCGACAATTCTCCCGTCTCCGCCATGCAAAGCTGCTGACGGGAATTGAACCCGTGACCTCGTCCTTACCAAGGACGCGCTCTACCGACTGAGCCACAGCAGCGCTGGGTAGGGCGACCCTCGCCGGAAAACGACCGGCGCTCCCGCCGAAGCACGTCGCCCTCGCCGTCGCGACGCCCGAACACGCCACTCCACCCGTTCAACCGGTGACCGGTCACGATCCAGATGCGCGACGCTGCCCGCGTCCTGCTTGCAGACCTCGTTCGACGCGGACGCCCGACGCGTTCGTGCCTGGCCGCGCCGTTCATCCACAAGTCGCTGCTCAACGCCGAATTAGGTTCACGTTCCCGGTCCCGACGGACCAGAAGCCCCGCAAGTATAGGAACCGATATTCGCCTGTCAATTCGTCTACCGGCAAATTCCACGACCAACCAAAAAGGACTGCCCATAAAGTAAACCTTACTTGTGTGCGACAAGCACTCGGCTTGTGATCATCCCGCCCCGCCCGTACAATCCCCATCCTCGGCAAGCATCGCGTTTTGGAGCGTAACCTCTTGATACGACACAACTTAAGTCACTTGCCACGCCCCGGCAGACCCGTTTCCGCGGTTCCGCCGACCAAAACGAACAGCGCCGATTCGCAGATTCGCGACCCGATGGCCCCCAACGCCACGACGCTGCGACAGTCCACGCCGGCAAATCCAATTGGCGCCGCCAACGCCGCCCCCCGACGCCGACCGCCACGAAATCGCGCCCGCGCCGCGACCGCCGCATTGGCCGCCGGCGCCGCGGTGGCCCTTGCAGGATCATTCACCTACCAGATGACTGCCGAAATCGCGGTTTCGGGCCGAACGGACTCCGCGCGCCGCATTCTGCTTGACGTATTGTGCTCGCAACCGGACATCGGCCCACGGCACTGGCAACTGACCAACGCTGACTCCGGCGGCACTATGTTGCTCGCGTTAGCTGCATCGAATCCCCAGGCCCTCGAAACCTCGTTCACACTATGGTGGGCGGCGTTCCAGACGCAACTCGATCGCGCCAACGCGCATTCCGCAGGTCGCCGCCATCAAGCCGACGAAATCATGGGAACATTCATCGCCGCATGGCGGTCCACCAGATCGGCGCCACCGGCCGCCCCCCCCGCGACAAACGGCGAACGGGCGACGCGCCCGCCGCTCTCCGTCCTCGACGGCGTACATGAACGCATCGATCACCGCGTCGCGACGCTGGTCTCACTCCGTGACGCCGAATCGCACGCGCTTGCCGAATTGCAGTCCGTTGCATCCCAGTCCGTCGCCGACGTGTTCCTCGCGGATGACGCCAAACGGGCGGCGTACGCGACCCGCGATGATCTTCGGCAGGACCTTGACGCACTGACCATGCACCTGACCATCGGACAGCGTTGCATCCTCGACGTCTGGCAGCGTAGCTCGGCTCCGCTGGACGACCTCGTCGCGGCCGTCGAGCGAATGGGCGGCGATATCGGCGATCCCGGTGCCGTCCCGTTCACCTCCGAATTGGGCGATCTGGAATCGTCGGCCGGAAACTTGCGCAAGCGGGTCGGTACACTCTCGGCGCGATGGACCGAAGCTCTTTCACGCTTCAGTCAGGCGTCGATCGACCCGTTTGCTCCGCAGTTGATCGACACCCACGCGCGCTTGCACGACCTGCTGGCCGAATTCAACCATCACGCATCGAAACTCCTCGATGCCATGCGTGACGCCCTGCGTCGCCTTGACGACGCGTCGTCCGCCCAGCACCGCGACGTCGTCTCCCGCGCCAAACGGGCGTTTCATCTCCTCGAATCGGCCGCCCGCCGGTTTGAATTCGAGGCTTCGGCCATGGACCCGCTCAACAACCCGCGCCTCGACGGCGCCCTGCGTTCGGCCTCCGGGCTGGCCCACCGCACGCGAAAGGTGATGGTCGAGGTTGACGAGCTGTTGCTTCGGGACGAACTCGATCGTCGTTCGAATCATCTGACCGAACTTCGGCGGACGTCGCTCGATCGGCGGGAAGCCCTTCGCCGGGAAATCGACCAGGTCACCGACGCCCTGTTGACCTCCATCGCCGATTACGCGAGCGCCGTCCCGCAAGCGGCCGACGGCTTGCGCCGCGAATTCGCCGCAGCCGCCGAACGCGATCGCCACGCATTCGGCGACACATTGATGGATCAATTCCGCGAGGTAGTAGAACGAATCAACGCGATCGCCGGTGATGGGGAACCCAACCTGACTTCGAGCGTGATGCACGCATCAATCGTACGCACCCCGCAGGGCGTCGCACGTCGATTCGGGCTGGCGGGAATTGCCTCCGCGACCGCCTTCATCGCCGTGACGCGATGGCGACGGCGATCGTGGGCCGATGAAAACGGAACGTGACCCGACGTCGCGTCAAACGATGTTGACCCGCTTCCGCCCCACCCGCCGCTTGCGGTTAATCAACTTCCGTCCGCCGGGCCGCCGCATGCGGGCCAGGAACCCCTGCTTGCGTGCCCGCTTGATTCTGCTGTTTCGTCGTGGGTAATGCATCTGATCGTCACAATCGCTACAATCCGTCTGACCGACACCCGATCAGTCTCCGCACGACCGATTCCACGGGCCACACCCGACGGCAAGCCCGCAACATAGCAACTGCCGCGATGCCACGCAACCCCCGTCCGCACCCTTAAAACTCCCGGCGCGACGCCGCGGAAATCGCCGCCGCCCCGACGACATCCGACACCTCGATTTATTTTTCTGGCCAAATGCACCGATAGTTCGCTAAACTAGGGTGGAAGTTTGGTGAATCGTCCGCGGGCGGGACGCACCGTGGTGCGGTGGACATCATCAGACCGGCCTATCGCGAAGATCGCCTCGACACTCCGTGTGGACATGCGATCTCCGCCATAGGCCTGTGGGACACGAACCGTGACACAGGCTGAAACCATCGCCCGCGCGCAGGAACTGATCGGGTATCAATTCAACGACCGCGACCTGCTGGTGACGGCCTTGACCCACGCATCGGTGGCCGACTCCCGCGTGGTCAGCAACGAACGCCTCGAATTCCTCGGCGACGCCATTCTCGGCGTCATCATCTGCGACGCCCTATATCGGCGATTCCCCGAGTACCTGGAAGGCGAACTCACCAAGCTCAAATCCCTGGTCGTGTCCCGCAAGACCTGCGCCATAGTGGCCGACCAACTGGGCCTGACCCCCCTGCTGATCCTCGGCAAGGGGCTGAACCACCATTCCAAGGTTCCCCCTTCGTTGCGCGCCGCCGTCATCGAATCCGCCGTGGGCGCGATCTACCTCGACGGCGGACTGGCCCCGGCCCGCGAATTCGTCATGTCCCAGTTCGGCGATTTCATCGAGCAGGCCGACCGCTCCACCCACCAGGGCAATCACAAATCGCTCCTGCAACACTACGCCCAGAAGGTGCTGTCCCTGACTCCGCAATACGACCAGCTTGACGAGCAAGGCCCCGATCACAGCAAATGTTTCGAGGTCTGCGTCACACTCGGCAACCGCCGCTTCCCCTCCGCATGGGCCGCCAGCAAAAAGGAGGCCGAACAGCTCGCCGCCAAACGCGCCCTCCTCATCGTCCACCCCGAGGCCTACGCCGGCGATGAGGCGGAGCCCTTCGAATTCGGATCGCCCGCGGCGCCGGCCGACGCCGGGGCCTGATTCCCGCCCATTGAACCCCGCGTGTTCCACGCTATTATTCGGCCATGTTACGGCGAGGCGTCATTCCGGTTTTGGCGATCATCGGGTCGGGCGGCTGTCTCTCCCCCCCGGTCATCACGATTGAACAACGCGACGTGTCCATCACCTACGTATTGCCGGGAATCGAAGGCGCCGGCTACTTCAACCGCAGCATCGCCAACGGTCTGAAACGCGGCGGCGTCCGCGGGGCCGTCGAGATATTCGACTGGACCACCCGCGCCGGTCCGCTCGGTTGGTTCAACCATCTGTCAAACGAAACCCACCACCAGGTGCAGGGCATGCGCCTGGCCCGGCACATCGTTCGCTATCAGCGGAAACACCCCGGCGAACCGATTTTCATCGTCGCCCATTCCGGCGGCGCGGGCATCGCCCTGATCGCCCTCGAGGCACTGCCCGACACCAAACCCATCGACGGCATCATCCTGCTGGCCGGCGCCGTCTCGCCCGATCACGACCTCACCAAGGCGCTCTCCCGCACCCGCGGCGCCCTCTGGAACTTCTACTCCCCTCGCGACATCTTTTTCCTGGTTATGGGCACCACGTTGTTCGGTACGATCGACCGCACCCACGAAGCGAGCGCCGGCGCCGTCGGGTTCCGCCTGCCGGCTGACCTTTCCGAGGAAGGCGCCATCGCGTACGAAACGAAACTGCACGATATCCCTTGGGACAAGGAAATGGGCAAATTCGGGCACTACGGCGGTCATTCCAGCTCGTCCGCCCTCGATTTCGTCGCCGAATACCTCGCCCCCATTATCCGCGACGCCGAGGAATCACCCCCATCCGACGTGCCACCACCACCGGCCGGCTCCGCCCCCACGTCCTGACAACTCCGCGCGCCGCACGGACTTCAGAACCCCGTACGCCGAAGGCGTTCCGGCTTCAAGCCCAGGGTTGCCGCGCAGCGGCTACCCTGGGTAAGCGTCGCGACCGGGGAATCAACCCCAACGGGGTTGCGGCCCCTTTCGCCGCCGACCGTCGCATGGGAACTGCGATACGCAAGGCACAACCTCGTCGCGCTCGGTGTTGTCTTCCGATCCCCAACTGAAATCGATGAAACGTCGAACGTGATAAGCGTCGAAAATCCGAATCAGAGCCGCGGGCGCAAGCCCACGGACGCCGTCCCGGTGCGAAACCCATCGCCGTTCCATTACCGCGCCTGCGCCCGGTGCACGAAATGGAATGCGACACGCTGATTGCGTGCGAATCATCGACCGGCCGATGAAACATCGGTCATCGCTCGCCCGCCGGCGGTCGAACCCACGGGCGACGATCCTGAAATGTCGTACCCCGGACGCGCGTGATACTGATGACAGGTCAAACAGGAATCGCCGACCCGTTCGGGTTGGTGGCATTCCGCACATTTGGATTTTTCGATTGGTGCAAACCCACGTCCCCTGCGCGGATTTTCGCCCACCTTCGGCGGCGGATCCGCGGATGCGACGTGGCAATGATCGCATCCCAACCGCGACTCCAGCCGAACGTGCGGCCCGTGATCGAATCGCACAAACGCCCGCCCGCTCGAACCCGGCGATGTTGATTCCCAGCGCACCACGCGACCCGATCCGGGAACTTCGTCCACGCCGTGGCATCGGATGCACAACCCGGCCGACGTCGGATCACCGAAATAGTCGAACAGCAGCCATGCCGGATCGGCGCTCGCCTCCGCCGACGGCGACAGCCGCCCGGCAAGATCCAGCCAGCTCCGCAGAAACGTGTCCCCATGTCCGGTCGGTCGGTAACGGAAAACACAATGCTCGCGGAACCAGCCGCCGCCGATCATCCACTCGTCGGCGGACAACGTGGCGACGGGCGACGGCTCGCGAACCGGTCCCGGCGGCGCCGGTTCCTGCCCACCGCCTCCCAACAGGTCGTCCGGATCACCGCCGCCCAATAGATCATCATCGGGCGGAGGCTCCGATTCTCCGCCGCCCAACAAATCGTCGCCGGCCGCATCCGTCGGAGCGCCTTCCGTCCCCGCAGCCCCGATCGCCGGATCCACCTCGTGCGACGCATCACCGGCCGCGTCGCCGCGCGATTCAACGCGCTCCCCGCGGCGATGACGGGGCACTTCGTCCAGCAGGTTCGGCATCCATTCGTCGATCCCCTCGCGAATCAAGCCGACCGGCAGTTGTCCATGCCACAGGTTGGCCTCGCCAGGCCCCGACGCTCGCCCCAGCGCCGTCGCCAGCCGGGCGCCGAGGGCGCCGTGACCTTCAACGTACAGATCGAAATAAAACTCCTTGACCGCCCACGCCAGCCGCGCGATGGCCGCCAGTTGCTCGTCGTCCGCGGCCGCCAGGTCTTCCCAATCCATCTTCTGGGTGCGATCCAGATCCCGTCGGATCGATTCGTTTCCGGCGGACAGGATCAGCTTCATCGTAGTTGTGATGATGCCATCGAGACCTTCCGCCCAATGACCCACCGCGATCCCCCGGGCCCGCAACGTCTCCGTATCCAGACCGGGCAGGCTCATCACGTTCAACGCCACGTCCTCCACTCCCTCGCCGTGAATTTCCGCGGCATGGCACTCCGCACACGACGCCGCAAACCCGGTGGGCGCCATGGCCGCACCATCCGCAGTCAGCCGATGGCAGTCATCGCAACGATTCCGCAGATCGCGCCCGCGCTCAGTGAAATGGTCCCGATGCGATCCGTGATCGAAATGGATGCCGACGGCCGATTCCAACGGATAGTCCGCGAACGCCGGATGACCGGCGAATCCGTCAAACTGCCGGACGTGGCATACCTGGCATTGTTCGTCGCTGATCTCCGCCGGCCGGTGCGATCGCCCGCGATGCTCGTCGTGACACGGAACGCACGACAGGGGCGCCGTCGCCGAGCGCTTGCCCCCGGCAATCGCCGCGGCCAGCGACAACCGCCACGACCCGCCCCGTTTCGGACCCGTGGTCCGTTCGGCTGCCACCACCATGCCGGCCAGCGCTCGCGCCGAAAGACTGTGCGGACGGTCCGCGTCCGCGCCCCACGCGTGGCACACCTGGCATTGCAGGTTCTGCACACCCGATCCCAGCGTCGAGACCAGCGCCGCGGACGGCCACCCGCTCGTGTCGCCGAGGGACACCTGGTGGCACTTGTCGCATTCGGTTTCCATGGCGCTGTGCGCCCCCGACAACGGACCGGGCAGCAAGACCCGCGCCCGCCGCTCCGGAACCGCCAGCAGCCACGCCAGCGCCCCCACCGTCGCCATGCACGTCCACAGCACCACATGCCCGCGCTTCGAGCGCATGCTCCGCACAGGTTGGCATCTCGGAATCGGCCGGGCGCAACATCCGTCCGGCGATGGACCCCCGGCGCAAGGCCCGCCCCACTGCCGCGGCCGGGCGCATTCCCATCCGTCGCCCTTGCGCACCGGGCGGCACTCGAACGTCGCCCGGCACCGCCCCGTCTCGTCCGGTCCGATTCGGCACGGTTCCCCGGATTCCGCTCGGCCGCAAATCCAGGGCTGCGTCGGCCGCTCATATTCGCTCTTGTCGAACGAAAAATCCTGCAACGTGCGGGTCATAACAACCCCCCGCTGAACGCACCGGATGTAATCCCGTGTACCAGCCCCAGCAGAATCAACGCATACGTCAACGGAATGTGAACGAACAACCAATACTTCAGAATCGCCTGCCCGCTGTACTGATAATCCAGATCATCTTTCAGGCAGATCAACTCGCGAAGACCGTCCAGCACGCCCCGCTCGCCCGCGTTCAGGTAGCGCCGCAGCAACTCCACCTCGCCCAGTAACACGTGACGCGGGTGATCGGACTCCACCGCGTGCGACACCAAATGCCGTGGCCGATCAAAAAAATCCGCCAGATGCGCCGCGTAAAAATCCGGGATGGTGGTCGATCCCTGTTCGGACGCGGCCCGCAACACCAACGTTTCCGCCTCCGCGCGCAACTGGGCGCGAAACCGTCCGATACGCTCGAACAGCACGTTTTCACCGCGCCGCGCCAGCCGCGGCGCCAACCACCGCGAAAACGCCCAACCCGCCATTCCCGTCGCGATCACCGACCAGTACGTCGCCGCCAGCGCGAATTCCAGAATGCCGTCCGGCCAGCGACCCCCGGTATGGATCGCGTACACCACCACCGTGCCCAGCCCCACCACCATGTGAAACGTCAGCCAGTCCGTCGTATTCCCCAGCGGCAGGAACGGCGCCTTCTTGCGCACATTCAGCAGTGTCGCCGTCACGATCATCACGAATAACAACGCCCCCGTCGCCAGGCTGATTTGATACAACGCCACCGCCCCGGCGTTGTGCAGCGCGACCGCCCCGACGGTCAAAACACCCACCGCGGTCAGCCCCACCGATCGTCTTAACCGCACGCCGGTCATCGATTGATCCACGACGCCAGCGATTGCAGATCGGACATGTCCACGCGCTTCAACGCATCGTGCGGGCACGCCCGCTGGCACGCCGGACCCCCCAGTTGATCCACGCACAGGTCGCACTTGGTCGCCTTCTGAATCGGCCAATGCGTGTGCTCGTCGAGAATGAACTGCCCGTTCCGGTCCCGCGCCTCCACCATCCGAATATTGTGATACGGGCAGTTGTTCGCGCACGTCGAGCAGCCGATGCACGTTGCGTCGTTGATCACCACCTGCCCGCGGTAACGATCCCGGTGAATCGCACCCGTCGGGCACCCGATCATGCACACCGGGTCGGCGCAGTGCATGCACGCGTTGGCCACCATGAACCGTCCGTGCCGCGCACCATGGCGGATGAATCGCGGCGATCCGTCGTGCGCCTCCGCGCATGCCCGCACGCAATCGTCGCACCGCGTGCAACGGTCCATGTCAATCAGCATCGTGGCCTTGCCGTTGATGAACCGCCGGTCCGCCAGGAATTCCAGCATCCCCGGCGCGATCCCCGTGTCATAGCCCCCCGCCGCGCCCTCCGTCGGCGACGGCGCCGCGATCAACGCCGGCATCTGATCCGCCGGCAACGTCGGCAGAACGAATTCCTCAATCACCGCCGTCGGAATGCACAGCATGTGAACGTGTCCGATCGCCCGCAGCGAATACTGCCACGCCGCCTGCTGACCCGTCCGCCAGTTGTGCGCTGCCTCCTGCAACCCATAAACTTGGCCTCGGCCCAGATAATTCACCGTCCGATGCCCGTTGCCGAATTGCCGGCTCATGCGCGCGAACCCCGATCGGATCACCTTCACTCCATTGGGGTAATGCCCTTCGTCCGCGATCAGCGGCTCCCGCTCCAGCCGCGTGCCCGCGTCTTCCGAAACCATCTCCTTGAACGATCCGTACCAGTCGTACTCCCCGTAGGTCTCGAACACCGTTTGCACGGCCACGTTTAGAATCGCCTCGTCGCTCAAATGGGCGAACAACGGCGTGTGCCGCAACTGCACGGCCAGGCTGCGTTCGCGATACACCTTGTCGATGTGATCGCGCAGCGCGTCGTCCCGCCGCCGCAACTCCCGCAACCCCTGCCAGCGGATCTCCAGCAGCTCCGTCTCGCCCTCCGCGAACACCGTCGCCGTTCGCTCCGTACGCCCCAACGCCGCGATCTCGCCGAACAGGTCGCCCTCCTTGACCTGGCCGGCGTACAGCCGCCGCGTCTCGTACTTCTCCAGAATAGTGGGCACGTCCTCCAGAAAAATCCGCGCCTCGTCCTCGCCCTCCTGACGGACGCCCACCCGACCGTCCGACCGGAATTGGGCGATATCCCGAACTTCCGGCAGCTCGGAATTCCGCCACAACTGCGCCAGCGACTGGAACCACCCTTTTCGATCCGCCTCCCGCCGCCCCAGCATTCCCGCAGGCAACCCCGGCGGCGATATCACGATCCGCACCGCCCCCGACAGCACGAAAAATGCCGACTGCCCCCAGTCCCCTTCGCGAACGACGATGTCCCCTTCCTTCAATCGCAGGATGCGCGTGTCGTTCCGCAGAATGCCGCGCAACGGCGTCGCTTCCGGAAATCGCGATGCATCGATGTGACAAAACGGTGGTCGGGCCAACAAACGGTCCACGTCCGCTTCGCTCATCTCCCGCCCGAACGAAACGTCCCACCGCTGCGGCCGGCGCACCTCAATTCCCAGCCGCGAAGACTCCAGACCGCACGATTTCCGCCGGTCCGCGTGCGACCACTCCTTGGCTCGCTCCCGGTTCATCCGGCGCTCTGTCCCGCGCCAGCCCTCCCCGGTCCGTTTTGACTGATCGCTCTCTTTACTCATCGTTCCCGTTTCACGCCGACGCCACCGCGCTGTGGCGCGTCATTTTTCGAATCGGTATCGACTGGAACATTCCACGTCTGCCATTTGCGAGGGCACAGCCGACAAAACCACCCTGACGGTCTTCACGCGTCAATCGTCACATCGCCGTCCGGAACCGAAATACACGTCAGGCACGACCCCGGCTCCACCGTCGCGCCCGGTGGCTGCAAATATCGTACTTTGCCCGACTTGACGGCCACCAGGCACGACCCGCAATTCCCCGCCCGGCAGCCCGATTCCATCGCCACCCCGTTCGATTCCGCGAACGCCAGCAGTGATTTCGACTCCCCGCTCCACGGAAACGATTTGCCCGACCGCGCGAACGCCACCTTCGCCGAAACCGCGGCCGGCGCCAGCGCCGCCGCCGCCGCCGCCGGTGGTTTGGCCGGCTTGACGCTCGCCGGTCCGAACGCCTCGAAATAAATGCGCTCGTCGGGGACGCCCCACTGCTTCAAACCGTCGGTCAGCGAATTCATCATCGGCGGCGGACCGCAAATGTAGAACGCGTAGTTGTTCGACGGCAGCAAACGCTTGAACAACTCCACGCTCACCCGTTCGCCAATATCGTAATCGTCACCCTCCCGATCTTCCGGCCGCACGTCGCTGTAACACGCCCGCACGTGAATGTTCTCATGTTCCTGATCCAGTCGTCGCAGGTGATCCCGCATGATGTGCTCGCCGCCGTGCCGGACACCGTAGAAAAACCACGTCTCCCGCGTCGACCCGCACTCCGCAATCGCGTTCAACATGCTCAACACCGGCGTGATCCCCACGCCCCCCCCGATCAACAC
>JABFSN010000153.1 GCA_013140575.1 Phycisphaerales bacterium | reverse complement strand
GGGCGGGAATGCGTCGGACGACGCGGACGCGTGACGGCGACGTTTCCATTCATTCCGTAACGGTCTCGCGGGCGTGGTCGCCCGCGAACAAAGACGATATATTAGCCGTTTATTGGACGGCGCGGCGTTGTCGGCCGGCAGGCGTTGGCGAAGGACCGTGGCGCCGGTTAGGATGCCGACGATTACCGGTCAAGAGCCGTGAAGGCGGATGAATTCCTGTCGGCTTCGCGATGGAAACGGAACACGCGGATCAATTTCTGATTGAGCAGATTCGCAAGGGGGATCAGCCGGCCTGGCGGTCGTTGATCACCCGGTACGAGGGGCGATTGACGGCGTACGCGCGTCTGCGGACGGCGAGCGTGGTGGACGCGGAAGACCTGGTTCAAGAGACGTTCATCGGTCTGGCGAATTCGCTGACGCATTTTGACGCGGCGCGGTCGCTGGAGACCTATCTTTTCAGCATATTGCGGTACAAGATCTGCGATCAGCTGCGGCAGAGGCGGATCGCGGCGGTGCATGCGCCGGCGGACAATGAGGACTGGTGGGACCAGGTCTTGCCGGGCGATACGAAGACGCCGAGCGAAATCGCGTTGCACGCGGAGGCAACGGGGCGGTTGGAGGCGATGCTGGCGGAGATGTTGCGGCAGTTGATCGTGGAGATGCGCGATCGACGGGCGTTTGACGACTTGCAGGTGATCGAGCTGGTGTTTTACAAGGGGATGCGGAATCTGGATGTCGGGGCGTTGCTGGAAATAGATCAAAAGGCGGTGGCGGGGATCAAGTTTCGAGCCATTCAACGGTTGCACAGGTTTCTGGAGGATCACGACGACGCGGCGCCGGAGCCGGCGGTCGGTGCAGAGGCGGACGTCACGGTGGCGCGGATCTGGCGGCAACATCGACTGACCTGCTTGAAACGGGGCACGTTGGGGTCGTATCTGTTGGGCGTGCTGGAAGAGCCGTGGCACAGTTATACGCAGTTCCATCTGGATGTGGTGGGCTGTCCGATGTGTCTTGCGAACCTGGAGGACATGGAAGCGGAGCGCGAGGAGACGGCGACAACCGCGGCCGATCAGATATTTCAATCGAGCGTGGGGTTTTTGTCGCGGGCGGGCGGAGAGAGCGGGTCGGCGGCGTAGCGATAGTTAGTCGGTCAACGGGTTGGGATCGGGTTCAACAAACGGCGCGCCGCGACCGAAGTGAATGCGGCCGGCATTGACGGCGTCGTCGAAGCGCCGCCGGTCGGCTGCGGCATCGTGGGATTTCCATCGGGACAGGGCGACCGGCATCGATTCGTTGATGACCGGGCGATAGAGGGCGGCCGAGATGACCAGTGCAATCGACGATGCGGCGCACCGGGCAGGTGGGGACAAACTGCGTCCGGCAAGACTGAATCGATGGAGCGCGGAGCCGGTCAAGAGAATAAACGGCGGGCAGGCGGCGACGTAGTAGTGGGCGGAACGCAACGGTAGAAGTGCGATCAGCGAAGCCTCGCACAGACACCAGATCAACAACAGGCCGACGAAAGACGCGTCCGTGGGGCGGTTGCCGCGATCGGATTGACTGTTGGGGCCGGAAGGCTCCCGAGTGCGTCTGATCGTCCAGCCCAGCGCATCCACGAGTGCCCAGCCGCACCATGCAAGAGGCAGGGCGAGCGGTCTGATGTCGGCCAGCGTCGCCGGCCAGGCCGTTCCACGGGCGATCATGGCGCCCGCGTCGCGAGTCAAGAGCTCTAATGCCGTGCGAAAGGTGCCCTGCATCAACAGAAGAACGATGAACGGCAGAGCGCCGAGAATCGCGCCGGCGGCGATCAATGCCGCGTGTTTCGCCCATTTCCGGACGGATCGCTCGACGAACACAGCCCATGCTGCCTGATGAATCCCAACGGCGGCGATGACGGCGACGGCCGACTGTTTCAGCGCCGCGTCCCACGCGAGAAGGACGCCGGCCAACACGAAGGGTGTGGAGCGGCCGGTCGAACGACCGTTCATGTAGAAACCGATTGCGGCGACGGCGGGCAATACCATGAAATTCTCGGCGAGGCCGAAGCCCTCGATGACATATCCCATGACGGTGAAATAGTTAAGGGTCACGGCGGCGATGATGGACGCGCACACGCCGATGGCGGGGCCGTAGAAGTCGCGGGCTATTCTGTAGACGGCGTAGTAGGCGGCAATAAGGAACAGGGATTCGACGGGGACGAGTGAGGGGCGACCCGGCGGCAGAACGAGGTAGTTCATTGCGTACAACAGGAATAGTCCCGGCGGTTTGATATCGGACATGTCGCGATAGAGCACGTCGCCTTGGGCGATGCGGTACCCGAAGGAGGCGTAGATGTAGCTGTCGTTGCGCAGCGGCGAGCAGTAGGCGCCGATCCGTCCGGCCGCATGAACGCACAAGACGAGGGCAATGCCCGCGCAAGTCAGTCCGCGGACGGTGCGGCGGTCCATTGCCGAGGGAGGTTGGTTTATCATTGGTCGAACGCCGCGACCATCAACAGGTCAAACGTCGCGGCAAACGGTTGCCACAGAAGGAACAACAGCAGCGCAGCGGCCATGATCGTGAAGGCGGACAGCGATGCGTGCCGCCGGTCCATGGGAAGCATTCGAAAGACGCGGCAGCCGGGCGCGACCAGCAGGAACGCGGGCAAGACAAGCAGGAGGCCGCGGCTGATGGCGACGCGGGGCATCAGCGTTGCGGTAACCCATGCGCCGATCAACCAAGCGAGTAGGATCCGATGCCGAGCAGTCGTCCAGTTGTCGTCAAGTTCTGTTCGGAAACGCCAGCGTTCGGCGGCGGCGAGCGCGGCCAGGGCGAACGCGGGTGCGACGCGATTTCCCCATTCAGCGTGCAAGGTCCATAGATATGCGGGACCGATGCGTTGAAGGGATGGAGCGATGCTGGGCATTCCAAGCCATGATCGATCGACGGGCGGAAGGAACGTCCATGTGAGAACGACGATAGCGGCGATGAAGGTAAGTGAAGCAAGACGACGTGGATTTGGAACGGGCATCGTGACCACCAGAGCGGCGGGGATGGCAGCCAGTGGCGACAGTCCGGCCGCAAGGGCGAGCGCGACTATCGCCGGCCACCAGAGCGCAGGATGCCGAATGAGTGACACTCCGACAAGCGTCAATAACGCCGCCATTGCGTCCATCGGGGTGATTCCGGTGTCGGCGATGAGCGCGGCGGAGACGACGGCAAACACGATTGCAGAGACGAATTCGGCGGAGCCGGTCGATGCCGACGGCGAAGCAGGCTGTACGATGAAACCGACGCAACTGATGAGAAGGGCGGCCAATGACACGGCGCTCCAATTCGACGCGGCGGGAAATGGATTGTCGCCGGCGGCGCGAATCGACCAGGTTGCCCAAACGGCGGCCGTGATCCAGACGCCGGCCAAAGCGAGGGCGATGATAGTCCAAGGAAATAACCGGTGTCGGCGGGGCATTTCCGTCATTGTGGTTTCGCCGGCCATTCTGTTGGCGCACTGCGGGACATCGTTGGTCCCAGGACAAGGAATGGCTGGCGGACCAGAGCGTCGAAGTGGGCGCGATCGGCCGTGGGTTCGTACGCACGGTAGCGGCTGACCGCGATGGGGATGATGCGGTTGAAGACGGGGCGAAGGAAGGCAATAGAGACGACCGCGGCGACGGCGAACGCGGGTCCACGGATTATTAGCGGAACTGCGGAGAGACCTTTCCAGAACATGCCGGAGAGAATTAAGAGCGGAATGCAGAGGGGAATGTAATAGTGCGCGGAGCGCAGCGGCAGGAAGGCCAGTAAGGCGACTTCCGCGGCGAGCCAGGTGAGCAAGAACCCGACGTGAATCGCGCGGATCGCCGATCGCCCGTGTCGGGGTGAATCGTCGCACGGCGTATCAAGAGCCGTTCGGGGTGACACGGGTCGGGCGCGGTCGGGGCGCGGCGCTCGCGATGAGTGTTCACGCCACGCGAAGAGGCCTATAGCACACCAGCCCAGCGGCACCCACAACGGTTGAATCTCGCCCCAATCGGTCGGCCATGCGGATTCGGCCGACAACAAGCGAAGCGCCTGCGGTCCGATGGCGGCGATGGCCGATCGCCATGTTCCTTGCGCCATGACGAGGACCAGGAAGGGCAGTGTGGCGAATAATGCTCCGACACCAACGCCGGCAAGGGTTGCGACGCAGCGTCGGAATGGCCAGCGATCGACGATGGCGGTGAACGTCAAGTGTAGAGCGATGGCACCCACGAGCGCAACGGCGGTCTGTTTTACGGCCAGACATGCGCCGAGAGCGCATCCAATCGCAACACAATTGCGATAGAGCGGCCGGGCGACGGCGGCGAAGTAGACGGACGCGGCAAGAGCGGCCGGAAAGATCATGAAGGATTCGGCGAGTCCAAAAGCCTCGGTTGCGAAGTCGAGGACCATGAACGCGTTGACCACGATTGCGAACGTCGCGGTCACAATCACAGAGACGGCGGAGCCGTAGACGATCCTGCCAAGCCGATAGACGGTCCAATAGCCGAGTGCGGCGAAGAGGGTATCGACCGGAATAATGGACGATCGGCCGGGGGGAAGCAGGGCGTAGGACAGCGCGTAGAAGGCGTAAATGCCGGGGGGCTTGACGTCGCTGAGCGTGGGGCCGTAAAGGGGCTCGCCGTGGGCCATGCGGTATCCAATGGCGGCGTAAAGAAAGCTATCGGCGTGAGTGGGCGCGCAAAACGACCCGACGCGGCCGACGACGTGTGCGGCGGTGATGGCGAGAATCGCGATGGTGACGGGCAGACGGCCCGGTCGTCGGGCGGCGGCCGGACTGCGGTTGAGATTCGCCGTGCAGGGGGACAGCGCGTCGGGCATGACGACGGGTGTTATTCGGGGACGGCGAGTTCGGCAAGGGAGCGGCGGATGGCGGTCAGGCGGTGCGTCCACAGATGGCGGTTGAGTATGATGTCGCGAGCCGCGGTCGATCGGTCCCGGCGGCGACGTTCGTCGGCGAGCAGGGATTGCAGGGCGGCGCGCAATTCGGGGATGTCGCGCCACGGGTTCATGGCCTGCAAGGCGTCCAGCAGTTGAGGGCGGGCCGGTTCGTCGTCACCGCCGGCGTATCGCACCACGCAAGCGCCGGCAGCGGCGGCTTCCATGCCGACCTGCCCGGCGGGCGGGTCGTTCGACGGGCAGACGACGATTTGGGCGCTGTTGTAAACGGCGTTCCGTTCGGCAGCGTCCGACGGTTTGGTGAACGTGCGTTCGGCCGGAACGCGGGATTGATGCCATCCGTTCCCGAACACACGAATGTCGAATCCGAGGGCGGCCAGGTGTTCGACGATGCCGCGGGCGCGAAGCGTGGGGAACACGCGACGGCGCAGCAGGATGTCGAACTGCTGGCGCAGGTGATCCTCGGAAAGGGCGACGCCGGCAAGGCGTTCGGCGTCGGAAAGAACGGATTCGGGCGCGGCCCAAGGTTGGCGGGCGGCGGCGGCGATGACGGATTGCCATAGTCGTAGATGGCTTTCCAACGACAGGCCGCAGTCGGCCGGTTCGAGGCTGTGCAGGTCGGCGAAACAGGCGACGTCGAATTGCGGCGCCGACGCCGTGTCGGCCGGACGGAATGTGCGTTCGTCGATGGCGATGTCCAGCGGGCGGACGCGCGCTGGATTGGCGCCGCAGGCGACGGCCTGTTGTGCGGTGTCCGGTGTGGCGGCGAAGACGAGATGGCGTGGGGAGAATCCGTCGGTGACGCCGGGCAGCAGCCGGGCGTCGGGCAGGAGCCAGGTGGCGACGGGCAGAATCGGCGGAATATGCGGCAGGAGCGGTCCCCAGCCGCAGTTGATGAGCAAGGCCGCGCCGGCCGTGTGTTCGACGAGCGCCTGAATTCGTGCCGCGGCGTGGCACCGATCGGGCTGATCCGGCAGGCAGGTCATGGTGTGCCAGCCGATGCGCTCGGCCGCGGCGGCGATCGCGCGAGCGGCATTGATGGTGCCGGGGCGGGGGTCGACGGACAGGAGGACTACGGGATGGTCGGTACGCGGCTCGGCGGCGAGGATCGCGAGTGCCGCGGCGTGGCGGCGAACGCGATCGGCCTGTGCGTGATTGACCCGCGCGGCGAGTTGCTGGAGATCGGCGCGTAGCGGGTCGATGCGGCGGCGGTCGAGGTGGGGCGGAATCAATACGCGATGGGGGAATTCAAAACCGGGGTGGGCGTCGAGGAATGCCCCTAATTCAGTCGCCAAGTCGTCCGACGTCAGCGGTATCAGGCGCCGCCGGCGCAACCAGCCGGACAGGTCAATCAACGACAGCGCCAGACGGAAATCCAGAAGGTCGGGTTCATGGACGAATACCGCGCAGTGGTCCGCGGTGCGGCGCAGCAGCTCGTTAGCCTCGTAACCGGCGCCGATGGCCGGCAGCAACACGTTGTGCCCGTCGGGGGCGAATACCTCAACCAGTGCGACCGCCCGGATACGCGGCATGGTGGTCCGTCCCAGGAAAACGGGTCGGCCGGCTGCATCGCCCCGGCGGCAGGTCGGCGAGCCGTCGCGGGCGATCGTCGGTTCCACGTTCGACGGGACCGTCAGATCGGCCATGCGACGGGCCAGATCGGGGTTGGATTCGCGGAGGGCGTCGAGGTTGGCCGACAAGGTGCGGGGATCGAACGAATGCGGGACGAGCGCCGGTTCACCAAGCAACGTAGCGGGTGGTGCGATCAGGCCAACGCGATCGTGGACAGATAAATCAGCCATGCGCCCCATGCCGCGGCCGACACCCACACCGGCCAACCCGGCAACGGCGGCGAATCGCCCGCGGGGATGGATGGATCGTCCCAATTGGGGCCCCGGCGTTTTTCGTGACTCGGCGAATCGCGATCGGCGGTTTCGGTCATCATCGTCTTTCCAATGCCTGCGGCTGCAGGTGAAACATTGATCGGTCAACGGCGCCAATTCAGCGCCCGACGAGACGATGGTAACCATCGCCATAGGGGATGAAAATGGGTTAGAAGGCGTCCATCGAGCATCACGTTTCGTCCGCCCTGTGGGCGGGGGGACAACCGGACGAGGGCATGGCCGATCCAAGCCCCGGCCAAACCACCCGCCAGCCGAATTCGCGGGAAGGGATTCCCGCGACGGTGGGTGCGAGAAGGGATTCTCGCACCAGCGACCCCCGCAACTGAAGGTCATCACGTCGGGTCGCCGGCGTCGAGCCAATGGGCCGGGGTCTGACGGCGGCGGTCGACGGTCAGCCGCAGCACGTCGGGCCGGGCGTAATGGCCGACGGGGTCGAACGTCTGCCGTTCGCGGCGGACCATACCGGGATCGAGGTCGGCGGTGATCAGCGCTTCGCGTTCGACGACAGGCTCGACGATCCAACGGCCGTCGGGTCCGGCGACGCACGATCCGCCATTGTACAGCGTTTCGCCGGGGGCGGCCAATTGGTCGCGTTGGGGCAGGTCGGCGGGCAGGTCACGATCGCGGAGGATGGCGCTCGCGGACACGACGAACGAGCGCCCTTCCAATGCGACGTAGCGGGTGATGTCGCGGGTCAGGCGGAGGTCGCCGGGCCACAGCATGACGTGCAGGTCCTCGCCGGCGGCATACAGGGCGGCCCGGGCCAATGGCATCCAGTTTTCCCAGCAATTGAGCGCTCCGACGGTGAATTCGCCGACGCGGTGGGTGACGAGGCCGGCGCCGTCACCGATGCCCCAGGCGAGGCGCTCCTCGTGGGTGGGCATCAATTTGCGATGGATGGACGCGACGCGGCCGGTATGGTCCACGAATACGCGTGAACAGTAGATGGAATGGCCGCCGCGGTCGCGGGGGCGTTCGGCGATGCCGACGATGACGGCGATATTGCGTTTGCGGGCGGCGTCGCAGACGGGGTGCAGATGGCCGGCGTCGATGTTGACGGCCTGATCCAGATAGAGCGCGTACCATTCTTTTTGATCGTCGGCGTCGAAACGGGCTCCGTCGGTGCGGGAAATCCATGCCGGGTAGGCGGGAATCAGCGTTTCGCCGAATGCCACCAATTGACACCCAACGTCCGCGGCTTCGTGGATATGATCGACCACCTTGCGGGTGGTGGCGTCGCGGTTCAGGAACACGGGGGCAATTTGGGCGATGGCGATTTTCATTCAATGGGTCCCGCGGAACGGCCGGACGCGCAGACGGACGCGACGGCCCGCGACAGGGGGTCGAATTCATGATCGGCGATGGTGCGCAGATCGAAACAGACGGCGTCGTCGTGGACACGGGCGACGACCGGCGGATCGGCCGTGCGCAGTGCGGCGGCGGCGGCGTTGGGCGATTCCGTCGACGGTTGCCAACGGATGACCACGGACGGCAACCCCTCGCCAGGCAGCGAGCCGCCGCCGGCGCAGGACGTGTCCGAACTGATGAGGAACCGTTCGTCGGGCATGGCGTCGGCCAACAGCTGGTGCAGTCGATCGGCCCGCGGGGCCAGCGATTCGGTGCGCTCGCGGATCATTCGCACCGTCGGAACGTGGACGGCTGCGTCCTGCGGATCGGACCAGTAGCGCAACGTGGCTTCCAATGCCGCCAACACCAGTTTGTCGACGCGATAGGTGCGCATCAACGGATGCGATTCGATGCGGGCGATCAGGTCGGCGCGACCGACGATGATGCCCGATTGCGGGCCGCCCAGCAGCTTGTCGCCGGAAAAGCAGACTATGTCCGCGCCGGCCGTGATGGAACGCCGGACGTCGGGTTCGTGCGGCAGGCCGATTTCGGCCATGTCGAACAATGCCCCGCTGCCGACGTCGTCGATGGCGATCAGATCGTGCCGGTGGGCGCATTCGACGATTTCCTCGATGGCGGCCTCGTGCACGAACCCCTCCATGCGGAAATTGCTGTGATGGACGCGCATGAGGGCGGCCGTGCGGTCGCTGATGGCCCGCGAATAATCGTCGATGCGCGTGCGATTGGTCGTGCCGACCTCGCGCAGGGTGACCCCGCCCGCGGTCATGACGTCGGGCATGCGGAACGACCCGCCGATTTCGACGAGCTGCCCGCGGGACACGATCACCTCGCGACCGTCGCACAACGCCCGCATGCACAACAGGACGGCCGCGGCGTTGTTGTTGACCACCGTCGCGGCAGGCGCTGCGGTCACGTCGCACAGCAATTCCGCGACGTGCCGCGTGCGGTGTCCGCGTTCGCCGGTTTCCATGTCCATTTCCAGGTTCACGTATCGGCCGGCGGCGTCGGCGACGGCCCGGACGGCGGCCGGACACAACGGCGCGCGTCCCAAACCCGTGTGCAGGACGACGCCCGTGGCGTTGATGACCGGCCGCAGCGACGGTGCATGGTGTGATTCCAGACGGGTTTTTGCCGTTGCGACGATCGCGTCCATCGTGAATTCGCGGGCCTCGGCGGCATGGCCGTTGCGGATGCGTTGGCGGGCGTGGTGCAGCGCGGCGCGGAGCGCGTGCAGCACGGACGATCGGGCGTGCGTGCGGCACCATTCGGACACGTCCCGGCGTTCAAGCAGTTCGCCGACGGCGGGCAGCGATCGCAACTGTTCGGCCTGCTGCGGGGTCATGCGGACGGATTCCCGAACAACACGCGCCGGTCGCCGACGCGGCGTGTGAACCGGGCGCGATCGAGGTATTCTAATAGCGGTACGGCGTACTTGCGACTTGACGCCAGGCGCTCGCGAACCTGGGCCACGGTGACGCCGCCGTCGACGCGGATCATGTCGGCCACCACGTCGCGCATCCGCCGTTCGTGTTCGGAATGCAGGAAAATGGTCCCGTCGATTTCGACGAGTTCGCCGTGTGCGACGGCCAATTGCACGAGGCGTCGCAGCCGTTTGACGTCGGTTTCCAGTTTGGCGGCCAATTCGTCCAGTCCCGGCGGCTGGAACGCCGAATCGCAAAACGCGGTGATGGTGGCCTCGAATTGGCGCCGTTCCATCGCCGACAACTCCGGGGCGAACGACGGCAGGCACACGAACCGGCCCAGCAGTTGGCCGTGACGCTTGGAAACGAATCGGTCGGTCAACGGCTTGCCCCATCCGGGCGACGATTGGCGGTCGAACCAGCCGACGAGCGCGTCCAGCAACGGTCCCGGTTCGTCGGGGTGCTGCCGGTGATGGCGGTCCAGCCACCGCGTGGCCCGTTCGAAAACCCGATCGACCACCGCGGGGGGGACAGGACGGTCGGTTCCGCGTACGACGATGCGCCGACCCGTTTCGTCCAGCGATCGCAGGATCGACGGCACGTCGACCGGATCCGCGCCGGTCCGCGCGGCGATTTCCAGATCGGTCAGACGGTCGAAACCGGCCTCGACCAATACCTGTGTCGTCCGTTCCATGGCGTCGCCCGTTTGCAGGGCGTGCAGCGCGACGCGCTCGGCATCGCGGTCCCGCGTCCAGCGCCGCGCGACCGGTCGCAGGACGATTCCGCCGCCGATGGTGCGCGTGCCGTTGTCGGTGCGGACGATGAACCGCTGGCCGTGCGTTGCAACGAATCGCTCGGCGGCGCATAGCTGAACGAACGTCGCATCGCCGGGCGCGACGGGGGCACGATCGATCGGAATCAGCCGGGCATGGATTTCGCGGGTGCCCATGCAGACGCGAACGACCGCGTAGGGTTTGATTTCTCGCCGCCACGACGCCAACGCCTGAAACGCGGCGTCGATGCGGGTCGATTCGTTCAAGAAACCCGGTGTGGTCAGTTCCAACCCGCGGTCGATGCAATCGCGATCGACGCCGATCAGGTTCAACGCCGCACGCCGTCCGCATTCAATGGCCGCGTTCGTCGTCCCGTGCGATTGCAGATCGCGCACGCGACACGGCAACCGGCCGGGCATGAATTCCAACGCGTCGCCGGTCGCCACCGTGCCGTGCACCACCGATCCGGTGACCACGGTCCCGCGTCCCTGAATGGTGAACACGCGATCGACGCCCATGCGGAACGGATTCCGCCGCGATTTCGGTGTGATGCGACCGGCGGCGTGCCGCAACGCATTCCGCAGGTCGTCCAGTCCGTGCCCGGTCGTCGACGAGACGGGCACGACGGCGGCGGCGGCGAATGGCGTTGATGCCAGCAATTCGCGGATTTCGGCGGTCACCCATTCGATCATCTCGCCGTCGACGAGATCACATTTGGTCAACGCAACGACGGCGTGTTCGAGGCCCAGCAGTCGCAGAATCTCGACATGTTCGACCGTTTGGGGCATGATCGAATCGTCGGCCGCCACCACCAGCAGCGCCAGATCGATGCCGGTGGCGCCGGCGGCCATGGTCCGCACGAACCGTTCGTGCCCCGGGACATCGACGACGCCGAAATGAAACGAACCAACCACCAGCTCGGCAAAACCCAGTTCGATGGTCATTCCCCGCCGCTGTTCCTCGGGAAGGCGATCGGTATCCGTCCCGGTCAATGCCTTGACCAGCGACGTCTTGCCGTGGTCGATATGACCGGCCGTTCCCAGGATCAGGAACCGTTCCCCGTCGGGCAATGTGCCGGCGTTGTCGCGTTGCGTCGCGGTCATCGCCGCCATTATGCAAATGCCGGCGTCCGGCCGCTACGCAAATGGTGCGTTTGTGGCGCGATTTCGGCGATTGCGTTGACGTTGTCGGCGTGCGCGCCCGGTCCGCCGGACTGGATGGTGACGGCGCGCCATGGCATGGTCGCGACCGATTCGCCGTTCGCGTCGGCCATCGGGCGGGACGTGCTGGCGTCCGGCGGCAACGCCATCGACGCCGCGACGGCCGTTTCGTTCGCGTTGGCCGTCTGCCGTCCGCAAAGCACCGGCCTGGGCGGCGGCGGGTTCCTGATCTACCGGGCCGGCGACACCGGCGACGTGCTCGTATTGGATTTTCGCGAAACGGCGCCCGCGGCCGCGACGGCGGACATGTTTACCGGCGTCACCGACGGGTTGCCCAGCCAGAACGGATTTCTTGCCGTGGGTGTTCCCGGTCTGGTGGCCGGACGGATTGACGCGTGGCGGCGTTTCGGCACGAAACCGTGGTCCGAACTGACCGCCCCGGCCGCCGTTCTGGCCCGCGAGGGAATCCCGATCGACAGCCATTACGTTTCCGCCTGCGATGAAGCGATGGAAATGTACCGGCGATACCCGCGCCTGTTGGAAACGTGCGGCTACGTATATCGGGAACACCTGCGCGGCGGGAAACTGCCGCGGGCGGGGGACACGTTGCGCCAGCCGGCGCTCGCCCGATTGATCGATGCGATCGGTCGCGACGGCGAACGGGCGTTTTACGAGGGTCCGGTGGCCGATGCGATCGTGGACGCGATGCGTGGACGCGGCGGAATCATCACCCACGATGATTTGCGCGGCTACCGGCCGACGGTCCGACAACCGCTGATTTCGACCTATCGCGACGTCGAGTTGATCCTGATGCCGCCGCCGTCATCGGGCGGAATCTGCCTGGCCCAAACGCTGAACATCCTGGAACGGATCGATCTGCCGGGCTTGAATCGTCAGGATCGCGCCACCGCGGCGCATTACGTCGTCGAGGCCATGAAATATGCGTTCGCCGACCGTGCCCGCCTGCTGGGCGACGCCGATTTCGTGGACGTGCCGGTGTCCGAACTGATGGACAAGAATTCCGCACGGGCGTTGGTATTAGGCGAAACCGCCCGGCCGGCGACCGACGTCACCGGAGCAGGGTCGTCGGCCATGCCCGGCGACGACGCCGGCACGTCGCATTTCTGCATCATCGACCGTTGGGGCAATGTCGTGTCCAGTACGGAAACCATCAACACGTCGTTCGGGTCGTTGGCCGCCGTCGACGAATGGGGTTTGATCCTGAACAACGAGATGGACGACTTCACGGCGCGTCCCGGCGAACGCAATGCCTTCGGTTTGATCCAATCGCCGCGGAATGGAATCGAACCCCGCAAGCGCCCGCTGTCGAGCATGGCGCCGACCATCGTCCTTCGCGGCGGCAAACCGCTGATGGTGCTGGGCGCGTCCGGCGGTCCGCGCATCATCAGTTCCGTGCTGCACGTCCTGCTGGGCATCGTCGATTACCATCTCGATCCCCGCGCCGCGTTCCAGGCCGTCCGACCGCATCATCAATGGCTGCCCGACACCATTTATTTTGATCGAGCGCCGGCGCCTGCGTTGGCGGCCGCGCTCCGCGCCCGTGGACACTCCATTTCGGCGGAACAGGAAACCGGCGTGGTTCAGGCAATCCTGGTCGAACGCTCTCAATTGATAGGAATTAGCGACCCCCGCAAGGGGGGAACGCCCGCCGGATACTAGATTTCAGTATAATCGGCACGTACGATCGAATGTGCGCGGGGCTCCCCCGGCGCTGCGGGTGGTCGCGTCTTGTCCGCCACGCCTGGGTCGGCCGATATATGGTCCGCGACGTGTCCCGCCCCCGCACGTGGTCGTGTGGAACGGAGAATTCGACGTGACGATGGGTGGCACCATCGACGTTCAAGCACCGTGCGTACCGGAAGCCGCACCCATGGCCACCATCACCCTGTGCAAGGGCGGCGGCGCCGGTCAATCCATCCGCCTGCGCCGCGCCGCGTCGTTGTTCGGCACAAAATCCGGCTGCAAATTCGTCCTGCGCCATCCCGCCGTCAACGGGCGGCACTGCGTCATCGTCAACACCGGTTACCGGTTGATCCTTCGCGACCTGGTCACGGGTGGGCTGACGCTGCGTAACGGCCTGAAGGTCGAACAGGAAACGCTCGCCGACGCCGACCATGTTCAGATCGGCCCGTGGGATCTGCGCGTCGATCTGCACGAACCGGGCGTCCGCGGAGTGGATGACAGCCCCGTGATCGTCGATCTGGAACCGGATCCCACCGTGCTGGCGGTCGAGGACGCGACCGACGGCGGAATCCGCAAGCTGCCGCGCGACGTGTCCGTGTTCGGCCGCGCGCCCGGCTGCGACATTGCGGTGCGTGACCGCGAGGTGTCACGCGTTCACGCGGCCATTTTCAGTTACCTGGGCCGGCCGGCGATTTTCGATCTGGCCAGCGAAAACGGCACATGGGTCAACCAACAACGCGCCGTGTACGCCATGCTGCACGACCAGGACATGATCACCCTCGGCGCGACCACGTTTCGCTTCCGCTGCAACGCCCCGTCGAACCGCAACGGTTCGGCCGGCAAGAACGGGCAGGTTCTGAAACCGCAGGCGTTCGCCAGTCCCGACGGCACCATGTCCGACCTGATCGAATTCTCGGCCGAACCCCACCAAGTCTAGCCGCATTCCGCCGGCGCGATACACTTGCCGCCGGCGAGACGGTTTTTTGGAGCGCAGCACGTGTCTACATTCATTGGAACCATCATGGGTTTGGGGCTGTTCGTCATGTTGCCGGCGGCCGGGGCGACGGACGCCGTGCCGCGGCGTGAACCCATCGTACACACGTTTTCGATCGTCGCCCGCGACCCGGCGACGGGTCAACTGGGCGTGGCCGTCCAGTCGCATTGGTTTTCGGTCGGCCCCATCGTGCCATGGGCGGAAGCCGGCGTCGGCGCCGTCGCCACCCAATCCATGGTCAAGGTCAGCTATGGTCCGCTGGGATTGAAGCGCATGCGCGACGGCCAAGCCGCGCCCGACGCGCTGGCCGCCCTGCTGGCGGAAGACGACGGTCGCGACGTGCGCCAGGTGGCCATGATCGACGCGCAGGGTCGCGTCAACGTTCACACCGGCGTCAAGTGCATCGCGTCGGCCGGCCACCACGTCGGCGACGGTTATTCGGTGCAGGCCAATTTGATGCACAACGACCGCGTCGTGCCGGCCATGCGGCAGGCGTACGAAACCGCGACGGGCGAACTGGCTGATCGGATGTTGGCCGCGTTGGAAGCGGCACAAGCCGCCGGCGGCGACATCCGCGGTCAACAATCGGCCGCCATTGTGGTGGTTTCAGGCGAAAAGACCGACGAACCGTGGCAGGGCCGACTGATGGAACTGCGCGTCGAGGACCATCTGCGACCGGTGGCCGAACTGAAACGCCTCGTCCGCCTGCACCGCGCCTACGAACACAGCAACCGCGGTGACGAACTGGTCGAGAAGAAACAGTTCGACGACGCGCTGCAGGCCTATGCGAAGGCGGCCGAACTGGCGCCCGAAATCGTCGAACTGAAATTCTGGCAGGCAGTCACGCTGTTTAGCGCCCATCGCGAAGACGAGGCCGCCAAGCTGTTCCGCGAGGTGTTCACCAAGGAGCCGGTTTGGGTCGAGGTCGTGCCCCGCGTCGTGCCGTTGGGATTGCTGCCCGACGACGCGGCCGTTCTGAAACGCGTCACCGACTTGGCCCCGAAATGAACGCCGGACGATTCAACCGCTGCGTCGCGCTAACCCCGCGAATGGATTAAACCGCCATTTTCGCGCCAACGTCGCCGGGCTGGCGCCCGGCGCTCTGCTGCGATTATCCCGCGGGTCGCTCGAACGACAGGACCGGCGCGGACTATTCGATCACGCGTTGACCGCTGTAACTGCCCGGTCCGCCGATGTCACCGTTGGTGTCCGAAAACGCCACGCTGAACGTGTCGCCGTTCTCGCCGAAAATGAACTCCACGTCGGCCCGGTAATTCGTGTCGCCGTTTTCCGGCACCAAGACGATGTTCAACACGTTGCCCGACAGCGCGCCCGCGCCGATCAGCGGACGATCGGTCCCCGCGTCGTACGTGGTCATGGTCACCCGGACCACGTCGTCGTCCTGTTCGAACGTGATCGTCCCCGATAGATTGAAAAACGGCGCCAGACCCGTATAGCGAAACTCGCCGCTGACGTTCAAACCGGCCGCGCCCGGATCACCCGGCGGAATCACGTCGGGCACGTCGACGCAACCGACCAATCGAACCACGACGATCGTCAAGCCGCCCGCCAGCAGGGTGGCCGTCCAGCGCCATGGTCGCGACTCGCGTTTCATTTCGAAACTCCATCACCCGCCCATTCGCCCGGCGGCCGACTCGCCGCCGCCGCGAACGGGGTAACGGCCCCACCGCCGCCCGCCACATTCAATCGTGTAGACGAATTGCCCGCGTTCATCAACTGCCGAATCGGTGTGCAAGGCGCATGATCGCGACCGAGCGCCGCCGGAAAAACGGCGACCGCGATATTTCGACCGGATCGGCGTGCCGCGTTCGTCTTGATGATGCGGGGAAATTCGATCGGCCCCCGTGGACCGCGGCGGGGGATCGCACGCGTCGAAAAACGTGTCTGCCGAACGGCACCGGATGTGCCGGCGATCCTCCGCCGGGTCTTTTCTTGCGGGCTCGCGTGTTCCCGCCGACGAAACCCATCCGTCACGGTCCGGTCATCAACCGTTGGAACGAACACCAATCGACGGCATCCACATCGCCGTCGCCGTCGAAATCAAACCCGACGCAACCCGCCGCAACCGGCCCGCCGCCCGAATCTGTAAAACACAGTTGCATGACCACCGCGTCCTTCGCATCGACGTCGGCGTCGGAATCGGCATCCCCCGCGCCACAACCGTTCACCGTCAGCGACACGGCATTGCTGGTCAGTTCGCCGCAGACATTGCTGATCCGGACCGAAACCTGCCCGGCCGCGCACGGATATGCCGGATTGACCGTGTAACCGGACCCCGTGGCCCCCGCGATGGGCTGCCCATTACGGAACCATTGATAAAACAACGGACCATCGCCGTCCGCGTCAACCGCAAACATAGCCGAATCGCCGCTGCACGCCGTAACCGATTGCGGCGGCATGGCGATGGCCGGGCCATTGCACGGCACGGGCAACGCCGACCGCCACGCCCCCCGTCCGTGCGTGCCGGCCGTGATTTCCCGGCGGATGGGGTCGATGTACAGATCGCCGATGTTCACGTTGGGCAGATCGGCGCCGTCCTTGATCCACGTCTGACCCTCGTCGAGCGACACCCAGACGCCCGAACCCGAACCGACATACCACCCCGGCGGGTCATCGCCCCAGTCAACCGACAACGCCTGCGGCGTCACCCCGCTCGGCAACGATCCGGTCATGTCCGTCCAGTTGACGCCCGTGTTCGTCGTCCTGAAGATCCGCCCGAAGGAACTGCGATAGTGCGTCAGGTACGCAACTGCCGCGTCCGTCGGGCTGACCACGATGTCGCTGACGCCGATGGTCGGCAGGCCCGTCGATCGATTGTCCCACGTCGCCCCGTTGTTCGTCACGTACACACGCCCGTTCGAGCTGCCCGAATAGATATTGTTGGACGCCCCTACGGTGTCGTCCGGGCCGACCGCAATAGCGTTAATCGTGCCCCCGGACGCGACGCTCGACGTGCTGATCGCCACCCACGTGGCCGACGTCGACGCCGTGGTCGTCCGCCAGATGCGATGCGTACCGCCCAGCAACGTGCCCGACGACCGCGGGTCCATCACCAGCGGGGCGATGAAATTGACCGGTTCGGTGTCCCACGGACCCGTGATATCCGCGAACGCCGTCCCCGGGCCTAATCGGAACACCGTCAACTCGACGTACGTCGTGTAGCGCCGCGACGGGTTGTCGAAATCGTACGCCAGGAATCCGCCGTCGCCCGCGACCACCTGCGGCCACTGGTCCGTTCCGAAATCGCGCCCCACCGTGCCGTTGTCCTGCGTGCCGCCCATCATGCGTTGCGGAATGGTCGGGTGAACCGCAATCGTATAATTCTGCGTCACCATCAGCCGGTTGTTGCGCGGATTCCACGTGTCCCCGCCGTCGTCCGTCGTCCAGATGCCGCCGTCGTTGCCCACCCACACCCGACCGTCCGGTCCGAACGAAACCGTGTGTTGGTCAGGATGCAACTGCGTGCCGTTCGACCCAAACGTGATGTCCGTCCAATTCAATCCGCCGTCGACCGTCTTGATGACGCCGGCCACCGCGTACGTCGGGAAAACGCCCCCGCAATAAACGACGTCCTCGTCGGCCGGATCGACCCCCAGAAAACAGTCGTACCAGCCCTGCGGCTGCGGAAAATTCGGCGTGTTGGTCTTCTTGATCCACGTCGCCCCGCCGTTGGCCGAACGATACAACCCTTCCAGACCGCTGCTTCCGTTCACAAACACTCCGTAAACGACGTTCGGACTGGACGCCGCGACCGAAACCAAAATCCTCGAAATGTTCGACGTCGGCAGACCGCCGGCCAGTTTGGCAAACGTCGCCCCACGATTCAGCGACCGATGGATGCCGTCGCCATGCCGGGCCACGAACACGATCGTCGGATCGCCGGGATTGACGGCCACGTCCGAACACCGGCCCGACCCCATCGGTTTCGTCCACGAATTGCCGCCGTCGGTAGATCGGGCATATCCCCCGCCGCCGGTCACGTGAAGGACATCGGGATCGGACGGATCAACCACCACCCGGCTGCATTGATCGCCCACCTGGCTCGTCGTCGCGATGCGTTCCCACGTCGCCCCGCCGTCCGTCGACCGGAACAACCCGTCGCCCGCCGACAACGTCGTGTATTCGCCCGTGCCCACGTACACCGTTTCCGGATTCGACGGGTCGATGGCCACGCACCCGTGATTCAGGATCGACAGATCGTCCGTTTTCGGCTCCCAGTTCTGACCCCCGTCGGTCGTCTTCCAGATTCCGCCCGACGCGCTGGCCGCGTACGCGATCTCCCCGTCCACCGGGTGCACCGCGATGGACACCACCCGACCGCTGGCGTCGCCGCCGCCGCTCCACGCCTCGTTTAGAATGGGACGCGGCCCCATCGGGTACCAGTTCAAGGGATTCACCGGCCCGCCGTCGGCCAACGGCCGCTGCTGCACCGGAACCCAATCCGGCACCGGTTCCCCGACGATTCGCACATGTCCCGGCGGCGGCGGACCGTAGCGCATCACACGTTCACGCCGATCGGTCACCGTGTGGCAGCCGGTTGACGCAAACACAATCACCAGCGCCGCGGTGGCAACCCCCACGGTCCGGCTCCACGCAGCGCGGTTGATACTAAACAACCCCATGGAATGGATGGTATCGAAACGACTCGCACGAAACAATCGACGCACGACCCATTTGCGTGCATGGCCGATTTCGTGGTATTAGGCTTTGTCTCAAAACATCACGCACCCATCCGTCGTAAATAGCGCTGAAGGAACGCCATCCTGATCATGCCACCGAAGTTCTTGGCCGTCTTCTCGAACCGGGAGAAGACGCGGCGGCTCTCTTTGAGCCAGCCGATCAGACGCTCAATGATATTTCTTTGTCGGTACGCCTCGCGGTCAAAGACCGTCAGACGGGCGTCCCGGTTTTCGTTGTCTTTCGAGGGAATCACCGGTTGGATTTCCAGTGCCAGGAGGCATTCATCGATCCAGTCGGCCCGGTAGCCCTTGTCACCCGCCAGAGCCAGAAGCGAGGCCACCGGTCGGCTTTTCTTGTCGAGCAATTGAGCATCGGCGTCTTCCAGAATCGTGTCCAAGACCGTCGATTCGTGGGCTTGACCCGCCGTCAGATGGAAGTGAAGAGGATGCCCCTGACCGTCGCACAGAAGGTGGATTTTCGTGGAAAAGCCCCCGCAAGAGCGGCCTAACGCGTGATCCGCCGGCTCCTGCGGGTCCCTTTTTTTCCGCCACCGCCCGCACGCCGCGCCGCCCGCACCACGCTGCCATCGATACACCACAAGTCTCCGTCGATTTTGCCGGCGTCGATCCGCGCGGCCCGTAACCGATGCAGCGTCTCGTCCAAGGTTCCGTCTGCATTCCATTGGTCGAACAATTTCCAGGACGTTTGCCAGGGACCCAACTCTTCCGGCAAATCGCGCCACGGCGACCCGGTCCGCAGAATCCACAGAATGCCATCGACCACCGCGCGCCGGTCCCGTGGCAGCCGACCCGTCGCGGCCGGCGGCGGAAAGACATCCTCTATACAAGACCACTCCGCATCCGTGAGCAACAGCCGAGCCATGCGTACGCCCTCCTTGGCCTGAAATGAACCACCCCCGCATTCTCACCCCATCGCCCTCCACGCGAAAGCACCGTTTTGAGACAAAGCCTAGCACTACGTGACTGCCGCGTTGGCGATCCACGCGCCACCCGGCTCGCACAAACGCGCGGACGGCCTGAGCGCCTGAAATGACCGGGAGGCGGCTCATTACAAAGCAACTTCGACTTCGCGTGTGGCGACGGTCAGGGGCATGCCGTTGGCGGCGCGGGATTCGAGGCAGGCTTCGATGGCCTCGCGGATGTTGGCAAGAGCTTCGGCCTCGGTGGCGCCCTGGCTGACGCAACCGGGAATTGCGGGACATTCGACGACGATCATCCCGGTTTCATCACGGTCCAGATTGACGACGAACTTCATGGGTGATTCTCCGCCGATATCATACGCGAAACCGGATCGGGTGAACATCGCTTCGAAGTACGGGTGGACCCTTCCCATCATGCGGGGGAAGGGGATGGTTTCGCGGATGTGTTTGAGGCCGCAGAGCCAGGCGAGGGTGCGTTCGACGCCGAGACCGAAGCCGTCGTGGGGGACCGTTCCGCATCGGCGAGGGTCGGCAATGATGCCGCGCGGGGGCGTCAGGATCGGCCCAAGAACCACGCAGCCGCCGACACCATGCCCAGAATTTCACCGATGACGGAGCTGCCATGACTCATGTCGGCCAGTTCATCCTTGAGCAATTGTGTGTGGAGATCGTTTGGACTCGCGAATGCGGCGAGCAATTGTTTTCGTGCGGCCACGACTGCCCTCCATTGTTGGTAGCCAATAAAGATCGGGAACAACAACGGCAATGTCGACACAACGAACGGTCCCACGGTAAACGATCCCGGTCCGCACAGGAGTGAAAACGCGGTGTACCCGATGGCAACGGATGACGCGACGCCGCCGACGCCTCCCACCGTGCCCGCAAGCATGGTTCGCAATGCGACGGGTGCCCATAAAAAAGCGAGTGCAACCAGCCATCCGGCGATGAGGCCGCCGATATGGAAACAGCATTGACCGAGCGGGACGACCAGGAGATAGGCCAAGACGGTCAGCATGGAGCATGGTCTCGTTGCCGGGCTGTCGGTTCGACGATGTCAGGCAGAAACGAGTTTCGTCGAAACTTCGTAAAGCGTATCCGGGCAGATGTCCTGTCCGTTGGGCCAGGCGACGGTGCCCCCTTCAACGCGAACACGTTGAAAGTAGATGATGTCGCGGAGTTCATGAAACACGCCGAAATTGAGCAGGTCGCTGCAGTCGTAGACTCCAACCTCTCCATTGGTAAACGTGATGCGTAGTTTGTAGTCGTCCGCAGCGACGACGGCATTGACGCGGGGGTTCAGGGTTCACCTCAACGGTTCGATCTTGAACGGGTGCTGACCACTGACGGCCAGATTCCAGTCGGCCATCAATTCGTCGTTGTGGATTTCGACCCACGCCTGCACAAGCCGCATTTTGCCGCGCGGAAGCACACCTTCCAGAATCTCGCCGTCGGGGATGGCGATGACGGCCTCATGGTCCTGATACTTCACATGGATGTGCGGACGATGGTGGCGTCGGTTGTCCAAGAAGTACATCGAAACGACAACGCCGTAGAACATGGAGATGACGGGCATGATCCTTGCAACTCCCGGCAAGCGTACCAGACTCCAGTTCGGGAAGTTTACCGGTCAATCGGCGTCATGGATAGACCTTGCCCATCATGCGGGGGAAGGGGATGGTTTCGCGGATGTGCTTTAGGCCGCAGAGCCAGGCGAGGGTGCGTTCGACGCCGAGGCCAAAGCCGCCGTGGGGGACGGTGCCGTAGCGGCGAAGGTCGAGATACCAGTTGAAGGCCTCGACGGGCAGGGCGTGGTCGTGGATGCGGGACAGGAGGATGTCGTGGTCCTCCTCGCGCATGGATCCGCCGATGACCTCGCCGTAGCCCTCGGGGGCGAGCATGTCGAAGTTTTCGACGAGACGGTTGTCGGCGCGGTCGAGGCGCATGTAGAACGCTTTCACCTCGCGCGGGTAGTGGGTGACGAAGACGGGGCGGTCGTGCAGACGGCTGATGATGGTTTCGTCGGAGCCACCGAGATCGCCGCCCCATTCGAATTCGGCGGCGAGTTTCACGTGGGTGGGGATGTTGGCGATCTGCTCTTCGAGTTCGGCGCGTTCCTCGCGGGCGGCTTGGATTTCCTGGGCGGCTTTTTCCTGCTCCCAGGCTTTGGTGGCCGATTCGCGGCGGGATTCGAGTTGCTTCAGGTTTTCATCGAGGGCGGCAATCCGGGCGCTCTTTTCGTCCAGATCGCGTTCGAGCAGGTGTCTGGCCTTGTCACTGTGTAGTGTATCGACGGCGTCCTGATAGCGGATGCGATGGAACGGGGGCTTGATTTGATCGAGGGGGGCGAGGTCCCGGCCGAGGCTGATCAAGTCCTGGCGGTGATCGTTCAAGACGCGGTGGACGACCGAGAGGACGAAATCTTCGGCGAGTTGCAACAGTTCGTCGAGGTGGATGAAGGCGACCTCGGGCTCGACCATCCAGAACTCGGTCAGATGGCGACGGGTTTTGGATTTTTCGGCGCGGAAGGTGGGGCCGAAGCAGTAGACGCGCTCGTGGGCCATGCAGGCGGCTTCGAGATAGAGCTGGCCGGTCTGGGCGAGGTAGACGGGATCGCCGAAGTAGTCGACCTGGAAGAGGGTCGAGGTACCTTCGCCGACGGCCGGTGCGAAGATGGGGGTGTCGAAGAGGATGAAACCGCGGTCGTTGAAGAAGCGGCGGATGGCGTCGATGAGGGTGGCGCGGATGCGGATGATGGTGTGCTGGCGTTCGGATCGGAACCAGAGGTGGCGGTGTTTGAACAGGAATTCAACGCCGTGGGGTTTGGGGGTGATGGGGTAGTCGGTGCTGGGGCCGATGATCTCACACGCGGTGATGTCGCGCAGTTCGACGCCGCCGATGGCCCGTTCGTCGGCATGAACCGTGCCGGAGAGGGTGATCGAGGATTCCTGCGACAGCTTTTTGGCGGTGTCGAAAAACGGTGCGGTGCGGTCGTTTTTTTCCATGACGCACTGGCATAGGCCGGTGCCGTCGCGGAGGGTGATGAAGGCGATTTTGCCGGCGGCGCGAGCCTTGGCCGACCAGCCGTACAGGGTGGCGGATTGGCCAACCCGCTTCGGAAGTTCGTTGATGTAGGTTCTGTTTTTCACGATGGGTTATATACGGGGCGGGAGGGCCGTCCGCAACGGTGAATTGGGGGCGAGCGGGACGGGTCGCGGGCAGGCCACAGGGATTCCCGCGGCGGTGGGTGCGAGAAGGGATTCTCGCACCAGCGGATCTCGCACCGGCGGGCGGCGAGCAGTATCAGTCGTAGACGTCCCGCCTACGCGCGATGGTGATGACGGTCACCAATTTGATCGAATCGTCGATTGAGTAGACCACTCGGTGGTCGCCGACGCGGTAACGAAATAACCCGGCAAGTTGGCCCTTTAGCGATTTAACGTTGCCCCCGGAGCGCGGACTCGTTTCGAGCCGGGTGAAGCAGCGGGCGAGCTTGCGTGCCAGCGCCGGGTCGACCGTTGCGTAGACGCGCGACGCCTCCCTGGAGAGGACGACGTCATACATCACCGCGGACACTTCGCCAAGGTTTGACCCGTCCGGCGCGAAGATCCCGAACCCCCCGCGCGAGCGAATCCAGGAATTCAGGGATTTCCAGAAGTTCAGTCGTGGCGCGATTCAGCCGGCGCTTCCTGACGTCTTCCAACAAATCGGCCGCGAAGCGCAAACGGGGTCCGGACAAGTGGTCAATGGCGTTTTTGGCCCGGCGGCGCAATTCGGTCGTGGTCATGTGCGTGCCTTCTCAACGGCTGCACGAGCCGTTGCTTGTGAATACTTCGCCCGACGCATGGAACGAGCGATCGGAAACTTAGCAACGATCGGCACCCGATTCTATCGGCAAGCGTCGCATCGCGAAACCACCGATTAGTGATCTGCGGAGCGACGGAGCGACCCCGGCGCACGTCGTTGGGGGGCGATGGTCGTGTCGCGGCGATTCGGTTAGGGTGGGCCCGGCACGGTTTATCCGGCGTCGATTCAGGATGACGAGCGTGAAGCTTCTGGCGGTGGTGGGCGCGGGGACGATGGGGG
>JABFSN010000089.1 GCA_013140575.1 Phycisphaerales bacterium | reverse complement strand
GAACCGATTTCGACGCATTCTGATTCGCTGGGAGAAGAAACCGGAGAATTATCTGGGCTTGCTGCATATGACCCTGGCCTGCATTACCTTTCAGGCGTCGAAACTGTTTTTGGGATAGGCCCTTAGCGTTGGGGCAGGACGCACCCCAGCGTCTTGCCCTTCAATTCCTCGACCTGCGGGGTTGTACGTGTTTGGCGTTGGGCCGGGCGGTTCCTCCGCCCCGTTCGGGGCGGGAAGTCGAGGGGGACGACGCCCACGGGTTGCGCGAGGCTGCGCCTCGTTCCACCCGTGGCTACCATCCTGCGCCCCTGCCGGGGCGGGAATGCGCGTAGGATAGCGGATGTCGCCAGTTTCGTTTGTTTTGGGGGCGAGGGAAAGAGGGCGCGCGGTTGGGTAATCGAACGAGTTGGCGAAGAAATGGGACAGGATCATGAATCATGACGCGAACATCAAGGCGGCGGTGACGGTGGACGGGCGGGATTATGTGATTGTGCCGCGGGCGGCGTTTGATCGGCTGACGCAGCTTGCCAGGGCGGCGAATCTGCCGGAGTTGCCGGAGCGGGATGCGGACGGCGACTATCCGGCCGTTCCGTATGCGCGGTCGTTGCTGTCGCGGAAATTGATTCGGGAGCGTGTGGCCGCGGGGATGACGCAGCGGGAGCTTGCCCGGCGGGCGGGGATACGGTTCGAGACGTTGTGCCGGTTGGAAGCGGGTCGGCACACGCCGTCGATTCCGACGATTGAGAAGCTGGAACGAGCAATGCGCGGCGTGATCCCGGCGGACGATGCCGAAGACGCGGGCAAGCCGGGATCGGCGCGTCGCCCCGTCCGCCGCGGCAATCGGAAAGACAAGGTGACGCGATGAAACGGCAACGGCCACACGGGAGCGGGTCGCTATTTCAACGAACGTCGGGTGGACCGTGGATTGCTTCGTGGTTCACGCACGACGGGAAGCGCCGGGAACGGTCCACGCGAACGACGGACCGCAAGGCGGCGGAACGAATCCTGTCGAAGCACGTTGCGGACACCGCGTTACGTCGCGACGGGGTTATCGACGCCCGCTCCGATCGGCATTCCATCGAGGGACGCCGACCCATTGCCGATCACGTCGGCGACTGGATCGCGACGCTGACGGCCCAGGGGCGTGACGACTCAACAGGTGCAGACGTTGAAAGCCCGCGTGTCCAAGCTGGTCGAAATGGTCAATAGGGACCGCGTCAACGAATTGACCGCGGCGGCGATTCAAGGGGCGCTGGCCAAAATCCACGCCGACGGCCTCAGCCTGCAAACGTGCCAACACTATCTACGGGCCGTCAAGCAGTTTACCCGTTGGCTGACGCGCGAGGGACGCATCGAGGACGACGTTTTGTCGCACCTGTCGGGATTCAATACGGCGACGGATTGGCGGCGGGAACGCCGGGCGATGACCGGCGACGAACTGCGGCAGCTTGTCGGGTGCGTGAAATCGTCGGCGACGTGGCGGGGCATGGGCGGAGCCGATCGGGGGATGCTCTACCGCGTGGCGTGCGGGACCGGATACCGTGCCGGGGAACTGCGGAGCCTGTCCCGGCGGTCGTTCCATCTCGATTCCGATCCGCCGACCGTCACGCTGGACGCCCGGCATAGCAAGCGACGCCGTGCCGACAGACAGCCGATCCGGTCCGATCTTGCTGAAGTTCTCGGCGCGTGGCTGGCCGACAAGCCGGGCGAGGGGCCGGTGTTCGCCATACCGGACAAGACGGCGATGATGATCCGGCGAGACTTGCGAAGGGCGCGGGCCGCATGGGTTCGCACGGTTTCGGACCGGAGCGAACGCCGGGTACGGCTGCAGCGTGATTTTCTGGCGGAAGTCGATGCGGATGGCCGCGTGCTGGATTTTCATTCGCTGCGCGTGACCTACATCACGCTGGTGGTCAAGGGCGGGGCGTCCGTCCGGGTCGCACAGGAACTCGCCCGGCATAGCGATCCCAAGCTGACCATGAACGTCTACTCGAAACTCGGCGTTCACGACTTGACCGGTGCGCTGGCCGGGCTGCCGAGCGTGCGCCCGGACCGCGACGACACGGTGAACGCATTGCGCGCCACCGGAACGTACGCAACCCACCCCCCGCAGTTATCCCCGCAGTTGGGGCACGAAACGCCGCGGCGGCGTGCGACGGCCTGCGACGAGAATCGAAGCGGATCGGGAAACGCGGGCGGGCGCAAGTCGTTGTCGAATGCGAAGCTACGCGAAAGTGAGCGACAGGGTGCGGCACTGCGCCCGGCAGGAGTCGAACCTGCGACCCCCGGTTTAGGAAACCGGTGACACATTCTATAAACCCCGTAGAATCCGAGACTTACGACGCGTCGAGTTCCGGCCCAGCCACTTCCCCCGACAGATACGCCGCGAAGCCGACGTTGGGTGCGCTATCGACGATCTTGGTAAATGGCGGCACGGACCCCGAACTTGCGATCGTCGCCGACGCGTGGGCGACGCTGCCGGACGCGATCAAGGCCGGCATCGTCGCAATGGTGAATGCGGCGCGTCGATGTGCGGCACCGGCGCCGACTCCGCCGCCGGGAATGTGACTATTCGACCGGCTTGAGACTCTGACGCTGACGAAACTCCCCGTCATGCCGGGGGGAGACGGGTTTTTGTCATTTGACCTATCCGACAATTGGCGTCGTCGCCTCGTCGGCGGCGGTGTGGGAGCGTCACTGCCCTTTTCGACGCTTCGCCGGTCGGTCGGCGGGATCCGAACCGACGAAACCAGCGCCGGTGACGCCGGCGGCAATCGGCTGAAAACGGGCGATTGACTCCGTCGCGACCCCGCGATTCGCGCAAGTTCCGCAAAATGCCGGATTTGGGTTCGGCCGAACTGCGCGGAACGCTCGTGTCCGGGCCGGAGTCCATTGCGTAGCCGCACCTGTCCGCTGCACCCATCGCCATTGACGAGCCGACCGTAGCGGCCTACGTTGTCCACCTATGCTGAAAACGGCTGATGCCTGGTGGGGTGCCGGAGTTCTTGGGCCTTGACGATAGGCGAGTTGGTCGATGAACTTGAGTCGGACCCCCGGTGGGCAACGGAGCGATTCTCGGCGGATATAGCGGCCTGCCATTCGGTGCTTTTCTCAGCGGGAAGCTCGCGTGCGGAAAAGGCGACCGCAATTTCAGCTTGGATGGCCGAGAACCAGCCCTGCTGGTTTGGCAAGATGGAGGCGAAAGCCCGGCGCCTTGCATTCTGCATCCTGACGGAAAACGACATCGAACGAGGCGATGACCATGTTCGCGCCGCGATCCAGGCAGAACGACTTGACTGGAAACGACGGGCCGCGAGCGGCGAGAGCCACGGATTCTTGATCGTGGTGGTATCGGAGCGGGTTGCAACGGCTCGGCCGAACGGAGCCCTACAGCGGCTCGCCCAGCGCCTGTGCGAGTTGTACCTCGGCGCCGATGCCATTGACGAGATCCATCTCGACGACCTCATCCTGGAACTCGACGCGAATGGAGTGAAGGAGTGGCGACGCTGGCGTGTCGGCGCCAACTTCTTTTCGTCACAGGGCGATGGCCGATGGTGGCGGGACCACCGAATTCCCGGAGGCATCGCGTTTTCTATGAACTCTGTCGGCCACATGGCGCGGAATCGTGTGGAAGTAGCGTCGCGTAGGAAGCCTGAGCTCGCGGCGCGATGTGCAGCCCTGCCGCGAGAGAAACTCGCCTATTGGGCCCTCCCAACGGCGATGAACACAATTGGTGCGCCGGTACAGGGTGGTACGCGAGGAACTTGGCTCGCGAAGCGGGGTGAGTTTCCAGAAGATCGGGATACCCCGTGGTTTGAAACCGCGCGCGCCGAGTTGCGAATGCTCGCCGAGTACAGCGAAAACCGTTACAAGGGGCTTTACCACACGGATCACACCATCCCAACAGTATACTTCAACGAGGCGTTGACGAGCCGCGAACACGTCTCGGAACGCGACGATCTCTTTTTCACGTATCTCCATAGCGCTTCCGATGAAGCATTCGAGAGCATGGGCCTCGGCATAGAATGGACGCGAGACGATCGAACCGAACCAACGGACCGCGATTCGGATAGGAGTGAGCGATGACTGACCTCGAAGGGCGGGTGCTTGCCGGCCTCAAGAAGGGTGGGTCGGCGCATCCCCTGGAACTACTGATGTCCCTTTTCGAAGCGGATCGGGACGCGTTTTATCAACTGGCCACTGAAAAACCGGCGCATTCGCTAGGGGCGCATGTCCGCAAGCTCGCTGATCTCGCCCATATGGTGCGGCGTGCCGTGCGTGAGAGCTACTCGATCACGGAGAACGGAACCGGCGCGGCGATGACCACTGTCTCCGGCGTGAACATTGCCATCCCCGCGGACCTAGTGGTTAGGGCGCGGCACTTCATGCGCACCATTGACGGAAAGCAGACGGACCCACGTCCTGGCAAAGACTACGAAGGGACAGAGATTTCGCGTGCGGAAGCGCGCTTTAGACTGGGGGACGAAACAGATTGGGCTGTGGAACGTGACAAGCTAAACGCGAGACGCGACGCGAAGCCGATGGTGCTGCGTGTGAGCCAGGAAGACTTGAATCACCTGTTGATACAACCAGCCTACGTCACCCACGAATTGCTGCATTGCGTGCGAAAAACTGTCCTAGCACCCGAACACACGTTCAAGGGTCTTAAACGAGGTAATGATGCTCCGAACAGGTTGAACGGGGGCTGGGCGTTTTGTGCCAAGCCTCGGAAGGCATATCACAACGACGGAACGCCGTTTCCCGCTCCGGATAACATGGTCTTTGTAGTGTATGCCGACAAGGAACAACACGTTTTCGATTGGGACTGGGTCAAGGAGGATCCGAACGAACCCGGCTACCCCTTGGATCGACAACTGCGGTTCGAAGATGAGGTCGCGCACGAACGCGACACGGTCATAGAGTTGCCGAAAAAAATCCAGCCGGGCAGTCTTGATCCTTCGAAGGCGTGCTATTCCTCTCTCGGAGATTGTATTTTCTGCTACGTTGCCGACGACGAAGCGTTCGCAGAGCGAATCAACTCGGACTTGACTGTCTTTCGGAAACTTGGGGCGGACGATTTTGTTGGTTTCAAGGTAAAAAATGTACTCCGAATCGTGAGGCAAGACAAGAGTGTTCGGCTTGCCGACGCGCCCGGACTAGCTGTCTCCGTTGATGCCGTCCTTCTGGCAACGCTCAAACTGCACCAGGACGCAAGCGTTCAAGTGTATATTTTGCTCATCAGAGCGCTGATTGGCATCGGGGCGTCTCCAACGGTTCGACTGCCAGAGGACGCGCGCAAAGCCATTTCGGCCCGATGAAAACGGGCATTCGGAAGACGCGGCCATGAACTTGGGACTGACTGGACCGAAGCGGGAAGCGGTTCATTCCTGTACCCGAATGCACGATCACAAACGTTCACCCCTGCGCTGTCAGGACTGCGGACCGACGATCGACGCGAGAATCGCGGCGATGTAGGTTGCCTTGTCATCGCGTTGGAAAACGACGTGCCGGGCTTCAAATTCGCGCTTGGCCATTCCCGTCCCCCACCAGCCAACGTCGCGGAACGGCGTGCTTGAAACGATGAACGAGTTCAGGATGACGGCCGGATCGTTGAGTCGGGCCTCGATTTCTTTGATCGTTGCGTGAAACCGAATCTTGGGGTCGTCCGGACCCTCCAGGTTTCGGAGACCCTTGGGGTCGATGAACGTGATGTACTGCCGGTCATCGGCAAGCAGCCAGAGCAAAAAATCCGGATGGAAGTTGCCGGCCTCGAAGAAACCGATGCCGCGCCCGCGGCTCAAGTTGCGGAGCAGGTAAATCTCCCGCGCCTCAAAAAACGGCCGATTGCCCTGGTAGAACGCGCGAAGGTCTAACACGAACTCCTTCTCGCCTTCGTTTAGTGGAACGGGAGTGATTTCGATTGCGTCGCCGCGCACGTGAAGCAGCGGCTGGTACAAGTGTTGGCCGAAGAAGAACGCATCAAGTTGGGCAAACGAGAAGTCGCGTAGCCGGCCGCTTTCGATGATCTCCTTGAGTTGTTGCAGGCTGGTGGCGATGTCCTCGCGAGAGCGTTCTATGAGAATTCGATATTCGTCGAAAAAATTCGGGTCGTCGGGCGTCAGTTCAACGTAGGTCAGGTGTTGGCGCTCCCAGCCGTCCTTGTGGTACGTGTAGTACCGCTCGGCATACTTCTTCAGGAGCGCGACGGCTACTTCCTCCCATCGCCGAACCTGCTCGAAGGCACGGAATTCCAATTCGTCGTGCGGAATGTAAAGCGTGTACCAATCCGGCGATGCCAGAAGCTCCGCGATGCGTTCGCGACGCAGGTTCATGTTGTGCCAGGCACGCTCGGCCTTGAACTGCTCCAATTCGAAAAACACGCAGTCGAGGTCCATGAACGCTAGGTGTTGCCGTTCCAGGCGTCCCTGCTCGCGAAGCCCAGGGTCGCGCCCCGCGACGACGCCGCGGCTCTGCTGGGACTGCACCTTGGGGTACCAATCCACGACGATGGGGTGGCGGCGCAAGTGATCGTCGAGCCCGAGCGTGGGTTTGGGACCGTTTCGCTTGAAGTCCATGCCCTCACGAATTCGAAGCGTCTTTAGCCGCTGGGTTCCGATGTTCCTAATCACAGGGAGAACGAATTCGATTCGATCCTCGTTGGGCGGCAGCCCCTCCTCCTCCAAATACTCCTTGAACTGCCGCATGTAGTCGGCCCGGATGCCGAATATGTTCAGCGTTTCAAGCAGGTTGATGTGTTGCGGCGGGCGCACGTCGTCGATCGCCCGGCTACGCTTCAAACTGAGGCCGTAACCCTTGAGCCGCACGCCGCGCCCGAAAAGTTGAATGATCTCCGATCCCTCCGTTCGGCCGATGTTCATAAGACCCATCGTGCTGACCCGCCAGCTGTTCCACCCCTCGGTAAACTTCTTGGAGCCGATGAGGACGTTCACGGTCGAGTCGCCGGCGTTCAGCCCGTGAAACAGCGATCCGCCGAAGTCCCGCTCGGCTACGACGAGTTCGTCGTGTTGTTCGCAGAGTTGGCACAACTTCGAAGCATCGCCGACGTTGATGACACCGAACGGGTCGTTGTCGCCGAGGCGCAGGGCAATCTCGCCGTCCGTTCCCTTGAGGTTTTCGACGTGAAGCGCCGCCTGCGAATTCGCATTAAACGTGATACGGAGTATGTCGCTGAACAATTCGTCGCCGCGGACACCGGACGTGATAAGGTAGGTGAACGCGTTCGAGAACACCTCCTGCCCATTGGGATCGAGCACTCCGGGTCGGCCTGATAGGAGTCGGTTCAGGCACGCCACCGATTCGCCGCGCTCGTTACGGACGAACTCGGCGAGAAACTTCAACACGGCGATCACGTCGGAGATCTGCTGCCCGCGCTCGGTTCGGACGGCGTTGACCCGGCCGCCGACAAAAACCCAGAGCGGCGCTTCCAGAAGAAAAGGCCGAAAGTCGGTCGCTCGATCCTGGAAGAGGCGCTGTTGCTGGTGGAACGCGAGCAAGCATGCGGTCAGATAGAGGCGACGAATTTCTGCGTCATGATCGTCGGCGAGATTGAGAATGCGGTAGTCCTTGCCGAATCCGTCGCGGTAGAAGTACTTGTAGGAGTAATCGAACAGGATGCACTTGGCGTATTGCGATTGAAGCGCCTCGTTGCCCTTCACGGCCTGGCCGAACGTCGCGGAGTATTCGAACGAAAAGCCGCTTTCCGACAGCGCGTTGCGGAACCGCATCCAGGCGCCCACTTCGCCGCCGCTGGCGCCGCGATGACCTTCATCGACGAGCACGAGGTTGTTGCCCTCGAACGCCTCGACGGCCACGGTCTTTTCCCCGGTGACTTCTTTCAGCTTGTGGATGTCGATGATCTCGACGGTGCGCCCGGAGAAAAGGCCGCGGCCATCCTTCGAGAAAAGCTCCGCGTCGATGCCCGATTGGTGAAACTCGACCAGGTGCTGGCGGGAGAGGCCTTCGTTGGGCGTCAATAGAATGACGCGATTCAACTCACGCCGGCGATGGTGCAGGTCCAGATAGTGCTGGTACTGCCGGATGTTGACGTGCATGAGCAACGTCTTGCCGGAACCGGTGGCGCACCAAAACGCGACCCGGTTCAGGTCCGACCCTTCGAACGCCGAAACCCGGTCGCGCTCGGGCTTGTCGCGATTGAATTCGGCGACGAACGCGTTCAGGTCGTCCAGGAATCGTCCGGGATCGCGGAAGTAGCGGTCGAGGTAGATCTCCGCGAAAAGCAGGGCAAGGTACTGAAAGTACTTCCACCGGATCGGCTCGTGCCGATGGGCGGAAATCTCCAACGTGTGGCGAACGATGTTTTGGTCGTAGCCGAACAGAACGTCCGGCGGGAGCGCGGGCAGGTTGAACAGCCGGTTGACAATGGCCTTGGCGTGGCGGCTGATGTTGTTTTCGTCGAAGCCCTCCAGGCGGGGGTCCTTCAAGCCCTCGGCCAGTTGCTCGAACCGTTCGACCTCGAACAGGTGAAGCAGCCAGCGGTTGAGCACCAGCCTCTGATCGAAGCGAAGCGGAGCCACCCCCGGAAGCAGCGTGCCCGAAACCGACCGGTTTGATCGTCTTTTCGCCAATCGACGCCTCAGTACATGTCGCCGCAGCCCCATCGGGCTTGCTTTTCCCCGACCCAACAACTACCGTATCCCATGCTGGATCGTGCCGGTGGACGAAACTCGGCTCCAAGCCGTGTGGCCGCCCTGCGAAAGCAGGCTGACCCTATATCCCCGGCATTCTCTTTTCGATCGCTTCCAGTGTCAGCGGGTGGCGCTGGTTGTCATGCGCACCCTGCTCGCTCCTCCTACGCGTCCTGCGTTTCGAACATGAGCCGTTTGAACTCGGGTTCGATCATGCGCACCTTCCAAGTGTGGTCCGGCCGGCGGAGGTTTTCCAGGTTGTTGTCGCCGTTGACGTAGATCAGGTCGTATTCCATGTCGCGGCTGTTGTAGCCCTGGCGGCGGAACCATTCGTCAAGGGCGTCGTTGTCGGTGTCCGCGAGTTTCCGCCACAGGACCAGCACGCGCTCGCCCGCGGGATTGGTTCCAGACACAACGCGTACGCCGCGGATGTGGTCGATGTGCCGGACGGTCAAACCGATGAGCCAGTTGAACGTCTCGACCAGATCGACGTTTACGGCTTTCGTTTCGTCGCCGCGGATGACATTGAGCTTGTAGGCGAAGGGATCCTCGAAAGCCTCGACGCTGAGCAGCGACGCGCTACCCTGTGCTTCCACATCAAGCATATAGGACAATAGGTAATCTTCCCGCACGCCTGGATTCTCATCAAGGATCGTCTGCTGTTCCGGTCGACGCAACCAACGCAGATTCAGTAGTGTGTCGTCGAATGACTCAAGCCGGAGATACTTGAATGTGTGGCTAGAGCCCTCACGCGAGACCGGTTTTCCATCGCGCCAATCTCTTGAGTACACGATCCTTTGGATGCGAGGCAGCAGGGCGGTGTCAAAATGCTCTCCCATTTCGACCAAGACGTATTTCCGATTCTGGTCATCTTCGCGGTTCAGATTGATGACGGCATGTCCCGTAGTGCCAGAACCGGCAAAATAGTCCAAGATAATGTCTTCATCTTGTAGGTTCACCGAAAAGAGCGCGTCCCCGACGGTGTGTATCGATTTCGGGTAGGAAAAGGGGTTCTGGGTGCCGAGAATATCGCGAAGCAGGTTTGCACCAAACGTGCCAGCGTTATATCTCGGATCGACCCAGTTGCTAAACAGCGCGGGAGTCCGATCGTGAGCCTCAATGAGTTGGTAGACCGTTAGATTAACGGTACATTGAAGCCGACGATTTGCGATCAGTTCAAGGCATGACTCGTACGATCGCCTCCAGACCCTTTCAGCGCCTCCAACGCCCACGGGGTAGGCTCTCGCTAGCCCACTCTCAGTGGGCTGAGTCGGATACTCGACTCCGAGTGGCGGCGGCGGTTCAATGCCTCGAATCTCATGAGTGTGAGGGTCGATCAGTATCGCATAAAAGCTATTCGGTCTCGCACGCCGGAAGTTGCTTTCGGCTGTACCGCTGCGCTTAAAGGGGCGATGCTCTACGCCTTCCTCGCTCGTGCGTCCAGTGAGCGTACGATCGGATGTCTTGGTGACGCACGCCAACATGTACTCATGAGTATTCGCTAGCGTGCGTGCCTTTCCTCCCTGCGGATGATGATTTACGACGATCATCTCCCTCCGAAACAACGACAAGTGTCTATCGATCAGTTCGCAAAGATCGACCATCTCAAAATCATCGATTGCTACGAATAAAACGGGATCCTCCGAGAGAAGTGGTGCGGACAATTCAATCCGGTTTGCCATCAACGTTAGCCATGACGAAGAAATGTACTCGTTCTTGTAAAGTATCTCGGAGTCTCCGGTGTTATAGGGCGGGTCAATGTAAATGCACGCAATCTGCCCGCGAAAGCGTGGCGACAGAAGGCGTAGAGCCTGAAAATTCTCGCTTCTGACAAGCACGCCGTCATACGCGGCATCAAGGTCATCGATTCGTGAGAGTAGAGCCGTTGTAAAATGGCCGCTGAAGTGCCGAGTGTCGAGAAGAAGGAACGGGTTGGCTCTCAGGAAACCGAACGAGAGCGGAACCGTGTATGCGGCATGAGTCAAGTCGCCGTGAATTTCGTCGATGGCAAATAGGCGCACCCACGCATCCCGCTGGGCATCGTTGGCCGCGATTTCGACGTAGAATTCCTCGGGCACGCGGTCGAGCGTGATGCAGTAGTTGGTTTCGATGACAAATTTCTTCTTGAGCCAGAGTTTCTTCTGGAAGTCCTCAATCTGGGCGAGCATGGTGATGATCTTGTCCGCGATGCGGCGAATGGCCTTGATCTTGCCCAGGTAGTGCTCGACGCGGGGGGCGGTTTCGTCCTCGATGTCGTCCAGGTGCATCACCTCGTTCTTGATGTAGAAGTCCAGCTCGCGGCGAAGGAAGCCGCCCAGGTCCTTGTGGATGAAGTAGTCAAAGGTGTTGCGGGCGGTGTATTGGTACAGGTGCCGGGCCAGGAGCGTCCGCTGCGGGTTGGCTTCGGTGGGGGCGGGCGCCGCCAACGCCCCGATCCATTCGTCAAACCCCCGCGTCTCGTTAATGCGGCGCTCCGCGTCGGCGATAAGCTCCTTCTGTCTGCGACCCTGCTCGTCGGGCCGGTATTCGAAGCGAATCAACAACTCGCCGTTTTCGACGGCCAGCGGCTCGGCGGCGCGAAAAATGAACCGGCGCTCCCGGCCGGGGGCCGCCCGGTTGTTGCCCTGCTCGGTGCCGGCCTCAACGAGCTTGAAGTGGACGCGGCGACCATTGGGGAGCTTGAAGGTGTAGTCGCGGAAGTGCTCGGCGGTCTTGATGTAGTACTGGTCGGCGTTGGCCCAGTGGAGTTTGACCTCCTCGCCTTCGTAGGGGATGGCGTAAACGCCTTCCTTGTATCGGCGGAGCGACAGGAAATCCCCTTCGTCGTAGTAACGACGGAAGAAGCTGAACAGGTGGGAGAAGACTTCGTTTTCGAGGGCCGGAATGTCGCCCGCGCGGGCGATCCGCTCGCGCAGTTCCCGGACCCGGGGGATGCCTTCGGGGTCGGCGCCCAGCGTGCGGGCCTGGGCGATGGCCTGGGTCAGCTCCGCTTGAACGGCGTCGCGTTCGGTCTGGGTGCGTTCTTCGAGAACGCGGCGAACCTGGGGAAGCAGATCCTGATCGAGGAAGCGGGTGATTTCGTCCCGCTTGGCGTTCATGATGCGGTAGATGCCGAAGTCCAGGTCGGCCTGGTCGAGCTGGAACAACTCGGCAAGCAGGCCGCGGAGCTTTTCGAGATTCCCGGGCATTCATGGGGCCTTTCAGGGTCAAACCACGGACCAGCGGATGGTGAACAGCGTCTCGGCCGTGGTGCGCTGGGCCATCCGCTGCTCCAGTCGAGCGACCAGTGTATCGCGTTGGGCGATGATTTCATCCTCCACGTCGAAAATGCGTTGGCGCTGCCGCCGCTTGACGTGCTCGAGGTCGGCGATCTTTTGCTGGATGGCGTGCTGCTCGTCGGTGGTGGTCGCCAGGCGGGCCTCGCGGGATAGCGCCTTGATCTGGGCCTTGGTGCCGGCGAGTTCCTTCTCGGCGGCGACGACCATGTCGTCGGCCCATTTTTCCAGGCGCTCCCGCTCTTCCTGGAAGAACTTGTGGTTCAGTTCCAGGGAACGGGTGATGGTGGCCTCGCGGTGGCGCGCCGCTTCGGCATCCAGTCGCTGTTGGATCGATGCAGGCACTTCGCCGAGCGGCTGAACGCCCGCGGTGCACGAGAACAGCTTTACGCACGTTTCCTGGTCGAGAGCGGCGCCTCCGTCATCGAAGGCCGAGAAAAGCAGGTGATCCGCCCGCTCGAAGGACTCGATCACAAGCCGCTGAAGCGTCAGCCAGCCGGACCGGCCCCTGATTGCCTCGACCATCGCGATGCGAGTCGGATAATGGGTCACGTCGAACATGACCGCGGCGGGCGGCGTGGATATCGCCTTGGCGGTGTCGATAACGAACTCGCCCAAAGGATGTGAGATTCGGTAGAGAAACTCGCCGAGAACATTCTCGCGGGTTTTGGAGATTAGGCGGTAGCGGCCGCACCTGATGTCCGGTCGGGGCGCGATGCGCAGCTCAAAGGACAAGTCGGCGTCGTCGAAACCGGCGTGTTCAGCGAGTATGAACCCGGTAACCGTCCAGAAGAGCCGACCTACGCGGTCGAGCTGCTCGCGGGCGGAGTTCAGATGCACCCTCAGCCGGGCATGCACTTCCTCGTCGAAGTGTTCGAGCAGGGCGCGACGGGTGTCGTCGATGCGGGTCCGGATGGTCTCTTCCATCTCCAATTGAAGTTGCCGAAACGCGGCGTCAATCTGTTCGGGCGTACGACACTGCTGATAGATGGCGAGAATTCGCTTCTCGAAATCGACGCCGGAATCCACCGTGCCCAGGACTTCGTCCGACGCGCCGAACACGCCGCTGAACAGTTGGAATTTCTCGTGCAGGAGTTCCAACACGCGGCGATCGGCCTCGTTGCGCTCGTTCAGAAAGTTGATGACGACCACGTCGTGCTTCTGCCCGTACCGATGGCACCGACCGATGCGCTGTTCGATCCGTTGCGGGTTCCAGGGGAGTTCATAGTTGATGACCAGCGAACAGAATTGCAAGTTGATGCCGGTCGCGCCGGCCTCGGTGGCGATCATGAGGGTCGCGTTGTCGCGGAAATGCTCGACAATCGCGGCGCGCATGTCCACGTCGCGCGAGCCGGTGGTACGGCCGGTGGCCGCGTTGGTTTCCCTCCACTTTTCGTAGATTCGCCGGGAATCGGTGTCGTTGTTGCTCCCGTTGAACAGTACGATCTGGTCGGAGTAGCCGTTGCCTTCGAGGAATTCCTTGAGGTACGCCTGGGTACGGCGGGACTCCGTGAAAATCAACGCCTTGCGGGCGGCGCCCACCTTCTGCATTTCACGCAGGCCGATTTCCAGCGCGGCGTGAAGCGCGCGGCTCTTGGTGTCGATGCCGATGCCTAGCGCCCAGCGTATGAACCGATCGACTTCCTCGATTTCCGAGTCGAGCTTTGCGCGATTGATTTGTGCCGGTGTGTTGGGTGTCGGTGACGACTCACCGTCGGGCTCCGATTCGTCGTCCGCGTAAACTTCTTCGAGATCCTCGGACACGGCAAGCTGGTCGAAGAGAGTTTCGGGATCGTCCGGAAGGCCCTCTCGAAGGGTCAACAGGCGTCCCTTCACGGCATTCAACGTGCCGGCAACGGCACGAGACGACGACGCGAGAAGTTTTCGCAGAATGAGCGTAATAAGTTGCCGTTGACGCGGGGGAATCCCGTAGGAATCGTCTCGCTGAAGGTAGGCCGAGACGGCGTCGTACAATCGGAGTTCCTCCTTGGTCGGTTGGAATGGGCGCGTCATCGGGCGGCGTTCGGTGTATTGGATGTACTCGACAACCTGACGCCGCAGCGTTCGTTGGCAGAACGACCGCAAGCGTGCCTTTAGACCGGGCAGATCGCCATTGGACGACATGAATTGCGAGCGGAAGGACGGTAGCTCACCGAAGGTATGCTCGTCGATAAGGGTGGAAAGACCGTACAACTCAAGTAGCGAGTTTTGCAGCGGTGTCGCGGTCAGCAGAACCTTGCGGCGACCCTCCGTGGCCTCGCGGATCGCTTGCCCCATCTTGTTGGAGGGCCGATACGCCCCGCGCAGTTGGTGAGCCTCATCGATCACGACCAGATCCCAGGCAATTGATCTGACCTCCGGCGCTAACCTGCTGGCGAAATTCATGGAACAAATCACCACGGACGGCCTATCGAAGGGTCGCGGATTGCCTTCGCGCTGGGCCAGGCGATACGAACTGGCGTCAAGGATGGAATTCGGCAGGCTGAACTTTTCGGATAGCTCCAGGCTCCACTGTTTGCGAATCGACGCCGGACAGATCACCAGCAGGCGCCGGCGACGTTCCGCCCAAAACTGGCACAACAGGAGGCCGGCCTCGATCGTCTTGCCGAGTCCGACTTCGTCGGCCAGGAGCACTCCCTTCGATAGCGGAGAACGGAGCGCGAAAAGGGCGGCGTCAATTTGATGCGGGTTCAAGTCGACGCAGGCATCGAACAACGCCGTCGACAAACGCTGAATGTCGGCGGCAGCCGCTTGGCCGGTAAGCTCGTGGGAAAAGTACTTTGCATGGAAGGCCGTGCTCATAAGTGCGACGTCCTCAGCTGCTGACCGTTCTTGTTAGACTTTACGGGCTTGCACTGGCCACGAATCGTACCGGCCGAGGGGACGGGGCGGAACCCCAGGCAGCGGACGCCTGCGGTTCCGAATGGACCCGGATCGTGTTTGACACAGGCGTACATGGAGCGGCACTTGAGCTCGCCGATACCGCTGCGTTCAGGCCGGGCAGCGTGTCAGTGTCGCAGATTCGCGTCGTTTTGGCGTCACAGATGCGCTCATGTCACGAAGTTGAACACGCACCCGGCAGTCGATCGAGGATGCGTCCGACGGCCTGGTGGGTCCAGCGTTGCGATCGGCCGGTTTTGGTGGGGATGCGGCGTTCGGTGAGTTCTTCGGCGATGGCTTCGAGCGTCCAGCGGCGGGCGCGGAGGGAGTGGATCAGGGTGACGGCGGTTTGTTCGGCGGCGTTGGGTGCGAGGCTGCGGCCGTCGGGGGCGAGATCGTAACCGAACGGGACGGTGCCGATGCGCTGGCCGTTGGCGCGTTTGACGGCCAGGGCCGACCGGGTGCGTTCGCGGGTCAGGTTGCGTTCCATTTCGGCGGCGCCGGCCAATACCGTCAACATGAACCGTCCGGCGGCGCTGGTGGTGTCGATGGCGTTGCCCCCCAGGTCGATGACGTGCAGGGCGACGCCGCGGCGTTCCCATTGCTCGACGGTGGTCAGGCAATCGCCCGCGTTGCGGAACATGCGATCCAGCTTCAAGGTTACAATCGTTTCGATGCCCCGCGCGCGGATCGCGTTCAATAGTTCCTGCCCGCCGGGACGCGTGGCCAACGGCTTGCCGCCTGAAACACCGGGATCGGCGATGATTTCGGTGCATGTCAAATTCTGGAGCCGGCAGTAGGCGGCAATGCGTTCGGCCTGGGCGGTCAGACCGAGACCGCTGACGACCTGCTCGTGCGTCGAGCATCGGGTGTAGCCGATGGCTTTTCGTTGCCTGTCTAATTCTGGCATGGTTGGGTTTCTTTCCGGCATGGACGGGGTACTCCCGACTCGGTTCGTCATCGAACCCCCACCGACCCGCCGACGGGCCCGCGGGTCCAGGCGGAGCGTCCGATCGACGGGCATCGCCCTTTCGGCGGGCGCTGTCCATTCGACGTGATGGCGATGCGGTTCGGTCATATTCGTTTGTCACCCGGTGTCGCCGGTTCGCGGCGCCACGGATCGAATCGGCGTCGTCCGATCCGCCACGGGCGGGTCGAATCCGCACCGCGGTTCGCGCGCCCGACGAACCAATCGGCACCGTCGAATCGGTGCGGGGCGATGGAATCCGCGGCGCGGTTCGGTTCGCCCAACGATTCAATCGCCATTGTCCGACCGCGCGCCGTCGCAACATCCCCGATCCCGTCGTCATCACGGGGCGCGTCGGAATCAAACGGCCAGGGGGCGGGTCATCGCCGTCGCGCGACGCCCGCCCCCGACCGTCACTCCCTACGCCAGCATTTCGCCGGCCTCGATGCGCTGCAACGCGGCCCGCATGTTGTTCTTGCACGTCTGAATCAACCGGACGTATTGTTCCATCGGCCGGCCGTCCAGACCCTCGGTTTCGGCAATGGACTTCGCCCGCTGGGCGAACGCCTGGGCGAGACCCTGATTCGTCAGCGTCACGCGATGGCACCGCGACGCGAACGGCCCGCTGTCGCAATCGCCGAACAGGTTTTCATCGACCCGCCGCGTCGTGGTGAAGATGACGCACGCATGACGCGGCAGATTCTCCAGGAACGTCAGGAATTCATCGACGGCGCCCGCGCTGATCGCATGACTTTCATTGACCACCCACACCCGGAACGGCTTGTCCCGGTTCGGCGTACACAAATGCGCCGCCCGTTCCATATCCTGCACGGCCCGCTTGTCGCACTTGCCCCCGTCCAATTCGGTGACGAACCAATCGTCGGCCAGTTGACGGGCGATCAGCCACGCCAACGACGTTTTCCCGACTCCACTATTGTTGGCGCCCGCCGCTTCAATCCAGAACGCGCCGCGGTCGAACGACGGCCGTTCGATGATCCGCCGCACGGACGCGACGGCCTTGTCTTGCCCGACGAAATCGGCCCACGTGGCCGGTCGGTAGCGTTGATACAACATCATGCCACCGCCCTTCTGGATTCGCCGGTCGCGTCTGAATCGGCCGTTGCGGCGCCGCCCGCGTTGACCGCCGCGTGGCACTGGTCGCAACGCAATTCGGGATGGTCGCCGGCCGGTTGCGATCCGCACCGCCGGCAACGCGACGCCCGTTGTTCAATCGCGTCGGCGTTCGACCGAATCCATTCAATCCACCGATCCACGTCGCCGACGTGGACGTATGGCCACGCGCGGAATTTGTCCGTCGCCAGGTGGGCGGACAATTCCCGCAAGCCCGCGTCGAAACCCGCGGCCCGCGCCGCCAATTCCCGGTTGGCAAGCTGCAATCGTCGAATGGTTTTCACGCGGCCACCCCCTGCCCCTGGGGCGCCCGTTCGGCCGACGCATCCGAATCCGCGTCGTCGATGATCCCCCGCGCCGTCGTGGCGATGCGCTCCAGACTCTCGCGGAGCGCCGCGGAATCGCCGCCCCATAGGGCGATGTACCGACTCGCCCGCAATTCCACGTCCAGGCCGAAGTGCCGGCACACGACGTAGGCGACGGCTTCGGCTTCCAATTCGGCCGCGCTACGCGTGAACGACCCTTCGGCGTTCCAATGCAGCGTTTCGTGGGCAAGTTCATGGGCGAGGGTTTTCGCCTGTTGACCGGTCGCGTAGGTGTTGGCGATTTCCACCGATCCGCGCTTGGAAGCGCCGAAGAAACCCTCCCGAAACGCGCCGAATTCGACCTTGATACTCCGCCGGCCGGCCACGCCGATCAGCTTGGCCAGTAGGTCGTCGGCCAGCGCGTCCACGGTCGGCACGTCCACCGTCGGGAGCGCTTCGCCGTCGGTTTGGCCAACGTCGAATACGTGGGTGACGTGAAACCCGATGCCGTCCACCGTTTCGGATTCGCCGTTGTCGCGTTCCCGTTCCCGCGTGAACTTGTGCGGGGCGAAGATCATTATCCCATGCTCGCCCTTGCGCACGTGCCGGCCGAGTTTCTCCCACGCTTTGTAACCCGCGACGCGGGTCGCGTCCGGGCGTTGCGTGGCGATCAGAATGGTGTTGCCCCAGGAATACCGGTGAAACCGCGCCTGAACGTCCAGGAACACCCGGAACGATTCCGACGCCCGCACGTCATCGACGGCCTTGGCGAGCGCGTCCACGTGGTCGGTGATGCGCTCCCGCAACGCCCGCGCCCGGTCGGCGCCGCCCCCGGTTTTTTCGTCGCCTGTCGAATTCTTGCAAGGCGGAGATTCTGCTAGAATGGTCATCGTCAATCACTCCTGATTAGTGGTTGGCCACGCCGGCGGATGTTACAAGCATCGCGCCGGCACTATTCACGACACACCCATATTGTGACACACTCCTGTCACTATGTCAAACAGAATCCGCGCTCTTCGCGCAGTTTTTTCTACAACCGGTGGGTTGTGGCGAAGACAGACGCGCCATTGACGATTTGCGCGTCTAATCTTCAAGACGGCGCCTGTCTATCGGTTGAATCGTCGCGCGTCTATCGTCTGCGCGCGTCATCGTCTTCAATGTCTGACGCGCCAATGGCCGACGGGCGCCGCAGTCTGCACAGTCTATCGCAAGAGTTTGGAGCGGGTTTCGCCCGCGTTTGTCCCACGTTTGAAATGACTATCGCAGACGCATCGCAGACAATGCAATCACGGGCGTGCGTCGTGCGAGAATCCGCCGAGACAACGAACAACGCCGCACCGATCGTCGCGCCAACGTCGCGCAATGCGTCGGTGCCGCAACGTGGCATCGCCGGACGGCCGCGCAAGAAAACAGCATAATGCCCGATTCCGCGCCCCCGCCTTCCCCCCAACCGCCGCCCCGGACATAAGGGGATCCCCCTCCATCTCTCTCTGTAAACGCCTGTACTTGCATTCGTGCGGCGCGCCCGCGAAAGCGCCTATCATCGCGCCTATGACGGCGCGATGCGTTGACGGTACAATCTGGCAGCGGCAACAAACTGCGTAGTGATGTGCTCCAATTGCCTTGAAATTACGTGCGCCAAGACTGATGGAGTATCCCATTCGAACCAGCTCGATCCACCGGTCATACGCCGGGTCGATTGCTTGAACTGTGAACCCCTTCGGAAACGCCCTGCCGCCTTTCGAAGCGCCTTGCAAACTGCGGTTCGTAACTCTCGGCCACCGATCCAACCCGCATCGGCATACTGAAATGCCGCCCAGTGTGGCGGCGATCAGATTTCAAGGAACGGCGAGAGATTTTTGAGGGTGTTGCTTCCAGAAAGCGTTAATGAATGTGGATTCGAAGATCTGAGGTTTACAGCTGTGCAACAAATGACGCTTCAGATGTCTCTTAATGGTGGATGCGAATCGCGATCGCATCGGGCCGGGGAAAGCAGCGCTTCCCAGGCGGCTTTGCGCAAGGCCGCGGCGGGTTGCGTTTCAGACCCCCGATAATTCGGACGGGCGGTCCGAATCATCGGCAATGAGTTTCGCCGGGAGCCACTGTCATGCCTCAAACGCATGAGCACCCGGACCGTCACCAAGGCGAGACCGCCGATCCGACGCCGACGTTCGTTCAACGTCACTGGGGCTGGATCGTGCCGGGCCTGGCCTTATCGGTCTTCGGGCTGGTGTTCGTCTGCATCGAGCTGCTTTCGGAGCTGACGAAGCTGACCACGCCCGCTTGACCGCGCACCGCCGTGTTTCGCACGGACGGCTTCTGTCGCGGCCCGATCGGGGTTGGCCGAGCGCTTCTTCTCAGCAACCTCCCTGATCGGGCCTCTCTGTTTCTCGTCCGGCGGCTCCATCAGACCGACAAGCAGGATGGAATCCTCCATGTCGCCGCACCGCGGACGCTTCTTGATGTTACAGATTAGCGTTCCGTCGACGTTTACCTGCCCCGTACCGCATCGCTTTCCGGTTTGGACGGCCTGACGTAGGAATTCCGACCATGCGTCGCGCGATTTCGCGGCGTCAGCACTCCGCGAACCTCGATCGGCCGCGAGTAGTCGTTGAATCGCCGGGTCGTCATTGGATCGCATTGCGTACAGCGCGTTCCATGATCGGTAGTCGTTAAGGTCGTGAATCTTCACGGACAGCAAGTCGCCCTGGACGGTGCACACTACGCCGGCGGGCGGTGCATGTTTTTCACGAAGTAGAAGCCCGATGCGGCTGGCCTTGGGAACGTCGTACACGTACACGGAAGGTCGAAAAATTTTCGGTTCCCAATATTCGGAAACATCCGGCCCGCAAAGCAGCCGCCCCTGCACATCGAGAATCAACAGTTCGTCACACAGCATCCGGCGATAACAGTCACCGATCCGTTTGCGCTCGTCGGCCGTCGGCGCGTTCTTCAACGTCCCCACGAAGCCGCAATCGGCGATGGCGTTGAGGGTCGTATCACCGAAACCGATCGGCTCGCCCAGAGACTTAGCCCCAGGCGATTCGTCGGACCGTGCATCTAAGATGCGATCGATCAGATTTCCGATGAATTCCGTGTCCGAGAACCGGTCGTTCCAAAGGCGGGCCAGTGCCATGTCGGAGGTATTGACCGCCGCTTTCGCCAGGGCGGAGTCGTCGACTTCGCCCGGCAAGCCGAGAAGCAACTTCAAGCTCATTTCTCTGATCCGTGCCGCCATCGAAACACCCTCGCCCTTCACCTAGCACGCCGCGTTCCGATCCAGCCTGATCCAATCAGCTAGATCGGTTGTCGCGACGGTGGTGGTGACGATGTCGCTCGTTGTTCGATGCGGTAAACGCTCCCACTCGCAACAGACGCCCCGTGACCGCGCCTGCGTTCCGGGGCTTGCACTCATCGATTATCGGCGATTGCCCTATCGTGACCAGAATAAGGGCAAGAATCCTAAAAGAACGCCCTTTGAAGATCCCCCCGCGTCCCGAAATAAACGGCGAGTTTCTTAACCAATCGAGATTTTCGGGATCGTGCCGTGCCACCCTTGAGGCCGAGTAGCTGGACAATCTCACTCCAAGGCAATCCCATCTTGATCCGCAGGCAGAGGATATTGCGGTCAGTATCGTCAAACTGATCCGATTGCAGAGCCGCCGAAAAGCGCCCAAAGTGATCGTCGTCCGACTGGACTGGGTACGTGTCCGCCGGCTCAAACTCCATTGGCGATACGTGCAGACTACCCCACCCGAGTATTCTGATTTCCTTTCGCTCGTCACGTAACGCGATCGTGATGATATAACCCCGAAGCCTTTTCGAATCAAAACCTCTAGCTGCGAGCTTCGCGCGTCGCTGTGCACACTTCTCAAACACGGCTCGAAGTTGGATTTTGCTGAATTCTGGATAGTACCGTCGGCAACACTGGAGAAGCTCGGGAAAATGCTGGACCCGCCACGCACCAAACGATGCATCGGTCGCCATCGGATGGAGTTCGATGTCGTCGAGGGTTCCTTCCCCCGCGTCATAGGCGTCATTCGATGAGTTGGTCGACGTGTCGTGCCCCATCCGGGTAACCGATTTACAGATTTTGATCTATGGAGACTGCGCCCAAGGAACCCCTCAAAAAATTGAACGCGTGAGTCAATTCCGCTCCAGCTCAAGAATTCTGCAATTCGTTGCGCGAGACCAAACGTCCTGTTGCCCGCGATTGCTTCGCCCGGGCGGCCGCGGAAGGTCCACAACGGTCGCGTGGTTCGCGCAATCGAAACGGCTGACCAGGCTTTCGTCTGATCAGCCGTCTCGGCGCGGTTCCGTCGCATCCCACTTCCTTCCTGGTTTCCCCTAACGGCAACTCCTGATTCAGGGCTTCGGGCGGTCCGTCGCCGGAGCCTCGCCCTGACCGGCCGTTTGGCCGTGTCCGTCATGCTCCCGGCGCGCCAGGTTGTTCGGGAGTTCGTGTTGTGCCTTTCCAGCGCCATGACTCACCCTGTTTCTCAAATCCGCCGCCAGTAACCGATGCCAAAGCTCGTCTTTTGTCAGATCGATCGAGTGCAATCCCCCGTGACCGTGCGCTTCGTCGATCCCGTGATCGTCGTCGTGTTCACCCAAATCCGTCCCATCATGTTCCCCCTTCCCGTCCGCTGCCTTGTTTTCGTGCCCGTGATCGTGCTTGTGCTCGTGCAGGTCGGCGGTGATCGAATCCGGTGCAGCAATGTCGTGTTGCCCCGGTACGCCGCCGTCCGTCAGGTGATGCAAATGCACAACATGACCGTCTACGAGAATGGTCACGTTGTGTCCGATGTGAAGCCCGACGTCTTGAACCAGGCGGGCCAGCGTGTCGATGATTGCGGCCTTGTCATGGCTCGCGTCGCCCAAGTGCCCGTCGGTCAACTCCTCCCCAGCCGGGTGCGTCACAGCGTCCACATGGGGCGCCAAGATGGACGGAGCAAGGTCCAATCCATCGGTCGGATGACCGGCGAGGTCAGCCGCCGCCGAAGCGGTGTCCGCCACAGCGACCTGTTCGCTGCACGTCGCGACGGCAACGGTTGCTTGCACCGTCGCCAACCCGTCAACCGGCATACCCGTCATTCCCAAAACCTGTCCCGCAACGCACAAAAAAAGGCAGCCGCCCGCAGATGCGGTAGCGACTGCCTCCCGCCCCCGTCTTCGTCCGTTTGCGAAGACGTACTCGATGGGGGCTGACAACCCATCTCGCAGTTCCTTCCAGACCATGTTTTTCCTCCAGTGCCTAGAACAACCCGTCTATTACCCTGTGCCGCCGGCCTCTTCGGCCGAACCCAGCACTGTTTCCCATTGCCCTAATAAGCACCGATGTCGCCCGTTTGTTGCGTCGCACCCCTAAGAAATGAAAAAAAATCTCAAATTGAGTTTCAGTGATGCTTTTTGTGCCGTCTGTAACGAGGCGCTTGTCACGAACCCCTGCGATGCCATAACACCCAATAGACCCACATCCGACAAGCTCACGAGCATTGCGCAAGGCGGCACCTCTTTGGCCCCGCCATTTTCGGGGATCGAGACGCCGTTTCTGGTCCGTGCGAACGGGAAGGGCTACTACGCCAACTGCGTGTGGGATGCGCTTGGGGTGGCGGCCACACTGCACGCCGACGCGGTCGTCGAGGCCTTCGACGGACACACGGGCGAGCCGATGCGCATCGAGGTGCGAAACGGCGCGCTGGTTCGGTCCGAAGTTCGTGACGGCACCTCGGTTCCGGCTGACGTTCGCGACGGCGGGCCGGTTCCAGTGCAAATCCGCGACGGCGCACCCGTGCCGATGAAGGTCCGCGACGGCACCGTGGTTCCGGTAGCAATGCGCGACGCCACCCCGGTGCCGACGGAGGCCGTCGCCCATTTCGCGGTCCCCGCGGCCAGGTGGTGGACGGACATCGTCTTCACCTGAGCGACCATGCTGCTCTTCCGGTCGGAAGAAACGGTGAAGGAATGGTGCACGGCCCGCGGCCTGCCGGTGCGACCGCTGGTGAGCATCGACCAATTGTGGTTCCTCGCCCGAGCCTGGTACGAGAACCGCCTGACCGTGGACTCCCGCCGCCCCGGACCCGACGAAATGACCGCCATCTTCGCCCGCATCGGCCTGACCGGCCCGTTCTGGGATCCGAAATCGGACCGGTGGTGATTTCGCCCCACGATCGTCAGAGCGCCAACCTGCGCAAGGCCTTCTCCGGCTGGATTCCGCACGTTCGGCACCAATCGAGGACTTCTGCCACCTCCAGCCGGCGGATACCCGTTTCACACTTGTAAAACCCACGATTGGTGTTCCCGCGTGTCTCTCGATCAGAAACCGCCCTGGCGTTTCATTTCCCTATAATACTGGGCCGGGTATCCTGAGGATCCGCGGCTCCCGGCGACAGCGTGGTGTTGACGGAGAATTACCGCGAGTTCAATTGCCTGCCCCGTACTGAATGAACTTAATGGCGCAAGTCGCACTTCGTTGAGTGTTCCGTCAACAATCTTCGCAGATTTCGGCTCTTCAAATACGTCAATTAAAAGCATTGGCTCACGGCCCAGTCCTCTGAAAGCTACTTCCATTCCTCCGTCAGAAAGAAACATCGCTCCCAGGACATTCCAGTGCAGCGCTACAATCGCCGCTCGTGTTTCCTCCATCTGGGTCGCATCTGTACTGGTTCAGCGTGAATTGGAGTTTCGGCCGCTGGGTGTTCGTTACCGGGAGACCGTCTCCCGGCGTTTGGATCGGCAAGGACTCGCGGCTGCGCCGCGAGGGATTTATCGCATGGGTGCCAA
>JABFSN010000184.1 GCA_013140575.1 Phycisphaerales bacterium | reverse complement strand
GGCTTGCCCACCACCGCCGCCCCGGGTGCCGCCGCCGGCTCGACCCCCGTCGAAAACTGATAGACCGCGAACAGCACGCCGACGATCGCCAGCGTCGAGACCGCCAGAATCAACGAACGCACAACGGTGTACGCTGGACGCCGGTGCCGTGGTTTATTTCGATTCATGACGCAACAGCCATTCCGCGACCTCGGCCACCGCCCCTTGTCCGCCCGGACGACGCGTGATGTAGGCGGCCCATCGTTTCAATTCCGGCACGGCGTTGGCCACCGCCACCCCGAACCCGCAATGCCGGACGATGTCCAGATCACCGACGTCATCGCCTATGCAGCACGACGACCCGGCCGGCAATTCCAATCGCGACAACAACCCGCGCCATTCGCGTTCCTTGCAGGCGACGCCCTGCATCACGTGTTGGATGCCCAGTTCGCTCGCTCGGCGATCGACGATCGGCGATTGTCGGCCGGACAGGATCGCACAATGCCGGCCGGCCGACTGCCAGCGCTTGATGGCGCTGCCGTCGTGAATGTGAAACGACATAACCCGCTGCGACGTCTCGTCGTAGGTCACGTCGCCGGGAGTCAGTACGCCGTCAACGTCCAGCACCAATAATTGAATGACGGGTACGTTCATGAACGCTCGCGCGGATGCCGACAGTATCCGCTGACCGTCCGACGCGGTCAATCCCGACCGAAATCCGCCCGGCACCGTGATCAGAACCCGTCGCGCAAGTCGTGGGCCGGCCGGATAGGGTGGGATTCACAGCGCATGAATCATGATCGGGTGACGTAGATCGTCTGTCCGACTGCGTGGCGGCAGACGGGTTGGGTCATCAGGTGGACGACTTCCGCGATATCGTCGGGCTGCAGGCATTGATCGTCGGGGAAGTCGGGGAACGGACCGCGGAGCATGACCGTGTCCACCGCCCCGGGTCCGACGCCATACACGCGGATGCCCAGCGGCCGGCCCTCCTTCGCCAATCCGCGGGTCAATCCCTCGATATAGGCCTTGGTCGCGCCGTAGACCGCGAAACCCGGGAACGGGTCGACGGCCGCGACTGACGAAATGTTGATGATGATCCCCTGTCGGCGCTGCTTCATGATCGGCCAGACGGCGCGGACCGCGTAAAACGGAGCGGACACGTTTACGCCGATCATCGCGTCAAACGTGTCGATGCCGAATGCGTCGACGTCGGCCCGGGGGGCCGTGCCCGCATTGTTGACCAGAATATCGACGGCGCCGAATTGCCGGACCGTTTCGTCCACGGCCGCGTTCATTTCGTCGACCTGGGATACGTCGGCGCGGACAGTCAGGCACGTGCCCCCGTGCCGTTCGACGAGTCGCTTGGTCTCGTCGAGCTCGTCACGCGATCGAGCGACCGCGACGACGCGCGCACCGTCGGCGGCCAGACGGTGACAAATGGCCCGGCCGATTCCCCGTCCGCCGCCGGTGACGATTGCCGTTGAAAAGATGGTTGCCATGGTCGGCATTCTATACGCGATCGACCGCCGCCCCAATCCCGGCGGAGCGAGTTACCGATCATGTCGAATGCGCTTGTCAGCAGTCGCGGTCGTGCCTATGCTGACTCGGTTGCGCAATAGGTGACGCGGGGCGACAATGGCATGGCAGTCGAGTTGGAAACCCTCGAAACGGAGATTGAATCACTGGAGGCGGAAACGCTGCGCGCCGTGGCCGAGGCGACCACGCTGGATGCGCTGCGGAGCGTCGAATCGCGCGTGACGGGCCGGAACGGAACGCTCGGCAGCCGGCTGCAATCCATCAAGGACTACCCGCCCGCACAGCGCGGGCAGGTCGGACAACTCCTGAATCACGCCAAGATGCGTTTCGCGAAAATTTTCGCGGATGCGGCCGACCGAATCCGGGCTTCGGAAGCGGCCAACGAAGCACATCGGGCGTCGTCGTTCGACCCGACGCTGCCGGGGGTTCGGCCGGCGCTGGGGTCGCTGCACCCGGTGACGCACGTTCAATGGCAGGTGGAAGACGTGTTCCAGCGGCTGGGTTTCATCATCGAAACCGGGCCGGAAATGGAAACCGAGTATTACAATTTCGAGGCGCTGAACATTCCGGCGTTGCACCCGGCGCGGGACATGCAGGACACGTTCTGGCTCAACAACGGAATGCTCCTGCGCACGCACACGTCGCCGGTGCAGGTGCGGGCCATGCAGCGGCACGGACCGCCGTTGCGGGTCCTGGCGCCGGGGCGGTGCTTCCGTTACGAGACGGTGGACGCGTCGCACGAAAACACGTTTCACCAGGTCGAAGGGCTGATGATCGACCGGCACATTTCCATCGCCAACCTGATCGCGATGATGAAGTTGTTGTTGCGGGAGGTATTCGGACGCGACGTGCGCGTACGGCTGCGCCCCGGGTATTTTCCGTTCGTGGAGCCGGGTTTTGAGCTGGACATGAACTGCGCCATCTGCGACGGCACGGGATGCGCGACCTGCAAACAGTCGGGCTGGCTCGAAATCCTGCCCTGCGGCATGGTGCATCCCAACGTGCTGCGCTACGGCAAAATCGATCCAAACGAATACACCGGGTTCGCATTCGGGCTGGGATTGACGCGATTGGCCATGATGAAATTCGGCATCGGGGATATCCGCGTTCTGAACCGCGGCGACGTTCGAGCGATCGTTTCGCCCGAACGGCTGACGGGCCCGACCATCAAATCGGTCGATTGAAACTGCCATGTTGATCTCCCTGAATTGGCTGCGGGATTTCGTGGACGTGCCGGCGTCGCTGACGGCCGAGGCGCTGGCCGATCAGTTCACCATCGTCTGTGCCGAAGTGGAGGGCGTCGAGCCCATCGCCGTCAACGCCCGGGGTTTGATCTGCGCCGAAGTCAAGTCGTTATCATCGACCGGGGGCGCCAAACCGAAATCGGTGGCGACGCTGGATGTGGGCGGCGGACGGCGCGTCGAAACCGTCACGTCGGCCCCGGGATTGAACATCGGCCATCGGGTGGTCTACGCGCCGGCTGGTGCATCCGTCGCGGCGTTGGGGGCCATTTCGGATTCGACGGTCGACGCCCGGAAGAGCGCGGGGATGATACTGCCCGGCGACGCGCTGGGGATCGCCATGGCCGCCCGCGAGGCGGTGTTTCTGCCGCCCAACGTTGCGCCCGGCGACAGGTTGGATCCCGCGTTGTTCAACGACTGGGTCGTCGAAATCGACAACCATTCAATCAATCACCGTCCCGATCTGTGGGGGCATTACGGCATGGCCCGCGAATTCGCGGCCATGTTGCGTTTGCCGCTGAAGCCCTACGCGGTGACGCCGATCGAGCGGCTGTTGGATCCGTCGTTACCGGAAATACCCATCGAGATCGACGACCCCGATCAGTGCCCGCGCTATTCGGGTTTGCGATTCGGCGGCGTCGGATCGCGGCCCGCGCCGTTGTGGATGCAGTTGCGCTTGGGCCACGTCGGACAGCGGCCGATCGACCTGCTGGTCGATCTAACCAATTATATCATGCTGGAGTTGGGCCAGCCCATGCACGCGTTCGACGGCGACAAGGTCGAGCGCATCGAGGTGGGCGCCGTCGCCGCGGGCACGCGATTCACCACGTTGGACAACGTCGAGCGGTCGCTCCCCGCCGGGGCGCTGCTGATCCAGTCCCATCGCAAACCCATCGCGCTGGCCGGGGTCATGGGCGGCGCGGAAACGGAAGTTCGGGAATCCACGCGGACGCTGGTGCTCGAGTCGGCCAATTTCAGCCCCCACGTCATCCGCAAGTGCACCACGGCGTTGGGCCACCGAACCGAGGCCAGCGCCCGGTTCGAAAAATCGCTGGACCCGGCCCATACCGTGCTGGGGATTCAGCGGTTCGTGCATCTGTGCGAGGTCGAGTTCAGCGGCTTGAAACTGTTGAGCCGGTTAAGCGATGCGTTTCCGAAACGGCCCGCGCCGGTGGCGGTCGCGGTTCGGCCGGCATTCGTCGAACGGTACATCGGGCACGGGGTTCCGCGAGCGGAAATGGTCCGCATACTGACGTCGCTGGAATTCAAGGTGCGGGATGACGGCGACACCCTGCACGTCGACGTGCCGAGTTTCCGGGCCACGCGGGACATTTCGCTGGAAGTGGACATCATCGAGGAGGTCGCCCGTTACGCCGGTTACAACAACGTGCCGTCGGTTTTTCCGGAGGTGACGGTGCGTGCGTTGGAACCGAACCCGTTGCAATTGCTGGAACGCCGGACGCTGCAACAACTGGTGCTGGCGGCAGGCATGACTGAAATCCACCAATACCTGTGGTACGACGCATCCTGGTGCCGGGCGATCGGCTACGAACCGGGCGACTGCCTGACGCTGCGCAACCCGGCCGCGGCCGACTACGATCGCATGCGGCAGTCGTTGATACCGGGGTTGCTGGCGGTGGCGACGCTGAACCGGCACCACCTGGCGCAGTGCCGGTTGGTGGAATTGGGCAGCGCGTTTCCGAACGGCAAGGGTCAACACCTCGAGCGTCGGCGCGTCGCCATCGTGTCGGGCGCCCGCGGGGCGGCCGCCGAGGACGCGCGCCTGTCGGAATTGAAGGGCGTAATCGACGCATGGGCGTGGCAGGTGCTGAACCGGCCGGCCGACTACACCGCGACCGAACCGATGGCCATCCGACCGTGGGAGTGCGGCGCCAAGACCGCGGCCGTCCGGGTGAACGGTGCGGAAATGGGCCGCGTCGGGGTTGTGCCGGTCGAACTGCGGCGGCGCATGGACGAGCACCTGTCGGCGTGGTCGATGGTCTGGGCGGAACTGGAACTGGACGATTTGACCGGGTTGATCGGCGGGCATACCAAACTGCAATCCATCCCCGCCTATCCCGAGGTCGATCTGGATTTTTCCGTGTTGGTTGATGCGACGGAGCGATACCAGTCCGTTGCCGAGCGCGTGGCGGCGTTCGAGCACGCGCTGCTGCGCCGGGTTTCGTACGTCGATGCGTACGAAGGCAAGAACATCCCCGACGGCAAACGGTCGATGACGCTGCGGGCGCGGGTCGGATCGACCGAACGCACGCTGGTGGACGACGATTTGCAGAAGTTCCAGGCCGCGTTCGCGGGGCATCTGCAATCCCGCGGCATGCAGATTCGCGCGGGCACGTGATCGCGCGCGAACCGACGTCGGACCATTCGCAGGTCGTCCGATCCCATCCACGACGGCCGGGGTACCCGCCGTGACCCAATCGGTAATCATCGAAAGCCAACCGATTCACGTCGGCGCGTGGTCGGGCCGCGTGCTGACGCGATACGCGTCGCCGGTGTGCCGGTTGCCATCCCCGATTCAGCATGTGCCGATCGACGCCTGGCGGAACTGGCTGGAAGCGCTGGTCAATGCCCGGGTCGCCGGTCGGAAGGGAACCGTTTTGAAGCATTCCCGGGACGGACAGGTTTTCCGAACCGCCATCACATTGAATGACCGCACCATCAACGTCATATGCAAATACGAGGCGCCCCGCGGTTTAAGGGAACGCCTGCGCCCCGCGCGGGCGCCGCGTAACTGGTCGCGGACCGTCGCGCTGATGGAATCGGGCGTTCCCACCGCGCTGCCGCTTGCCTATCTGATCGGCGGCCGTTTCCGTGCACCGTCGTGGTTCGTGGCCGAGGCACTGCCCGACGTGGTCGATCTGGAGCGGGTCGCGAACGGTCTGTTGTGGGAAATACCGCCGGAGCGAGTCGCGTCCATCAAGCGCGCGTTGATCGGCGAACTGGCCCGGCTGTGCAACCAACTGCGCGCCGGCGGCTGGGGTCATCGCGATTTTAAGGCGTCCAACATCCTGGTCACCGACTGGAACGACCCGAACGTGACGCCGCGAATGTGGCTGGTCGATCTTGACGGCCTGACCCGCCGCCCGCTAGCCCGTTTTGGCCTGTTCGGACGCGATTCGATGGAACGCGCCGTCGTGCGTTTGGCCGCGAGCTTGGGCGATGTGCGGTCCATCACCCGGACCGACCGATTACGATTTCTGAACGAGCAACGCCCCATCATCGGCGACTGGAAAGCGTATTGGCATTTCGTGTCCCGCACGGCGGCCGATTACAACCGCCGCGGGCGTCGCCGCAAACGCGGGAAGCTCGATGGGTTTGACGTTTTCTGATGACCGCACACCACCTGATCGGCGGGTTCCATCCAGCCTGACCCGGCTACCTACGTCCGTGCGTTTCGACGATTGCCACGTCCTATAATTTCGACGTTTTCGCCCACGTACGCCGCTGATCTACGAAAACCAGATTTATTTAGCGCGCTGCCGGAGTTATTTAGGTAGCGGGCCGGGGATTCGCGCGCCGTCGGACGCGATCGACCGTACGAATCGTATGTTACGGTCGGGCGGATTGCCCGGTTTCAATCGATCGGGTCCGCACCCGGAATCGGGAGACGCAGCATGATCCGGTCGGCAGGCAAGTTCGCGGTGGTGATCAGTCTAATCGTCGTATCGGTGTGCCCCGCGCCGCCGCCCGCGGCGACGCCGGACGTGTCCGTCGCGGACGACATCACCGTTTCGCTGGTCGGACGTATCCAACCGGTCACCGATCCGATCCTGCTGTCTACGAACGCGACGGCCGCCAATCGGGTTACGGTTTCCGGCAGCGGCAAGATCACCGGCGACGTCAACGTCGGACCGGGCGGAGTGCCGGCCACGGTCATCAAGCTGACGTCCGGGGGACAGATTACGGGCGTGCAGGGTGTTCAGACGGTGGGCATTCTGTTTCCGGACATCGACGAGCCCACGGGAATGGGCGCCAGCGTCGGCAACAAGACGTACACCAGCGGCTCGACGACGACGTTGAGCGCCAACCTGCATTGCGACGACCTGACCGTGACCAATCTCGCCGTGCTGCAAATAAGCGGAAACGTCAAAATCCTGGTCGAGGACGATTTCAAGGTGGAGAACATCGGCCGCATCCGCCTGCTCGACGGCGCGACGCTGGAAATCTACGTCAAGAGCGAAGTGAAGATCCAGACGGCCGCGCAGTTCAACGCCACGACCTGGGATCCGAGCCTGGTCAAGCTGTTCGTGTTGGGAAGCGACCCGGTGACCATACAGGGATTGGCCAACGTGTTCTGCATCATCAACGCCCCCTACGCCGACCTGCGTGTGCGGACGGCCTCGCGACTGCGCGGGACGTTTCAGGGCGCCGGTCTGGAAGTCAGCGGGTTTTCCATATTCGAAGTGGTCAAGACGGCCAGCCAGTTGTTTTCCGACGTCAGCGTGGCCACGGGGTTTAACGTGCAGACGGCCACCGACGCCAACATGGGCGCGTCGCTGCATTGGGGCGACCTGGACAACGACGGCGACCTCGACGCTGTCGTCAACGGCAACAGCACGGCCCGGAAAATGTTGAGCGTCAGTCAGGGCACGACGTTCGTGGCGTCCACATTCGGCGGCGGCGATGTGCGCCGGCAGGGGGCGCTGGCGGATATGGACAACGACGGCGACCTCGATTTCTGGTCGGTGTCGGTCGGCGGTTGGGACACCGAATCGTATTTCGAAAACAACGGGCTGGGCGTATTCACCGACCGCAGTCACGTGGGATTGAACGGTCCGTCGAACAACGAGGGGCTGGGGTTGGCCGACGTCAACGGCGACGGCTGGATGGACGTGTTGATGTTCAGCGGAGACGCCAACTGGATCGGCTTGAATCAGGCCACGACACCGTTGACCATCGTCGCATCCGCGGACGCGGCGTATGGGCTGGATGACCCCGGCGACTACGGCAACGGCGTGTTCGTCAGTTCCGGGGACGTCAACAATGACGGGTTCGCCGATTTTTTCCAGCACTATGCCGGCGGTCGGTTGTTTCTGTCCGACGGCGACGGGACGTTTACCGAAAACACCGGCGCCATTTCCATTGTCACCGCGGACGGCGCGAGCACGGACAAGGCCGGTTCCGCGTGGGCGGATTTCGACAACGACGGCGATCTGGACCTGTTCGCGGCCCGGTTCGACAGCGGTCAGAAAGGATACCTGTGGAAGAACACCGGCGGGGTGTTCAGCAACGTGACGACGTCGGCGGGCATCAACGACACGACCGGTCAGCGCAGCGGCTGCTGGGGCGATTACGACAACGACGGCGATCTCGATCTGTACGTCGTCACCCGCGGCAACAACGCCAATGTCATGTATCAAAGCATGGGCGACGGGACGTTTACGACCGTGGACGAGGGGGCCGCGGCGACGGGCGACGGTCATGACTGCGTGTTCGTGGACTACGACAACGACGGCGACCTCGACCTGTCGGTCACGCAGGAGGACGCGACGAACACGCTGTTGCAGAACAAGTTGAATAACAACAACTACTTGGAGGTTCGGGCGGTCGGCGGCGGGTCGGGCCGAACGGTCAAATCGGCCAATGGAGCGCGCGTGGAGTTGTTCGCGGCCGACGGCGTGACGCTACTGGCCCGCCGCGATCTGGCCGCGGGGCGCGGGTACGGCGGCGCGGAACCCATGTGGGTGCATTTCGGCGGGGTGGACGCGGCCGCATCCTACGTCGTCAAGGTGCATTTCCGCAGCAGCGTGGCGACGACGACGGTGGTGCCGTCGCTGGCGTCGACGACCATCGGGGCGACGACCATTCCGCAGATGCTGACGGTCGAGGAGCCGGCCCGGCTGATGGTGAAGCGGTTCTGGACCAAGTCGGCCGAACAGCGCGGCACGGCCATGACCACGCTGCGCAGCGCCCCGGGATTCGTCCGTCCGGTGAAGGACCTGGTTCATTTGCGCAGCCTGCCGCAGTAGCCGCCTGACGTCACGCGGCGGCGCGTGAAACCCGCACTACCTGTTCGAGTGTCAAGCGTTGTCACGGGCGCGGATGGTTCATGGACCGGCCCAGCCACGTGCGGGTCGCGGGCGGGGTGCCGGCGAGTATCTGGCGAATACGAATCAGGTCCGCGGGTTCGCGTACGACGCCGTTGTGGTTGATGTCGAAATACTCGACGTCGTCGCCGCAGGCGTTATGGTATCCGCCCGCGAAGTATTGCCGGAAGTTGATCAGGTCCACGGGCTGGACGTGCCCGTCCTGATTCACGTCGCCGGGCAGCAGCCCGATGTCGATGCGGTCGGGTTGGCCGCCGGGTTGGCCGGTCCCGTCGGACTGCATGATCGGGTTTCCGCAGATGTCGGTCACCACGGCGCGGAGGGTGGTCCATTCTTGCGGCGTTACGATGCGACTCAATTGGAGACGGTACGCGGTGGGGTCGATGGATTCGGTTTCGGTGATGAAAGGCGGCGCTATAGTGCCGGTCTGTGTCACCATGAAATCACCCGGTCCGATCGGCGCGCCGTCGGCGCCGCGCACCGGTTCGTTGAAAACCAGTGTGACAAAAGACGGTCCGTAGTGAATGGCGGCGCCGTCCATGCTTTCAATGCGGGGATCGATGTAGCCGTCGCACGGTGACGTTACGGTGCCGCTGGCCGCGGCCGGACGGTTGCGATGGACGATGTAGGGTGCATCGGCGCCGCATTGGCATTCGTCGGGAATGCCATCGGGCGCCAATCCGCCGGTGCAGCCGGCGCAGTTCAACACGCCGGCAATCAGGACGCAGAATTGATCCCAATTACCGCTGCAACAGCCGGCATCGACGGCACACACGCAGGATTCTATGGCCGGGTCGTTGCAGCCGGGGAATGGATGCGGGCTGGCGCAGTTGGCGGGCGGGCCGTAGCAGTCGCGGCTTCCGCCGTCGCGAATGTCGCAGACATCCGCAACGGCGTTGTTGTTGCAATCGACGTCGCATTCGTCGGGCACGTCGTTGCCGTCGCAATCCTGGGAATGCATTAGAACGATGTCGCATTCGTCGGGCCGGCCGTTGGGCTGGCAGTCGTCGCTGAATTCGGCGGCGATGTCGCATTCATCGGGAATGGCGTTGTGGTTGCAATCGCCGCTGATTCCGTCGCGGATGTCGCAATCATCGGGCGAATCGGTGCCGTTGCAGTCGGGTTCGCATTCATCGGGGACGAGGTTTTCGTTGCAGTCGGCGCTGTCTCCCATTAACACGTCGCACAGGTCCGGTCGGCCGGTGCCGTTGCAGTCGGGTTCGCACTCGTCGGGCAGGTCGTTGCCGTTGCAATCGTCGGATTGGCCGCAACCGGGGACGCCGCACAGTTCGCCGGGCGCTGCGCAGTGCACGTCGCAGAAGTCGTTGATGTCGTTTTCGTTGCAGTCCAGCTCGATGCGAAGGAAATAGACGTCCTGTTCGCCGTTGAACGTGGCCGACCAGGCAAGATTCGCGCCGGTATCGTCGGAAATCATGTGATAGTAATCGCCGATCTTGTTCTGCTGGGGCCAGCCGAGATGGCTGTCGAACGGCGGGCTGACGGCGATGTTGCCCGACCAGGTTAGACCGCCGTCGCGGGAGTTGGAATAGTACAGTTCGCTGACGCGGGAGATCGCGGAGTTGCGGGTGTCGTTCCAGACGATGTCGATGCGTCCGCCGGGGGCGACGGACATGGTGCCGAACCACTGCCAGGGCTCGGCGCGATCGTCGTCATTGACGATGATGGGGGCGCTCCAGGTGTCGCCGCCGTCGGTGCTGCGGACGAACTTAACGTCCATGTGATTGCCGGAATTCAGGTCCGCGACCGAGCAGGCGACGTAGACGTTGCCGCGATGGGGGCCGGTGGAGCGATCAACCGCGATCCATGGCTGCCCGAGCAGGCCGCCCGGATTGGGTCCGGACCCGACGACCAGCACGCCGCCAAGGTCGACCGACCGAATCATGTCGAATGTGGGAACCACGGTTGGGTTGCGGGCGTTGGTGGAGCGTGTGACCTGGAACTCGCGGAATTGGCCTTCGGTACCGACAACGTACAACGTGCCGTCGGCGGCGTAGTCGAGCGTGGCCGCGAACGAATCGCCGGGGAACGGCACGGGCTCGGCAAACGTGAACCCGGCGTTGATGGAGCGCGCGAACCGGTTGCCCGCGCCGCAGCAGGTCGCGAAGGGGCTCCAAATCGAATAGATGTTCCCGTCGCCGATTCCGCCGGTGCGGTCGATGGTGAACCACAGTTTGTCGCCGCCGTAGGCGTACCGTTCCTGCGGCCAACTGACGCCGCCGTCGGCCGAGCGGTACAGGTAGCAGGCCCATTCGCCCGGACCGCGGTTTGGTTGCAGGGCGTAGTAATAGAACCGTCCGAGCCGGTCGACGGCCAGAACGGGGTCGCTGGAGAATTCCTGCGATTCGAGGACGTCGCGGGCGGCCCAGGTTTGACCGCCGTCGTGGCTGAAGGACCAGCCGGCTTTTCGGAAGCTGTCGAGGATGGTGTCGAACTGGCGCCAGCCGATGACGACTCGATCGGGATTGGTAGGGTCGATGGCGATGGAGGGTTCGTTGGCCGCGTCGCCGACGATGTTCAAGCCCGCGGCGTTTACGTTGACCTGAACGCTGACGAACGGACCACGGGCAACGGCGCCGGCCGGGGAGGTGTGCTGGGGTGCGGGCGATTCCGTCGGGGGCGGCACGGGCGATTCCTGAAGGCCGGGGTCGACGGCGTTATCAGGCGGATCGGCCGGGGCGCGGAAGGTCCAGGCGGCGGCCGGCATCAGAATCATGGCGATCGCAAGTTTCCATTTCATGGGGGGTGTGCTCGTCGTCGCGCTGGGGCGAAGAATGGCTGGACAGCCGGCGCGCCTACGGTGCGCGCATCGGCGAGCGGTCGGGGCCATTGTACGGGCGGCGTAGGCGGGCATGATGTGATTTCTAACAATTGTGAACCAATCACACGGCGACGGTTGGCAAGTTGTTCGACGATGTGGAAGCGTTAGAATCCGACCGTACGGCGCGGCGAGGTCCGTTGCAGGGCGTGGTTCGCGTTGTGGGCGGTCGTGGTGGGCGGTGCCCACCCTACGCGGCGGGTCGGGCGTTCCTAGTCAGACGGCATGGCCACGCAAGCGTGGACCATGCCACCCGAGTCGGGGACCGTGCCGCCCCACGGGTGAATCGCGCCGGCCGGGGAGTGAATTGCGTTAAGACGGTCCCGGGCCTGCGGCATGGCCACGCAAGCGTGGACCATGCCACCCCACGGGTGAATCGCGCCGGCCGGGGAGTGAATTGCGTTACGGCGGTCCCGGGCCTGCGGCATGGCCACGCAAGCGTGGACCATGCCACCCGAGGCGGGGAACGTGACACGCGGGTGGCGATCGGTGGGCTGGATGTGGAGTTGAAATGGGGTCACGGCGGTATCTGGTGACATCGGGTCTGCCCTATTCCAACGGGCGGCTGCACGTGGGGCATATCGCCGGGGCGTATCTGCCGGCGGATATTTTCGTGCGCTATCTGCGGGCGACGGGGGCGGAAGTGCGGTTTATTTGCGGGAGCGACGACAACGGCGTCGCGGCGCTGAAGACGGCGCGGGAGCAGGGGCGGACGGTCGAGGAGTTGACCGCGTTTTTTAATGAATCGCAGCGGCGGAGTTTCGAGGGTCTCAACATCCGGTTCGATATTTACGGCGGCACGCATCAGCCCGATTTCGTCGAGCTGCACGAGAAGATCAGCCAGGAACTGTTCCGCACGATCTACGAAAAGGGCTATTTCACGAAGCGGTCCACGCGGCAGTTGTTCGACGTGCAGGCCAATCAATTTCTGCCGGACCGATACGTGAAGGGGCGGTGCCCGCATTGCGGAAGTTCAAACGCATACGGCGACCAGTGCGAAGGGTGCGGGAAGAGCCTGGACGCGCTGGATTTGATCGATCCGATAAGCACCATGACGCAATCGCGGCCGGAGACGCGGGAGACGGTGCACTGGTATCTGCGGCTGGACAAGGTGGAGGATCGACTGCGGGCGTGGCTGGAAACGAAACGGGAGACGTGGCGGGCGACGGTCACCAATTTCGCGCTGGGGCAAATGAATCCGTCGATCGAGGCCCGGTTCGAGACGCCCGATCAGGCGGGCGACGTCCGCGGGCGGCTGCCGGGGCATACGGCCGAGCCGGTAGGTGCCAATCCGTGTCACGTGCGCCTGCGATTTGGGTCGCGGGCGGATTGCGACCGGGCGGCGGCGATGCTGGCGGAATCGGGCGTGGCGTCGGAACGATCGGGCGGATTGCCGGAACGGGCGATGACGCGCGATTTGACGTGGGGCGTGCCGGTGCCATTGGATGACCCCGATGCGAAGGGCAAGGTGCTGTACGTTTGGTTCGACGCGCCGGTGGGATACGTTTCGTTCACGGCCAAGATGTGCGAGCGGATGGGCGAGGGCTGGCAGGCGTACGAGCATTGGTGGAAATCCCGTGATTGCGAGATTTACCATTTCATCGGCGAGGACAACACGGTGTTTCACGCGGTGATCTGGCCGGCGATGCTGCTGGCAAGTCACGACGGCGATTCTCGGGCGGCCGCGGAGGGGGAATATCAACTGCCGACAAACGTGGTGGCCAACTCGTTCTTGAACATCAAGTTTCCGGGCAAGGAAGAGGAGAAGATCAGCAAGAGCCGGGGGACGGCGATCTGGATCGAGGATTATCTGAAGACGTTCGATCCCGATCCGCTGCGGTACTATCTGACGGCGATCGCGCCGGAATCGCAACGCACGACGTTTGACGTGGACGAGTTCATCGCGCGGAATAATGGCGAGTTATTGGCGGCGCTGGGGAATTTCGTTAATCGGACGATGACGTTCGCGCATCGGTATTTCGACGGCAGGGTGCCGGCCGCAGGTACACGGGATGACGTAGATCGTGCACAGATGGAGCGATGTCGGCGGACCGTGGACGAGGTGGCGGTTGAACTGGAGGAATGCCGGTTCCGGTCGGCGCTGGGCAGACTGATGCAACTGGCGCGGGATGCGAACGGGTATTTCGACGCGACGGCGCCGTTCCGAACACGGAAGACGGACATGGCCGCTTGCGGGCGGGCGATCAACGTTTGTTTACAGACGTGCCGAACGATGAGTACGATCATGGACCCGTTCTTGCCGGACAGTGCGGAGAAATGCCGGCGGATGTTAACGCTGGATGAACCGGCGAAGCGATGGGATTCGGCGTGCGAGGAATTGCGGGACGGGGCGGCGCTGGGCGGTGCGGTGATGTTGTTCAAGAAGCTGGACGCGGTGGAGTTGTTCGGGACGTGACGGCCTGTGGCACGGGCATCCTGCCCGTGAGGACATGGGCGAGGACGCCCATGCCACGCAAGACATGGACGTGACGTCCATGCCACGCAAGGAGAGCGAGATGACGGAATCGGCGGTCTATCCGCAGACGCGGTCGACGATTGACGTGATGCACGGCCACACATCGTGCCGGCGGTTCGTGAACGAGCCGGTGAATCGCGACGTGGTGGAGACGTTGATTGAGGCCGGTACGCGGGCGTCAACGTCGAGCAACATGCAGGCGTACACGGTGATTTCGATCACCGATGCGGAGTTGAAGCGACGGATGGCGTATCTGTGCGCGGACCAGCCGCAGATTCATAAGGCGCCGGTGTTTCTTGCGTTCTGTGTCGATCTGCACCGGCTGCAACTGTGTTGCGGAATGCATGACGTGGAGGGCGTCGATTTCGGGTTGGCCGAGGCATTCGTCATGGCCGTCGTCGATACGGCGCTGGTGATGGAGAACGTGGCCGTGGCGGCCGAGTCGCTGGGACTGGGCGTGTGCATGATCGGCGAGATGCGCGGGCACCCGTTCGAGGTGCGGGAAGCGTTGAAGCTGCCGCCGCTGGTGTTCGCGGTGTCTGGGCTGTGCATCGGTTGGCCGGCGGAGAAGAACGAGCCCAAGCCGCGTCTGCCGCTGGAGGCGGTCTGGCACGAGAACACGTATCGCGCCGACGACGAGTTGATCCCCATGATCGAGGCGCATGACGGGATCATGTCCGCGTTTTACGATAGCCAGGGAATGCACCCGTCCGATCCGCGGTGGAGCTCGGTGGCGGCGAAACGGGCGGCGGGGATGGCGCGGCGGAAGGATGTCGGGGCGGCGTTGCGGCGGCAGGGATTGAATACGCAGGGGGAGTGACGGAAGAAAAAAAGGCGAAAGGCGAAACGGCGAAAGGCGAAATCGGGAAGGGCATCACGCGAAGGCGAGAAAATGGAGGAGGGGGTTGTGCGGGAAGGGATTCCCGCGAGGACGCGTGCGAGGAGGGATTCTCGCACGAGCGGTTCTCGCACCGGTGGTTTTCTCGCCGGCGGTTCGCGCGTCGGTGGCGGTCGTTACGTTTCGTCCGCCCTCCGGGCGGTGGTAATAAGGAGGTCGTCATCCAGGGACTGAAGTCCCTGGCTAGAATCGCGCGCCCTCCGGGCGGAGGGTAGGTCACCAGCGACCGTAATTCCAGAGCAGCGTCCGACCCTTGGGCGACAGTCCGCAAGGACAAACGAGCATGGCCGGCAGCGGTACACCAGACAAGACCCGGAAGCGCGTCGAATCGCTTCGCAAACTAATTCGCGAGCACGATCATCGTTATTATGTATTGGCCGCGCCGTCCATCACGGATCGTCAATACGACGCGCTGATGGACGAGCTGCGGCAGTTCGAAAGCGAACATCCTGAGCTGGCGACGCCGGATTCACCCACCCAACGCGTCGGGGGCGAGCCGATCGAGGGATTCGAGCACGTCACGCACGCGGTCCCGATGCGGTCCATCGACAATACCTACGACGAGGCCGCGGTGCGGGAGTTTGACGCCCGGGTGCGGAAGGGGCTGGACGGGGAAGCCTATCAATACGTCATCGATCCGAAGATCGACGGGGTGGCCATTTCGCTGCGCTATGAATCGGGGCGGTTGGTGTTGGCGGCGACACGCGGCGACGGGCAGGTGGGCGATGACGTGACCCATTCGGTGCGGACCATCCGGGCGGTGCCTATTCAACTGTCCGGCGATCGCATTCCTGATGTGCTGGAGATTCGCGGCGAGGTCTATTGGCCGCGGGAGGCGTTCGATAGGTTCAACAAGCAACGTGAAGAGGCGGGGGAGCCGTTGTTCGCCAATCCGCGGAACGCGACGGCCGGTACGTTGAAACAACTGGACCCGCGGAACGTGGCCGGGCGGGGGTTGAGCTTCATTGCCCACGGGTACGGACAGGTCGAGCCGATGCGATTCAAGCGGCTATCGGAACTGTTCGACGCGATCGAATCGTGGGGGGTGCCGGCCAATCGGCATCGGTCAATCGCGAAGGACGTGGACGCGGTGGCGGCCGCGGTTCACGAATGGGACGCGCGGCGGCGTGGGTTACCGTACGAAACCGATGGGCTGGTCATCAAGGTGGACGATATCGAGCAGCAGGCGGCGCTGGGGGCGACGTCGCGGTATCCGCGTTGGTGCATCGCCTACAAGTTCGCGGCCGAACGGGCGGAGAGCGTGATCCGGCAGATCGATTTTCAGGTGGGCAAGCTGGGGACGATCACGCCGCGGGCGGTTATGGACCCGGTGCCGTTGTCCGGCACTACAGTTCGGCACGCCAGTCTGCACAATTTTGATCAGGTGGAACGGCTGGACGTGCGCGTGGGCGACACGGTCATCGTCGAGAAGGCCGGCGAGATCATTCCGCAGGTGATCGAGGTGGTGATGGACAAGCGGCCCCGGGGGGCGCGGAAGACGGTTCCGCCGACGGAGTGCCCGGTTTGCAGGGGAACGGTTGCGAGGGACGAGGGTGGGGTGTACATCCGTTGCATCAACCCGGAATGTCCGAAACAGATCACCGAACGGCTGATCCACTTCGCGGGACGGAACCAGATGGACATCGAGGGCGCGGGGGGCGTTTTGATCGAGACATTGGTCGAGAAGAGGTACGTCAAGACGTTTGCGGATTTGTACCGGCTGGATCGTGACACCCTGTTTGCATTGAAACTGGGCGACAAGCAATTCGGCGGGAAGAAGACTGATTCGCTGCTGGCCGGGCTGGAACGCAGCAAGGGACAACCGCTGTCACGGGTGCTGGCCGCGTTGAACATCCGCCACGTAGGGGGCACGTCGGCCGAGTTGCTGGCGGAGCATTTCGGCGACATGCAGGCGTTGGCCGACGCCGGTGAAGACGAACTGATGGCCGTCGATGGCATCGGACCGGAATTGGCCGCGTCGATCCGCGAGTTTTTCGGGAGCGAGCCGGGGCTGCGCACGTGGCAGGCGTTGCGCGACGCGGGCGTGAACATGACCCAGCCGCGGGCGCGGCGGTCGGCCGATCAACCGCTGGCGGGCAAGACGGTCGTGGTCACGGGGACGCTGGAACGATTCACGCGGGGGGCGATTCAGGACAAGATCAAATCGCTGGGCGGCAAGGTGGCGTCGTCGGTCAGCAAGAAGACCGATCTGGTGCTGATTGGCGAGTCGCCGGGTGGCAAGGCCGACAAGGCCGGCGAGCTGGGCGTGGAGATCCTCGACGAGGGGGCGTTCGTGGATCGCTACGGCGGCAATCCGTGAGTTCGAGCGATCGCGTCGCTCGTCGGCGACAAAACTCCTGGATGGACGAATCATGTGTTTCGGGTGGCACGGGCGAGCGTACGTACGTGATTGGCGTCTCCGCGGAGTGCCTGCCGCAGGCAAAACTGAATGTAGCCCCTCGTTTCAACGCGGGGTACGCCGGAGCCCAACGGGCGTCGAGTCCCGTAGGGACGGCTGAAATCCCGCACGGCGCATCAGCCGTCCCTTCGGGACTATGGGTTCCCGGCGGCGCCGTCATCCCAGCACTGAAGTGCTGGGCTACATTCATGGCGTCCCCAAGGGACGCTAGACACGCACCATCGCACGCGCTTGCCCGTAGTCCCAAACTATCGCCCGCACCTCGGTTTCATCACGCACACGCCCATGCTCACACACCGCACACGGACAACGAAGTACCGTTGTCCGTGCCACCCGACGGCGTTTACGCGAACCGGGCGCGGCTCGAACAACTCCATGGCACACGCGGTGACAGGTTTTGTCGCCGCCGCCGTATCATCAATGAACGACGGCGGCACCGATCGCCGTCGAACGAACGAATCGTTTCGCCACTGATATTCCGAGCGCGAGGAGCGGGGAAATGGTCGATCGAGACGGCGCTGCCGTGGTCGGCGTCTCAATTGAGAGACCGCCGTTGACCCGGCGATCCTCGTTCTTAAGATCGTAACGAATGCACGTTCTGGGTTTGTTCCGTTCGTTCGTGGTCGAGCCGATCAATCAGGAATTCCGCCACCGGCCCCCCGGGGGCGGGAATAACGCACGGCGCTTGCCGCGCGTCCGACCGGCGATTGAATCGCCGGCCGGAGGGTGAAGGAGCAGTGTAGGGTCCCGGCTTGCCGCCATCGTAGCCATTTGACCGGTTGTGAGGGTGTTGTGGTTTGAAGCCAATCGCCGCATTCACCCACGCCGGGATCCTACACTACCGTTCTCGCAGGGAACCGTGTCCACGAGTTTCCGAGTCGGAAGAGATTCACCGCGGAGGCGCGGAGGACGCAGAGGGGTCCGTGAAATGGCGAACTAATCGCTTGCTGCCGTTCTTGAGCAGCGGAACATTGAAGTTGATGAGCAGGCCTACCTTCCATCCTCCGAGCTTCAGATAGGTCAATAACTGCGCTTCGTGAATCGGGAGGAGGGCGTCGACGGCCTTTAGCTCGACGACGACGGCTTGCTCGATCAGAAAATCAAGGCGATAGCCGCAATCGAGGTGAACTTCCTTGTAGGTCACGTCCAAGGCGCGTTGGCGTTCGAATTGGACTCGGCGGACGCTGAATTCATGGGGCAGGCACTCCTCGTACGCTGATTCAAGCAATCCCGGACCGAGTGTCCGATGCACCTCGATCGCCGCTCCAATCACCTGTTCCGTTATGTCGTTTTCCGTCATCACCCATTTCTCTTATTCTCTCTGCGTCCTCCGCGCCTCTGCGGTGAATCCCTGTGCCCGCACGGAGAAACGCCGTAGTGCAGGTTGTCGGTCAAGCATGCTAACAGGTCCGGCCTCCGGCGACATGGCGTGAAGCTTTGTGATCCGTCGGCTCCGCCGCGCCTTTTGAATTTCCCGTGAATCCACCTTAGCATGGCCGGTCATGGCGCGTGGTTGGTGGCGGCGCCGCACCGGGGATTGAATGGAATGAAGCGCCTTCCGGATAGCTTGCGTGCGTTGGGACGCGGCGAGCCGCCGACGACGGTCGACGTCGACGGCGGACGCTATGCGCTGGCGCGGGTCTTCAAGCACGATTTCTTCGCGGCCACCGCGTTGTACGAGGGGGAGCGCGGCAAGATCGTGCTGAAGATCGGACGGCGGGCGGATTTCCTGGGCCTGCCGACGCTGTGGATCGGCCGGCTGCTCGCCGGGAACGAGGCGGCCGTGCTTCGCGACCTGCACGATCTCGACGCCGTTCCGACCTGTCTGGGGCGATGGGGGGACACCGGCGTGGTCCACGAGTACGTCGAGGGGGCGCATTTGACTCGCGATTCCGGAGTCCCCGACGATTTCTTTTCGGAATTGCGACGGGTGGTCGATACGATTCATCGACGGAACATCGCCGTCGTCGATCTGGAGAAACCGCAAAACGTCCTGCTGGGCGACGACGGGCGCCCTCATTTGGTCGATTTTCAGATCGCGCTGCGCGTGTCCGAACGAACTGCCCGGACGTGGCCGCCGGTGCGCTGGCTCCTCCGCCGGTTTCAGGAGGGCGATCGGTATCACCTGCTCAAGCTGCAGCGCCGGTTTCGCCGCGATCAGCTCACCGACGATCAAGTGCGGCAATCGTACCGCAAACCGATATGGGTCCGGTGGCACGGATGGATCACCCGACCGCTGCTCAAGCTCCGGCGGCATACGTTGAACCGCCTCGACCCCGCGCGGCAGGTGTCCGAGCGCGGCACGGTCGGCGGCTGACCCGGTTTCGAGTATCCTCCCGGCCATGTTTACGAACGTCCGACTCGCGTCGCTGCCGGCGCCCGGGAAACTCATCCTGACACTCTTTTTGGCGATGATCGGCGCCGGGTATCTGTTCGCGCTGGGCAACCTGTACCATCAACATGCCGGCGCCGATGGCCGCGACGGGCTGACCATCGATGATCTTCGCGCCGTATTTCACGGAATGACCGTCGAGGGCGAACCGGCCGCGGCGGGCGTGTCGGGGGTTCCGCGGTCGCGGATGATGGAGATGATCGAACCGGGCGGAAAGATGCGCAAGCACCTGAACAAGGGCGGACCGTTGGCCGTGCGCACGTTGGAGGCATGGTTGCAACGTGGGGCGTCGTCCGACGATTGGCTGCGGGCCGATCCCGTCGAACAAGGGGCACCGTCGCCGCAGGACGTGATCGTCGCCCAATGCCTCGATTGCCACAACGCGGAGTCCGGCGAGAAGGCCGACGCGCCCTTCGGTCCCGACTTGTTCACGGTCGATCCGGCGATGGTTCAGGTGTTCGCCGCGCCCGGCACGGCCAAGGGACCCGCGCCCGTCGGCGGTGCCGCGAAGCGATTGGGGCCGCAGCCGTTGGCTCATCTGTTTCTGGTGACGCACATTCACATGCTCAGCATCCCGGTGTTCACGTTGATCGTTTCCGGACTGTTCCTGCTCGGCGACCGGCGGTCGACATTGCGAAGCGTGGTCGCGCCGCTGCCCATGATGGCCCTCGCGTGCGATTTCAGCAGTTGGTGGCTGGCACGAACGTCCGACGTGTTTCTACACGTCATCGTGATCGCGGGCGTAGTGTTCGCGGCGTCCCTGGCCATCCAGTTGCTCGGCGTATTCGCGTCCATCTGGTCAAGACGGCAATCGTCAGACGTCGCATCCTGAATCCCGCGCTGCGGGGAAGAATTCACCGCGGAGGCGCGGAGGACGCAGAGAGAATAAGAGAAATGCGATGATTACGGAAAACGGCATTACCGAACAGGTGATTGGGGCGGCGATCGAGGTGCATCGGGCGCTGGGTCCGGGGTTGCTTGAATCAGCGTACGAGGAGTGCCTGGCGTACGAGTTCGGCGTACGCCGGATTGCGTTCGATCGTCAGCGCGCACTTGACGTGACCTACAAGGAAGTTCATCTCGATTGCGGCTATCGCGTTGATTTCCTGATCGAGCGGGCAGTCGTCGTAGAGTTGAAGGCCGTCGAACTCCTCCTCCCCATTCACGAGGCGCAGCTATTGACCTACCTCAAGCTCGGGGGATGGAACGTCGGACTATTAATCAACTTCAACGTTCCCGTTCTCAGAAATGGCATCAAGCGGATGGTGCACAATTTCCAAGGATCCTCCGCGTCCTCTGCGCCTCTGCGGTGAATCTTCCGGCATCGGCGTTGACGTTTTCGAGGGTCCGGTGCCATCCGAAATAATTAACGCTTGCATATTGTTCGCATGGCGCATACGATTTTTACGACGATCCGGGATACTCGGGCGGCGGGTCGCGGGTGAGCTTGGTTTTGTCACAAAACGAATCTCCACATGATGTAACGGAACTGGTCGGCGAGGTTTTCGATCTGATGAAAATCGCATTCGCGGCCCGCGCGCGGGCCCGGGCGGGCCGACCGGAGGAAATCACGGAGGCCGAATTCCTCGCGCTCGATGCATTGATGGAACGCGACACGCTGACCGTTGGCGAAATTCAACGCCGAATCGGTGTGCTGCCGGCGCAGATGTCGCGCATCGTCCGCTCGCTGGAAGGCAAGGCTGCCGACGGCTTCGTGAAGTGTACGATCAATCCCGACGACCGCCGCCGGATCGACGTGTCCATCACGGCTCGGGGCAGGAAGGCTCACCAGTCGTATCAGTCCACGCGACTGGAGTTTGTGTCCAACATTTTGACCGATTTGTCGCCGGACGATCGCCGGCAGTTCATGCGCGTGGTGCGCACCATCCGCACGGGCATTGACGGACGCTTGGCGTCCGCAGGGGCATAACTCTCGTTGACGGCACTCGGCGATGGAACAGGCGGCCGACAGTGTCCGGCACGCACCGCGAAATTCATCGGCCGGCGGCTGCGCGGCGGATCAGGCCATCAAAACCTTGCGAACCGCTTTGCGCGAACGTCGCCGTTTCTTTTCCGACGGTTTTTCGTAGTAGCTGGTGCGTTTGATGTCGCGCGTCAGACCTTCGCGCATGCAAAGCCGTTTGAATCGTTTTAGCAACTGCTGGATGGATTCGTTCCCGCGAGGTCGGACCTTGATCACGTGTTTTCTGCCGCTCCCTTCTGGTACAAAAGCCGCGTCCGCCCTGGCTGCGTTCCAACGGCGGGAATCCGGGAATGTACCGGGTGTCCGTCAACTTCGCCACCCCCGAACCACGGCTTCTGGTATTTATTTTTACTGCGAATAGTGCATTGTGTGTGCAATTCGCGATCGCCTTGCGTGGTTGGGCATCGCCTTGGCCGACGTCACAAAATGAATCGGCTCAAATCTTCGTCGGATGAAATGGCCGCCAGTCGTTCTCGAACGAATGCGTCGTCGATAGAGACGACGTCGCCGGACCGATCGGGGGCGTTGAACGACAGGTCTTCCATGACCCGTTCCATGATGGTGTACAAACGCCGGGCGCCGATGTTCTGTGACGAGCGGTTGACCTTGGCGGCGATCTCGGCCATGGCCTTGATAGCGTCGGCGGTAAACGAAATGGTGACGCCTTCGGTGCCCATGAGCGCGACCTGCTGCTTGCTGATGGCGCCTTCCGGCTCGGTCAGAATTCGCAGGAAATCGGCCTCGTTCAGGTCTTCCAATTCCACGCGGATGGGGAAACGGCCTTGCAATTCGGGCATCAGATCGGACGGCTTGCTCCCGTGAAACGCACCGGCCGCGATGAACAGGATGTGATCGGTGCGGACCGGTCCCTGCCGGGTGGACACGACGCAGCCTTCCACGATGGGGAGCAGATCGCGTTGCACGCCCTGCCGTGACACGTCCGGGCCGTGGGCGCGGTCCGGCGAACACAGCTTGTCGATTTCGTCGAGAAAAATGATGCCGCTGTTTTCGGTGCGGCGGATGGCCATTTCCGTGACCTTTTCGGCGTCGATCAATTTGTCGCAGTTCTGGTCGAACAGAAGGCGGCGGGCCTCGCGGACGGGCACGCGGCGTTGTTTCGACTGGCTGGGCACCAAGCGCTCGAGAAAACCGTGCATGTCCGGGTCGAGCATGTCCCCGCCGATGGTGGTGAACATGCCGTGCGGCAGGGATTTCTGGGCGACGGCCAGCTCCACCATGCGATCTTCCATTTCGCCGTCGCGCAGCCGCTGGCGGATTTTCTCGCGGCTGCGCCGCCGCCGTTCGGCCGATTCGTCCTCCTCGCCCGTCGGCGGTTCCGGTTCGCCGCCTGGAATCAGCAGATCGATGAGCGCTTCCTCGGTCATGCGTTCGCCTTCGGCGCGAACCACGTCGGTCTGTTCACTGCGAACCATATCCATGGCCCGGTCCAGCAGGTCACGGATCATGCTGTCCACGTCGCGCCCGTGGTAGCCGACCTCGGTGAATTTGGTGGCCTCCACCTTGACGAACGGCGCGCCGACCAGCGTCGCGAGCCGGCGGGCGATTTCCGTTTTGCCCACGCCGGTGGGGCCGATCATGATGATGTTTCGCGGACCGACCTCGTCCCGGATGCCGTCGGGCAATTGTTGGCGTCGCCAGCGGTTGCGGATGGCGACGGACACGGCCCGTTTGGCGTCGTTCTGGCCGACGATGTGCCGGTTCAGTTCGGCGACGATTTGTTTGGGGGTCAAGTTTTTCATCGAACGGAGACGATCATGGAGCCCAGCCGACTTCGGCGTCCGCCCGGTCGCGGGTTGGTGCTGTCACTTCACCGTTTCGACGGTGACGTGGTGGTTCGTGTACACGCAGATGTCGGCCGCGATGTGCAGCGCCTTCTCGACGATGGCGGGCGCCGCCAATTCCGTTTCCGCCAGCAAGGCCCGCGCGGCGGCCACCGCGTACATTCCGCCGGAACCGACGCCCAGAACGCCGTCGCTCGGCTCGATCACGTCGCCGGATCCGCTGACCATCAGCGACGCATCCTTGCTGCACGCGATCAGCAGCGAATCCAACCGCCGCAACACCTTGTCCGCCCGCCATTCCCGGGCCAGTTCGATGGCCGCTCGACGGACGTTGCCCTTGTATGCGTCCAGCTTGGCCCCGAATCGATCCAGCAGGGCGAACGCGTCGGCGGCCGCCCCGGCGAATCCGCACCACACCCCGCCGTCCTGAAACGAGCGCAGCTTAACCGCGTCCTGCTTGACCATGGTGTGCCCCAGCGACACCTGCCCGTCGCCGCCGATGGCCACCAGTTCGCCGCGGCGCACGCTCAGAATAGTGGTTGATCGAATCAACGGCACGGATTCACGCTCCGAAATCGCCGCAGCGCGGCATGCAACGGACGGTACAACATCACGCGCGGTGTGGCAACTCGACGTGTTGACCGGCCGACGCGGCGCACGTAGGTTCGCGGTCGAGGCGTTTCCCATGCGATGCAGTATAACCGCGGTTCGGCACGCGACGGCGGTTTGCGTCGTTGCCGTCACCGTGCCGTTTTCATGCTCCGGCCCGCCGCCGATGGACGCGGCGGCCGATCACGTCGATCCGGTGAACGACCCGGCAGGCGATAGCCCGTTGCCGGTCGATGTCGCGGCCGCAACGCCGGTCACGCACCGATTGACGCTCGACGATTTGCGTGCGGTTGAACTGCCCGATTCGGCCGAACGTTGGATACGGGGTGAACGGCTGATCGACGGCGTCAAGGGCGGATGGGTGACGGGGGCGGTGTCGCCTGAAAACCGGGTGGTCATCGAAACCGACGGATTGGAACAGGTGGTTCTCGATCTTTCGCGCGTCCCCGCGGACTGGAACCGTCGCGTCATACTGCGCATCGACGGGCACACGTCGGAACTGACCCGCGCCCATTTCCCCACGTTGCGCCTGCGCCGCAGCCCGACGGGCGGATGGCTGGCGGTCAGCAAATAACTCATAGGTTTGCGGCTGCCGGATTCGACGAGCGCCTTCCCGCGGCGAGTTTACGCACCGCTATTCGCGCCGGCCGGCATCGCTCCATCGTTCGCCGCCCGTTGCCTCCTGAACGGCGTTCCGCACTCGGGACAGCGCTCGCTGGTCAGACCGTGCAGCGGATACCCGCACCCGTCACATTCGGCGTCGGCAACTTCGATGTGCAGTTTCAGCCCGCAGCGGGAACACAACCCGGTCCCGACGTCGGCCAGTTCGTTCGACCCGCAGCGCGGACATTCCAACCGAATGGAAACGGCGGTGCGCGCGGCGGTCAGCGCCCGCTTCACCAACCCCAGTTTGTGAATAATCAACGCGGCGCCCGTTCCACAGGAAACCAACACCAGGCAGATGTCGGCCGCGACCCATCCCCATCGCGATCGCGGCAGACGGTCGCGCGACCAAACCATGTCGGCCAACAGGAATCCCAATCCGCCGATGGCCAGCGAGGTCGCCACCGGCAGCCATTTCAAATGCCGCGGCAGCCGCACCAACGACAACAGCCCGATTAGGCCTAACGCCGCCGACCAGCACCACATGGTGACGGACATCACGAACTGCTGGGTCCGAAACGGCCAAATCCATTCCCACCAGTTCCAGGTGTCGTTGATGCCCGCGACATATCCCGCCAGGGCGCAGGCGATGCCGATCAGCCCCAATGCGTGAAACCCGCGCTTGCCCAGCCCGCTGCCGTTGGACAGGACCAACGCGACCATGCCGCCCGTCAACAGGACGGTCATGCGCATGAACCCCTCCTGCGGCGAGCTCTTCAGGCTGATCGGCCGCTGTTTCGCCGCGACCGCCTGCATCACGAAATAGGCGCCGGCAATCAACGACACGACCAGGAGCAACGCCAGCAGAACGCGCAGCGCGACGATCGCCGCGACGTGCCGTCGCACATGGGCCAACGCCGGCCCCGCACCGTCCGTCGTCGGCAGACTGGAATCCGTCATCGGCGTTCCCTGGACCGTTGTCCGGTTTTCAGCGATTGGCTGGTCACGGCGAACGGCCACGTATCGCCTCCGCGTCACGTTCCACCTGCCCGCACTGATCCGCGATCGCTTGCCGTTGCGCGCCGGTTAATCGGCGGATGACTTCCCATGCGGGACGTGCCGCGTCCAAACGCAAGGCCTCCCGATACTCGTCGGCCGCCCGGCGCAACGTGGCGGCATTCTGCCGGGCACTCCCCTCCGCCGCCAGACATTCCCCCAACCACACGTGTTGCGCCGGATCGGTCGGATAGAGCGCCACCGCCCGTTCGCCTGATTCGATGGCTGCCGAATAATCGTCCGACGATCCCGTCTGATTCGCGCGGATCAGTTGGCACCGGCTTATTGACGCGTAAATGGCGAGATTCTCGGGATCGCGGTCGATTGCATTTGCCAGACGCTCAATCGCCCCGTCGAGTGCGCCCACCGGATCGCTCGATGTTAACGCCGTTGCCTGTAACAACCGTCCGCACTCGTACAACGGCCGGGAATCCAACCCGTCCGCGGACGCCGCCTCGTCGTAGAGCGCCACCGCCTGCGTCCACGACGTTGCCCGGCGCGCCGCCGACATCGATCGATGACTATGGTAGACCGGACGCACGATCCCGAAAACGACGGTCGCCAGAATTCCCAGCGCGACGCACGCCGAACCGGCGGACGACATCTCCCGCGGTTGCGCCGCGGCGTTTTTCGGCAAATGACGAATCGCCGCCACCACGCCGGCCAGCGCGAATGCCGTCGCCAACGTTCCCGGAACCAGTGACGCGAAATTGATCGTGTCCTGCAACAAAAATGTCGCCAACGCGATCGCGATGCCGCCGGCGATGATCTTCAATCCGCCGATCGGCCGCCGCGCCACCACGATGAACGCACCCACCCATGCCAACAACGGCACCACCGTCGCGAAATAGATGTAGTTCGAGTCGTCGCTGCCCAACAATGCCGTGCGCGGCCCAAACACCGCGACCGCCAGCGCCACTCCCCACCACGGCCATGCGCGTCCGTCATCGTCACTCGCAATGACGGCCTCGACGTCTCGATTGACCGGTGGATGCGCGATCAATCGCGAAACTCCGCAAACCAGTAGCACGACGCCGATGGCGCCGCCAATCCCCCAATCGCTCGCCGCCGTGACAAGAAAATTGTGCGGGTTCTGCACCTCTTCCGGGCTGTCGACGCCCTTGTATCGCAAATAATGCCGGCCGAAATTTCCACCGCCCACGCCCGTCAACGGTCGATCGGCGATCATCGCCGCCGACGCCGTCCAATATTTCCAGCGGAAATCCAACGATCGGCCCGGCAACGTGCCGGACCATCCGCCGTACCCGATCACCGCGACGATCCCGACGCCGGCCATCAACCAGCCGACGCGCCACATCCATTCCGCGTGCGTGTCGATCCACCCCCGCCATCGAACTCGTGCGATCAACGCCGCCAACCCGATCGCCCCGGCAACTTCCGCGCCCCGGCCGCGGGTCAAAACCAACCCGACGGCCAGCAGCCCGGCCACCATCCACGGTCCGATCGACGCGCCGCCGCCGACGGGATTCGGGGCGCACAGCACCGCAATGGCGAGACCGGCCGCGACGATCATCGCCGTCATCAGATGGGCCCCCGCGATGTTGCTGTGCGACAGATACCCGTTTGCCTCCCGCGACCCCATGCGGGCCTCGTACATCGCGACTTCCGGTGAATCCAACGCGATTCCCTGCCGCCCCCAAATCGCGTCGCGCTCCGCCGCGTACATCGCTTCCGTCTCCGGAAACACCCAGAATCGCTGATGCACGCATTCGACCGCCTGCGCCGCCGCGCTCGCCAGTATCACACACAACGCCAGTTGAACTCGCCCGCGCGTGGTCAACTGTTGCACCAGCAACGGCAGCAACGATCCGCAACAGACCCAATCCACCGCCCCGTTGACGGCCAATCGCTTGTTTCCCGCCGCCAGACACGAAACGGCCGCCGTGACGGCGATCACCGCCAGTCCCCATTCCGCCCCCGTCGGTCGATACGCCCGCCCGCGGCCCCGTGCCTGCGCCGCAAACCACAGCACCCACGCCGCGAGAATCGCCGCGTCTATCGCCAACGTGGTGACCGGCGACGGGTCGTGAACCAGTCCGATGGCCTGCGTCAGCGTTGACTCGCCCGACCCGTACTGTTCCGCGATCAGCGGCCGCAGCCCGACGATGGCCAGCACCACCAGCAGCGAGACTCGTTCCAGCCACCAACCGGCTGCGGTCGCATTCGAACCCCGATGATGGTGCTGGTCTGTTCGCACGGCAGTTGTCTTCGGCGTTGGGTTACGGTTCGACGCGCAGACCGCCCCCGGCTGCGTTCCAGTCGGCGCCCATCGTGTTCGAAATGGCGGACCGCGTCACGGGGCAGGCGTTGGCAACGCCACGCGAGCGTAGGACGCCTCGTTCGCCATCGGGGATGGCGCCGGCGTCATCATGTCCACGAAACGATCAAACAGATACGTCGCGTCATGCGGACCGGGGCTTGCCTCGGGATGATACTGCACGGCCAGAACCGCCCGGTCCGGCGCCGCAAATCCTTCCACCGTGCCGTCATTCAGATTGACATGCGTCACCTCGCCGCCGACCGAACGCAAGGAAGCCTCGTCCACCGCGAAACCGTGATTCTGCGACGTGATTTCCACGCGCCCGGTGGCGGCGTTGCGAACCGGGTGGTTGCCACCGTGATGCCCGAATCTCATTTTGACCGTCTTCGCTCCCAGCGCCAACGCCAGCAACTGATGTCCCAGGCAGATGCCGAATATCGGCACGCGGCCAATCAGTTGTTGCAACGTCGCGATCGTCGCGCGTACCGCGGCCGGATCGCCCGGACCGTTGCTGACCACGACGCCGTCGGGTCGCATGTCCAGCACCGCCCGCCCGGTTGTCGTCGGCGGCACCACCTGCACCGGACCGACGCGATCGACCAGCTGCCGCAAAATGCCGCGCTTCATCCCGCAGTCAATCGCCACCACGCGTGGATTTCCATTATTCCTTGCAAAATCCGCCCGCCGGCCGATACATGGTCGGGCGTTTCCGAATCGCGGGTCGGTACCTTCCCGCCAGGCGAACGGTTCGCGGGGCGCCACTTCCGAAACCAGATCAGCGCCTTCCATGGACGGCGCCGCCCGGGCCATGGCCACGCACCGCGCCGGATCGTCGACTTCGGTCGTGACCACGCCCCGCATGGCCCCCGTCATCCGCACCCGGCGCGTCAACGCCCGCGTGTCGATCGACTGGATGCCGACGACGCCATGTTCCCGCAGGTAGTCGGCCAGGCCCGTCCGGGCGCGATGGTTGCTATACCGGGCGCTCAGTTCCCGGATTGCGAAACCGGCCAGATGGGGACGCGACGACTCCGCGTCTTCGCCGGTGATTCCATAATTGCCCATCTGCGGCGTGGTCATCACCACGATCTGCCCACGGTACGACGGATCGGTCAGAATCTCCTCGTAACCGGCCATCGACGTGTTGAACACCACCTCGCCGAACCGCGTCCCCGTCGCGCCAAACGCGGCCCCGACGTAAACGGCGCCGTCCTCCACCGCCAGCAGGCAACGCGTTTCATTCATGCGCGATGATCCGATCGGAACCGACATCCAACCCCGACAATCCACATTCCCGCAACCGACATGGCTCCCGATCTAAACGGGGCAGCCGGCCGCCAGCGCCGGCGACGTCTCAATCGGTTCGTCCATGACCTGATCGATCCAGCCGCCGCCCACCACCACGTCATCGTTGTAGAAAACGGCCGCCTGACCCGGCGTCGGCGCCGACTGCGGCTCGTCAAAAACCACTTGCGCGATTCCATCGGTCATCGTCACCGTCGCCGGCGACGGTTCGTGATGATACCGAATCTTGACGTCGGCCCGGAACGTCGCCCCAACATCCGACCGCAGCAGGTTGATCCCGTTTACCGTCAATTCGCGCTTCAGCAGGTGCCCCCGCGGTCCCACGGTCACCGTGTTGTCCAATACGTTCAATCGCGTCACGTAAATCGGTTCGCCGACCGCGATGCCCAATCCCCGCCGCTGACCGATCGTGTATCGCGGCAGCCCGCGATGCCGCCCCACGACCTGCCCATTCGAATCGACCACGTCGCCGTCACGAAACGCATCCGGCCGGCGGGAGCGCACCACACGGGCATAATCCTGATCGGGCACGAAACAGATTTCCACCGAATCGGGCTTGTCCGCGTTCGGCAGACCGAATCGATGCGCTTCACGGCGAACGTCCGCCTTGGTCAGGTCACCCAACGGAAACAACACCCGCGGCAACACCGCGGGGGACAACCCGAACAGCACGTACGTCTGGTCCTTCTGCGCGTCCGCACTGCGCGCCAGCCTGCACTCCGCGCCGTTGCGTTGGATGCGCGCGTAATGTCCGGTGGCCACGAATTCCGCGCCCACCGCGTCGGCGTAGGCCATCAGCCGTCCGAACTTGAACTTCTGATTGCACACCACGCACGGGTTGGGCGTCCGGCCCGCGGCATAGGCGTCCGAAAACTCGTCGATAAGTTGATCGAATTCCCGTTTGAAGTTCAGCGCGAAAAATGGAACGCCCAGCTTGCCGGCCACGAATCTCGCGTCCGACGCATCCGATGCGCTGCAGCAGCCCTGCTTGCGCGACGATCGATCGACCCCGCCGTCGGCGCCCTCGTTTTCGACCGGGTCCGCGCCGACGCGCATGAACAGCCCGATGATGTTGAATCCCCGTTCCGCCAACAGGCAGGCCGCGACGCTGGAATCCACGCCCCCGCTCATCGCCACCACAACTCGTCGACCGCACGAAACCATACCGTCCCCGCCCTGCGCGCGCCGGTTCGCAGGCCGCAAGTATACGCGGCCTGTTCCGGTGTGCCAAAAACGCGAGCCGTCTCGTCGATTTCGAATTCAGTTTGGCGGCGAATCGTCGGTGGGCGTGCCCTTGCCGACCGCGTCGGAACCGTCGCCCGTCGGCCCGTCGGTCGGGGGCGATACTTGAACCGCCGCCGCCGCGCGCTGGGCCGTTGTCGGGATTTGGTCCACGCGGCGTTTCAAATCCACGAAAACCGAATCAACCGGACCATACAGGGCCGTCGCTTCGGCACGCTGTTCAACATCCATCTTTCCGTCGTTCTTCGCGATGGAGCGTTCCAGCTTCTCCATGCGCGCCCGATAGCGATCCAGATGGGCCAGCGCGCTCCCCCGGCATTCCCGCAGAATCGAATACGCCGCCTGACGCTGTGCCTCGTCCAGCTGAAACATTTCGATGAACTTCGCGACGTGGTAATCCCAGCGCAACAACTCCTCGTCCATCTTTTCCTTCGCCGGCCGGCGGTTGGCGTCATCCGCCCGTCGATCGGAATCCCCCGGCGGGTCGTGACCCCGTTCGGACCGAACGCTGCGCGGTGGATCCCACCACTCGTGTTCATCGAATCGGCCATCCCCCCACGCCCGCAGGCGGGCCCGGAACCCTTCCATGACCGCCCCGATCTTCACGCCGTCCAGCGCCAGCCTGGCCCGCTGGAACGGCGGCAGGTCGTCCGACAGTTCGTTGTGCGATTGCATCAACTCCTCGCGAAACGACTCGAACATCGGCATCGCCCGTTCCGCCCAGTTCCGTACAGCCGCCGGGTCCGGCGGGGTCACGGCCAATCGCGATTCGATGTATTCGTTCAATAATGGCTGCAATGCTGCCCGGTTTTCACTTGCGAATCGCTTCCATCGGTCGACAAGCTGCTCGCGATGTCGTTCGGCCAGCGGAGCGTTCAATCCATATTTCAGCGCATTATCGTCCGCCCAGCGCGCCAGCAAGCCGTCCATCATTTTCGCTGTCGGCCAGAATCCGTCCGCGGGACTTGACGGAACGGGCGCCGGCGCAGCGTCCACGCTGTTCGCCCGGACGGCGTTCGCGCCGGTAGGATCAACCGCGGCCGGCGGTGGGGATGCGGCGAAACCCAACCAGATCACCCAATGCGCGGGAATGCACGGAAACAGCATCCGATCGACTCCAGAAACCCATGGCCGATGTATTCTACAACATTGCAGCCGGTCCGTCGCCGCCGGCTGCCGATATACGGCGTGGACGCCGGTACGGATTTGTCCGCGGCGACTCGGGAATGGAATTGACTGCCATGACCGTCGATGCCCCATCGGCACCCGTCGTCAGTATCGTCATCCCAACGTACAACCGCCTCGATCGGCTGGCGCACACGTTGTCGCGGATCCGCACCAACGTGACGACGCCCCATGAAATCATCATCGTGGACGGCGGGTCCACCGACGGCACGCGCGAATTCCTGGCCGACGCCAACGGTCTGCGGGTCATCCTGGAACCGCGACGCGAGGGCGCCGTCCGGGCGTTCAATCGCGGCTTCCGCGCGGCACTTGGCACGTACGTGATGTGGCTGAACGACGACGCGCATCCGTTGCCGGGCGGCGTCGAGGCCGCCGTTGCATTCATCGAACGATTCGACCACGTCGGCATGGTGGCGTTTTACCATGACTGGAACCGCGATCGAAATGTTCTCGATTCCGTCGAACATGACGGCATGCGCTATTCAATCTACAACGTCCGCGGCTATCCGTACGCCAATTTCGGTCTGCTGCGGCGCACGCTGCTGCAACAGATCGGATACGCGGACGAGCGCTACTATTTTTTCGCATTCGACCCCGACATGGCCCTGAAAATCCAGTTGCACGCCGGTTTGAAAGTCGTCGGCTGCCGCGACGCCCTGGTTCATCACGACGAATACCATGACGATCGCAAGTGGGCCGATCTCTCCGTCGGGCAGGACGACAACGCCAAACTGTTCGCCAAATGGAACCTGCCCGCGCCCAACACCTATCCCGACCCCGCGCCGGCCTATCAGGCGATGATCCGCGATATGGCCATGGTGTGACTGCTGTTCATTTGCATTCCGAAACCACATGGCGTAGTTTGCATGCCATGACGCGGGTCACGACATGGACGCTCGCCGTCAGCGTCATCGCGATTTCCGGATGCGCTCCGTCCGTGGATGATTACATCCGCATGGTGGACGCCAAACCCGCGGACGAGCGTCCGCCGGGTTGGGAAGACGTCAAGACGTGGATGGCGCGCCGGGCGCCGGCGGTCAACGAGAAGGCGCCCGATTTCACCCTGCCGACCGACGACGGCGACGCGACCATCACCCGGTCCGATTTCCATGAAAACCGGCCGCTGGTCCTGATATTCGGCAGCTACACCTGACCGCCTTTCCGTCGCCGGTCCGGCGACCTCGAAAAAATGTATCAAGCCTACCGCGACCGCGTCGCGTTCCTGTTCGTCTACATCCACGAAGCCCATCCCGACGACGGGTGGCAGATGGAATCCAATCGGACCGACAACGTCGTTCTCGCGCAACCCAAAACATTCGGCGAACGCCGATCGACGGCCAAACGCTGTGCGACGGCGCTCGATTTGACCATGCCGTGCATCGTCGACGACATGGACAACACGGTTGACAACGCCTACGCCGGCTGGCCGGAACGCCTGTTCGTGATCGACGCCGCCGGAATCGTCCGCTACGCGGGCGGCGTCGGACCATTCGGATTCAATCCCGACGAACTGTCCGACTGGCTGAAAAAACACGTCGGCCCGCCGCGATCCTGACGTGGTGTTCTGATCCGCTGAATCGTCATTGACCGTTTTCGACCGCACCGGCGATGGCCGCACGGCCCGCAACCGGTACACTTGACGATCAGATTTCTGGAACCGCGCGGGAACCCCGCGTGTCCAATGTTTCAGTAAATCATACGCGCCGCGGTGGATCGTCCGCGCGCATTCTGAAAGGCAGGTCACCGTGTTCGACATCCGGACGGTAGTCATAATCGCCGCGGCATTATGGATCGCGCAACCCGTCGGCCCGCCGACGCTGGAATCGGCGTTACAGCAATTCGACCGGCACAATTACAAGGCCGCACTCGACACGGCTGATCAAGTCCTAACTACACAACCGGATGAATCCACGGCAATCGCAGCCGGCATCCTGCGCGTCAAATGCCTGTTCAAGCTGAACGAATTCGACGCGGGCATCGCCGCATTGAATGAAATTATCCAATCGCATCCAGCGCTCGACGAGCGCGCCGACCTGCACGAAACCGCCGCGGAAGCGCTACAGAACCGCCACGACAAACTGGCCGACGCGTTGAACCGCTGGCGACGGGTGTTCGATCTGAAACTGGCGGCCGGTGACAAGCACGGCGCGGCCGTTGCCGCCATCCAATGCGGCACGCTACTGATCGGATTCGGCGATTGGGAAAACCTGCAGTGGCCCGATGTGCAACCGCCCGACGACCCGGCCGCCGTGGAATCGCTGCGCCGGTCGCTCGCCGATGCGTGGCTGACCCGCGGCATCGATCTGACCGACGATTCCGCCGTAGCGTCGGCCGCCATGTACACCCGTGCGATGCAGACGATGGCCGACTGGTCGGCGGTCAACGACGACGCCGTCGCGACGATTCACGCGCGGAAGCAGCGATTTGAAGAACTGATCGAACGATTTCCAGAATCGAAAGAAGCGCCGTTGGCCGAATTCGAAATCGCCCGCTTGTTGGAAGTGCCGCCAGCGGACTACGTCGCCACGGTCAAGCGATATGATCAGATCATCAAACGATACGCGGGGACGCGATATGCCACGCGCGCCGAGGCCGATCGCAGACGCATCACGTCGCCCCAATTGCAGCTGCCTGCAATTGGCCCCGTTCTGCCCGATGGCGTTCACGAATTGCAAGTACACGTTCGCAACATCAACGCTGTTCAATTCCGCGTGTATCGGGTTGATCTATTCGATTACGCCCGCGCCGATCACGACGCGGAAGACCGCGAATCAAATTACATCGATCGCGCGGCCGAATGGTCGATCGATGTTTCCGACACCGGTGAACATCGCTATCTCGACACCACCGACGGGACGCTGCCGACCATTCGACTGCCGGAACTGCCGCCGGGCGCGTACGTGTTGTTCGCGACCGGAACGCCGACCGCCGGCAAACCGGTCATCCGCAGCACGCTGGTTCTGGTCACGCGATTGGCCGCCGTAGTGAAGGCCGCCCAAAACGACACGCTGGTGTGGGCCGTCGACGCCGTGACCGGCGAGCCCAAACCCAACGTCGACGTGCTGGTCAAGGAACGGTTCGGCCAGAACGGCGTCCGATTTCACGACGGCCGCACCGATGCCGACGGCATTCTGGAATTGACGCTGGACAACCATCGCGAGGGCGGCAGCCGCGTCGAGTTTTTCCTGCGCGACGGCGACCACGTGGCCGCCGTGCAGGGGGCCATGTACCTGTACGGTCAGCCGTCCGCCGCGCAATTGCGGGCCTATTCCATGACCGATCGGCCGATCTACCGGCCGGGGCAAACCGTCCATTTCAAACACGTAGTGCGGCAATACGACGACGGTACCTATCAAACCGTCCCGCCCGATGCCGCAGCCGTCACCATCATGGACCCGCAAGGGCAGACGGTGTTCGAAAAGACGATGCGCACCGACGAGCGCGGCGCCGTCGTCGGCGAATTTCTGGTGCCGACGGCCGCCCCGCTGGGCATCTACCGGTTCAACGTCACCGTCGGCGGACAATATGTGATGACCGGGTCGGGCGGGGTGTTCCGCGTCGAGGAATACCGCAAACCGGAATTCGAGGTGACGGTGTCGGCCGGCGACGGCCGGCACGCGCTGGATCAACCGGTCGATGTCCGCGTCGAGGCCCGCTACTATTTCGGTTCGCCGGTGGCGGACGCGGAATTGACGTACACGATCCACCGCGGCGATCTGTACCCGCGGTTCCGTTACCCGTCGCCGTACACCCGGTATTTTGACGATCTCCGCGGCGATATGCGCGGATGCGGCATGCCGTGGTGGCCCGGCGACGACCATGAAACGGTCGTGCAACGCGGCACGTTGCGAACCGATGCCGACGGAACCGTTCTGCTGCGCATCGATCCGTCCGCCGATCTTCCGACCGACGCCGCGACCGGCGGCGGGCCGTTCGCCGGCGGCCAAATAGGCCATCGGTACCGGGTCGACGTCGACGTCACCGACAATTCACGCCGAACCGTGTCCGGCAGCGGGGCCATCAGCGTCACGAAATTCCCGTTCGCCCTGCAACTCCGCCCGCAGCGCTGGTGGTACGAATTGGGCGACACCATCCACGTGGACATCGACGCCCGGTCGGCCGACGACGAACCCGTCGCGTTTAAGGGCACCGCACGGGTCTACCGGTTGGTCAGCCCGCCGCCGTCCGCACCGGGCGGCGTGGTCGATGACGGTCGCGGCATTGTCGAACTGGTGACCGGCGATCAGGTCGCCGAGGGCGCAGTCGAATCCGCCGGACCGGAATCCGCCGTCCTCCGTTTCACGGCCGACGAGGCCGGTCCGTTCCGCGTCGTGGTCACCGCCGCAACGGACGGCGAGCCGCAGCCAACCGGGCAATGCGATATCTGGATCAGCAAACCGGGGCAGGCCGTCGGGAAAACGGCGTATCGCGACGTCGAAATCGTCCTGGACAAGACCGTATATGACGTGGGCGATACGGCGCGTCTGTTGATTCATTCACGGTTCGACGACGCTCGCGCGTTGCTGACGTACGAAATCGACGAATTGCTGGAACACCGCATCATCCGCTTGACCGGCGGCGGCGGCGTGGTCGAATTCCCGGTCACCAAACGTCATACGCCCAATTTTCAGCTGGTGGCCACCATGGTCCACGACCAGCGCGTGTTTGAAGATCGGCGATCGGTCATCGTGCCGCCGACGGATCGGTTCCTTACCGTCGACGTGTCCGCCCCCGCCGATGAATTCAAACCGGGCGACGAAACGGAAGTCGTGATGACGGCCACCGACGCCACCGGCGAACCCGCCGCGGCCGATCTGGCCGTCATGATGGTCGACGCCAGTTTGTACGCCATTCAGCCCGAATTCCGCGAGGCGGTTCAGAAGTTTTTCTACGGTCAATTGCGCTATCACGGCGTGCAGACGCAGACGTCGTTACACACCGACCAATACAGTTACAAATCCAGCGACCGCCGCGGCGGCGAGGCGGGATTGTTCAGTTCCGTAGCCGGCGACATGGCCATGGAAATGGCTGCACCGGCCAGCGCGGACGGTTTCGCGATGGCCAAGCAAGCGCCGGGCAGCGGCGGTGCCGAATTCGCCGTCGCGGCCATCCGTCGCAAATTTCCCGATTCGGTCGTCTGGCTGGGACACGTTCAAACCGGGGCCGACGGCAAGGCGTCGGTGCCGATCCAATTCCCCGACACGCTGACCACGTGGCGGCTGACGGCCGTCGCCATCGACGACGACACCCGCGTCGGCGAGGCGTCGCACGAATTCGTCACCCGCAAAAACGTCATCGCCCGACTGCAGACCCCGCGATTCCTGGTGCAGGGCGATCGCGCCACCATCAGCGTGATCGCCCGCAACGACCTGAAACAGGACAAGAAGATGCGCGTCGAACTGAAGTCGTCGCCGCCGATCCTGCTCGGCGATGTGACCCCCGAGGGCGCCAAACGCGAAATCACACTTCGCGTCGATGTCGACGTGGACGTTACGATTTTCGGCGTCGAATCGGGGTATTCCAATTCGACGCGCGGCGTCGAATTCAACGTGCCCGCCGGTGCCGAACGCGTGGTCGATTTCGCAGTGACCGCCGACGCCCCGGGCGACGCGGTATTCAAGGCCACCGTTCAGACCGACGTCGAATCCGACGCCGTCGAATTGACCATCCCCATCATCCCGTTCGGCGCTCAGCAGTTGCAGACATTCACCGGCATTATCCGCGAAGGCGACGAGGTCACGTCTGAAGTCGTGAATCTGACCATCCCCGACGAAATCGACGCCGCCACCCCCATCGTCGAAATCCACATCAACCCGACGATCGCCGGCGTGATTCTGGACGCGATTCCGTACCTGCTGGACTACCCGTACGGCTGCGTCGAGCAGACGATGAGCCGATTCCTGCCGGCCGTCGTCACCCGGCACACATTGAACCGCATGGGCGTAAAACTGGAAACGTTGGCCGGTCGAATCGCCGCCGATCCGACCCCGCCCGACGGCCGCGGCCGACGCGGACTGAACGATCATCCGGTGTTCCGGACCAACGTCATGGACACCATCGTGGCCAACGGGCTGGCCCGGCTGGCTGAATTGCAATCGCCGGACGGCGGATGGGGCTGGTTCCACGAGGGTGCGTCCGACCCGTACATGACCGCCTACGTCGTCTATGGGCTGGCTGAAGCGCGGCGGGCGGACGTCACAATCGATCCGGCCATGCTCGACCGCGGCGTCGCTGTGTTGAAATCGGCCATCGCCACGCCCGACGCATTCGCGCGATCGTGGCGCGGCGCGAACGACGCCAACGTGCGTATGTGGATGCTGTACGCGCTGGCCACCGTCGATCCCGGCCTGCTCCGCGACGCCCCGACGCGAACCGCGTTGGATCAGGCGTTTGAAAAGCGCGACGACCTGACCGACTACACCCGGGCCATGCTGGCCATCGCGCTGCACGCCGCCGGCGATCGCGACCGGGCGGCCGTGGTCATTGAAAACCTGGAAAACACGGTGCACGTCGACGAAACGACCCAAACGGCAAGTTGGGGCCATCGCACGGGCTATCGTTTCTGGTACGACAACGGCCTGGAATCGACGGCCATGGTGCTGCGGGCGTTGTTGGCCGTCGCGCCCGATCACAAGCACGTCAACATGGCGGGCACGTGGCTGGTCCGCAACCGGCAGGGCGCCCATTGGTATTCCACGAAAGACACCGCGTTCGCCATTTACGCGTTGACCGACTATCTGTTGCACACCGGCGAGCTGGACGCCGACATGACCGTCACGGTCACCTACGACCGCGACGTCAAACGCAGTTTCCGAATCACGCCGGAAAACGTGCTGACGTTCGACGCCCGCATGATCCTGGCCCCGCAGCACGTTACCCCCGGCAAGCACACGGTTCGCATCGACAAGGACGGCCGCGGTACGGTCTACCACGCGACCTACGCCGATTACTACACGCGCCAGGATCCGATTCACGCGGCCGGTCACGACATCATCGTCAAGCGCGGCTACGCCCGATTGATTCCCAAACAGGTCGAGCGCACCCGGCGCATCTGGAATTTTGGCAAACGCCGCTACATCGACGAGACCTATCAGGCCATCGACTACGACCGCGAACCCATTTCCGATCGTGACGCGCTGTCGGCCGGCGATCTGGTCGAGGTGGCGCTGGACATAGATTCGCGCAACGCGTTCGAATACATCCTGATCGAGGATCCCAAACCCGCGGGCTGCGAGCCGGCCGACCTGTTGAGCGGCGCGGATTACGGCGATCCCGCGAGTGTCGGGCAATCGTTGTACGTCTACCGCGAGCTGCGTGACCGGCACGTGGCCTTCTTCGCGAGCTACCTGCCGCAGGGCACGCACAGATTGACCTACCGCGTCCGATGCGAAACGCCGGGTGCGTTCCGCGTCCTGCCCACGCAACTGTCGGCCATGTATTCGCCCTACGTCCGATCAAACGCCGCCAGCGACCGCTGGACGATCAAGCCCTGACCGCGACCGCGGCTGCCGTGGATTCTGCCGTGTTCGGTGCAATCCCGGCTTCCGGGGTTGGATACGGGTTGCCCGGACAGTTGGCGTGACCAACAACTGGTGTCGATCGTCGGCACGGCGTGCGCGGGGCCTGGCCTCGTGCGTCGATCCACTTGAATGTTCGGGTTGCGGTGCGGATTTCAGAACCCCGGACGGAAGTCCGGGACCGAGCCTCGACCGGTTCGGAATCTCGCCGGCGAAGCCCGCCGCATCGCGACCGCCGCCCTCCGCCGTCCCGCCCGCCACTCCCGGGGCGGGCTCCGATCCGCCATTCCGGCCCGCCATTCATGGCGCGGATTTGAATCAGCGCTGTCAGACGAACGCTTTACGATCGGGTTCAGACGGGCGGTTTTTCGGCGGGCGGGGCTTCGTGGTAGGCGTCGTAGATGGCCTCGATTTCCTCGCGGGCGTCGACGAAGGCGCGGGCCACGTCGGGGTCGAAATGCGTGCCCGCGTCCTTGACCACGATGTTGAACGATTCGTCCAACCCGCCGGCGGGCTTGTAGCAGCGCTTGGACGTCAGGGCGTCGAACACGTCGGCGATGGCGCAGATGCGGCCTTCGAAGTTGGCCGCGTCGCCGACCAGCCCGTAGGGATAGCCGGTGCCGTCCCATTTTTCGTGATGGGCGATGGCGATCTTCTCGGCCACCTTCAGCAGTTCGCTGCCCGAGCCGCGCAGAATCTGGGCCCCCTTGATGGTGTGGGTCTGCATGATCTTGCGTTCGTCGTCGGTGAGCCGGCCCGGTTTTTTCAGAATGGAATCGGGAATGGCCAGCTTGCCGATGTCGTGCATGGGCGCGGCGAACAGCATCAACTGCGTGAATTCGTGCGCATGACCCAGCGTGCGGGCCACGGTCTCGCAATACATGCTGACCCGGCGGATGTGCTGACCGGTGTCGTCGTCGCGGAACTCGGCCGCGGTGGATAGACGCATGATGGTGTCGAGGTGCGACGTGCGCAGCGCTTCGTGCAGCTTGGCGTTCCGGACGCTGATGGCGGCCATCGACGCCAAGGCCATGGCGACGTGCTGGTCGCGAGAACGAAACGCATCGATCCGGCCCGGAACGGCGGCGTGGTTGATCAGCTGCAGGACGCCGACCGCCTTCCCCTCGGGAGCCATCAACGGAATGACCAGCAGCGAATGCGTTCGGTAGCCGGTGGACTGATCGTATTTTCCATCGAATCTATAGGGGGCGTCGTCGGGGAGGGCGTAGGCATCGTCGATGCGCAGCGGGCGACCATGCAATGCCGCGTGGCCGGCCAGCGACGATTCGTTGATGGGAATGGTCACGCCCTTGAGGGCGCTCAACGACTGCAACTGCCCGGGCCGGGGAACGACGCACAGGTCGGGTCGGGCGTCGTTCTGGCAGCAGACGAATCGCAGGCGGTCGTCGACCACGACAAACACGGTGCCGGCCTCTGCGCGGACGAATCGCCGGGCCTGCAGCAACAGCTCGTTCAGAACCTCCTCGACCGGACCGGGTTCGTTCAGCTTGGCGCAGACGTTTATGAGCTGGTCGAAATCAAATTGCAGGCCGGATGTTTCGGGTCCGGTCTGAAGAATCACCGGTGGTTGCGACATGCGACGGGCACCCCTGCGGTTGAACGGTGCATTATATGGGTTGGTTAAGGTGCGGACAAGCCGGCGGTGCGGGCGCCAAGTCCGATACTTCGCGGCCGTTCGGCCCTATTGAGGCAAAACCCGCGGGGCACGTGGCTTCTGTGAATGTCTGGATCGGTACCCCAGGCCGGGCCTTCCCACACGCCCGGCTAGACGTGGAGATCTACCCGGCTGATGTCCGCCAGCACCCGGTCGACGGTGGCATCGATGCGCTCGTCGGTGTCGTATCGGCCGCCGGCGATTTCCGCGCGAACTCGGTCGATCAAGCCGGCCCGGATGTTGGTGAGGTCGTCGGTCCGCGCCAGTTGCAGACTGGCGGACGAAAAAACAGCCGAGTCGCCCGCCGACGCGGATCGGCTGGGGCCGAAGCGCCCGCCGTCGGATTCTTCGCCGATGGTCTTGCGTTGAGGACCGGGGACGCTGTTGACGTTGCTGCTCTTGACGTTGTTGATGGAATCCATTCTCGCCTCGGCTTCGGTCGGTGACACGTTCGCCGTGACGCACGATCGTCAGCGGCGTTTGCCATCCTTGGCGGGAATGCGACGTGGCGGGAACCCCGAACCGTCACGCCCGACGCTGCGTCCTTGCCGCGCGTGGGTGACATCATCGCCGTTGTCGGCAGTGTTATCGACGGGTGCAACGTCCGGCCTTGAAGGAAATTATCGTTCTATCAGACGGGGCCGGGCATATCGGACGTGACCAACTCAACCGATGGGTGCTGAATGGGACGCAAGTCGTTGGAAGCGCAGAACTTGCGCTCGGCGCGCGAATCGGTCGCCGCGGGTCGACCCGCGAAAAAATCACAACCCATCGACCGCCCGGAAAATGGCGCTCAGAATCAAGATGGCGAATGCGGCCGTGGCCGGCGTCACCCGCGACCGGATGATGGAATCAAACGGCCCGTCGAATTGCATCGTTTCCATGACCGGTTGGCGGTTCAGCCACACGATGGCGAACAGGCAGTTGGCCAGCGCGATCAAGGGCGCCGCGGTCGCGGTCCAGTCGCCGTCGATGAGCGCATCGGCGGTCATCACCGCGCTTTGCAGCACCAGCAGGTACAGCAGCCCGCAGGTGATCCACCAGCCCCAACCGCGCTTGCGGGCCAGACCCGCGCCCCCCAAAAGGGCGGCGAACGCGACCCCCATCGTAGTGCCCTGTGCCGGCGCCGTTTCGCCCGCAAAGGAACCGAACTGAAGGACGATCAACACCGCGCCGCTGATCAGCACCATCCATGCGATTACGGATACGCCGGTGCCGCGGGCGGCGTCGACCGGCTCGCCGGAACGATGGGTCCGGGCCGCCGATGGGTGGCGAAATGATTCGGCCGGCCGCGGAGGCGCCGCGGGGCGATGTGGTTGTCGATTGACAGGCTCTTCCGCCGGCGCGCCCTGCGGCGACGCGGCGTGACGTTGCGGATGATCCAACATTGTCTGCGTCATTGAAATCAAGCCCCAGTCAAATGAACGCGGTATTCCCCCAACCGCCCGCCTCTCATCGTGCATTCTGACATATATCGACGGTCGGCGCGCAGCGAACGAGCGTCGCACGATGGCCACGTGCCATGCAGCCCGATAAGCGCCGCCGCCGAAATGGTCCGGAATTCGCAAACTCGGAATCCCACACGCCCGTCAGGCGATGGATGCGCACGGCCGGATCAGGCGGGTCAGGTCGGCCACGGTTTGTGTTTTTTTCAGATCGAACGGCAAGAAGACGCCGTGGTCGTGGTCGCTGGCCAGAATGATCATTCGACCGTGGACCACGTCGTAGCCGCTTTCCTGCGGCTGGTGGCCGACGATGAAACAATCGACGTTGAACGCCCGGGCGATTTCGTCCAGCAGATCGGGCGTGTGGTAGCGCCCCCACACCATCGAATAGACCGGACCGCCCTCGTTAAAATCGTCGAACAGCGGCAGGCGTTTGAGCGCCGTCGCATCGAACACCGGCCAGGCGTTGGCATTGGGCAGCGAGTGGGACAGCAGAATGCGGTTGGCCGTGCGGGCCGCGACGGGCAGCGATTCGATGTAGTCCATCACGGCGTCCAACACCTCGCCGGCGCGCTTGCCGTAGGTGGTCGCGACGCCGGCCTCAAACGAGAACGTGACGATCCGGCCGCCCTTGCAGATTTCCTTGCCCGTCAACTGCGACAGCTCGTGGTTGCTCTGCAGGAAATGAACTTGGTCGGGGAATTCGGTTTTCCATCGCGCGGCACGCACCAGCACGCGGTGCGACAAATCGTCGCCGGGTACGTCGGCGTGGATCAGCTCGTGCAGGATGACGTGCCGGGCGCCGGTATTTCCCAGGTCGGCGTAGCGCTGCAACTTGGAAAAATTGCGTTCGTGACCGTGCAGGTCGCCGGTCATGACCACCTGCCCGTAATCGGGGAAGCGCAGCATGGCCCCGTCGCGCAACGGATCGTGACGATTGAGCTCCGCGGCGCGGTGCAGCGTGTCCGCGTCCGCGGCGGCGTCGTACCCATGACCGGCGGCGTGAAGCTTCATGGTGGCGGGGACGGCTCGCTTTCCAGCGCGGTCGCCGCGGCGCGTTGCCACATCTGCTCGGCGACGTCCAGCCGGGCGATGAACCGCGGCATGTCGGGCGGCCGCTCGTCGGGATTGTCCTTGCAGCAGTCCATCACCAATGTTGACAACGCGGCCGGGATGGCCGGGAGCAGTTCCTTTGGTGCACGTGTCGCACCCACGACCTCGTGACTGCCCGGCCGGACGGTCTGACGGATGGCCGTCGGGTAGGTCCGTTCGGTCAACACCCAGTACAGCGTTGCCCCCAAGTTGAACACGTCGGTGCGGCGATCCAACGGCAACCGCCGCACCTGTTCCGGCGCGATGTAGTCCGGCGTCCCCTGGATGCGGTCCTTTTTGTGACCGATCGGGCAGCTTTGCCCGAAATCGATGATCTTCACCTCCCGCTTGTCCGTCAACAGGATGTTATTCGGCTTGATGTCCGCATGAACGAAACCGGCCTGGTGAAGCGCGTTCAAGCCGGTCGCCACCCGCCGAAAGACCCCGATCGTCTCCGCGAGGTCGGTCGGCCGGGCATGTTCCAGCGTCTTTCCGGTCACGAACTCCATAATCACGAGCAATTCCGCCGTCCGCAGCCACTTTTTGCGACGCTGCAGCTCGAAGCACCGCCGCAAGGCCGGATGGTCGATGCGGGCGCACACCGCGTATTCGTTTTCCGCCTGCCGCAGGAACGCGTCGTCCTCGGCCGAGCGGCGCACGACGCGCTTGACCGCGAAATACTGCCCCGACGTGATGCGGACGACCTGCGCGATGGTCGATCGCGCCCCCACGCCGATCTGGCCCACGTAACGATACCCGTCAAGCTCCCGCGGCATCGAATCCCCGGTTGAAAGCCACTCTTGTCCGCCCCGGCGGGTCGGTCCGACCACCCGATCAGCCCATTGATTATAGGGTGCCCGCCATCCCTCACCAAGCGTCGCGGGTACGTCCCGCGGACGGCCACGACATGGGCACGCCGACCGCCGGCCAGCGTCACCACCTGGATGCGACGAAGCCCGTTCGTCCGATTATGTTTCCGCCGGAATCACCCCAAACCGCGAGGACGTCAAATCTGCGCATTCCACGATGCTGGGCGAGCACCGTTCATGCCGACCAGCGGGGCGATCGCCGTCCCGGCTACGGCTGGTCATTCGAATCGCGGGCATTGATCCCCGCCGAATGACGATGGGCGGTCCTTGTGACTCTCGCCGGTAGGTGACCGCCCTGTTTTACGATCGGCGGGATGGAACGCCCACGGTGCCCGGGTATGGGCTGGAAGATTTTTTTGGTGACCTCGCGGCGGCGGTCCGTGCGTCAAGCCATCGTGGGGCAATGTCGGGTCGATGACCCGACCTACGACCCCTTCCCACAGTGAAATAACCGGCGACATGGCATGGTCCTCTTTGACCGCTACCTCTACCGACCACCCCGTACCAGAAAACGGAAAGACCCTGTCCGTGTGACCCGTCGAGTTGACGAGCTTTATCCCATCGAGATAATGATTATGAACAGACGGGCTTGGATTCAGACTTCTTCGCGCAGTCTTCGCGCGGTCAACGAATGCTGAAATCGGAACCTCGGTCGATAAGGGAGAATCAAGTATGCTCAGGGAATTGGCGCGGTTGTCGGTTGTGGTGTTGTGCTGCGGGATCCTCGTCGCCAACGTCGGCTGTCCCGCCGCGGGTGGCGGGGGAGGTGACGGCGGCGGTGGTGGAATGGACGGCGGTGGCGACGGGGATGGGGGCGACGGCGACGGGGGCGACGGCGGAGGCGGCGGCGCCGTGGGGCTCAACCTGACCGACATCGCCATTCACGTGCAGGGTCGCATCGCGGTCGGCGACGACATGGTGGCCTACACCGATATCAACGACGATCGTACGCCCGGCGTGGTCAATTTCTTCGTCCCTTCAGATGATCCGGTCGTTCCGCGCAGCATTGACGGCGCGGAAAACTTTGACGAGGACTCCTTCGCGGTCAGCGGCAAGAAGATCATTCTCTCGGACGATTCCGGCGATCGGTCCTTCGGGCTCACGGTTTTCGACACGGAAACGGGCACGTTTTCCGCCCTACCCATCGAGGAAATCCGCCTGGTGAACATTCCCATCGGCAATTACGCCACGGGGTATATTCAGGCGGACGGCGGCTTCGTAGTCACCCGCAACGACACCGATGACGACATCGTCGTCAAAATCATCGACATTCGCGGCGACACACCGGTCGTGATCCCCTTGACCAACAATCCGGGCGGCGCCTCCAGCGGGTTCTCGGTGCAGCAGGTCGCGGTAGATGCCGAGTCGGAACTGGCCGTCGCGGTGAACAGCGGCGTTTTTCATGTTTATGACATCAATGCCCCCGATGCCATGCCCACGGCGTTCGATGTAAACGATTTGGACGGCATCGCTGATGAAATCGTGGCCTTCGGTGACGGCGTACTCCTTTATTCCGATGATTCCGAAGGAATTGTCTATTACCTCGACGTGACCGACGCGGCGAACACGCCGGTGGCGATCAGCACGCCCAACCGCGGCGCGCGGCAGTTCCAGTTGCGCGGGCTGAACTTTGGATTTGTCTATGAAGGTCCCGCCTCCCAGGGACCGACGGCCGCGATTGGCGTCATGCCTTCCACGAATCCGAATATCTCGGAGGGAATGACGATTCTGGAGAATTCGGCGAACCTCGGACGGTTCGGTTATGGTGATTCGCTGGCGGTCGCCGGAACCGATGCCGCCCCGATGTGGTTTCTCGGCGGCATTGATGACGTCCTGACCCCCAACGCTTTCCAGCAGAGTTCCACCGGTGCGGCGTGGACGCTCACCGCGGACGAGGTGGATCCGACGCTCTTTTTTACGGCGAGCGACGTGACCACGAACGCCGCCGGCAATCTGCTGGTTTTCAAATATGAAATTAACGACGAGCAGTTCATTGGCTTCGCGGACACCGGCAACTGAACGCGGCGTGAAGCGATCGCCTTACTGTCGTTGTTGAGAGTCGGGCCGGGTGGCGAATGGCGGCGATGACGGGATCGGGGGTGATTCCACGGGAGGATGGACCCGGCTGGCGTTCGGCCTCGGACTTGCGTCCGCGGTTCCGATGTCGGCGCTGCGACCCGAAGATTCAAGTGGATCGATGCACTAGCGGAATCGAAAATGGGGTGTCCCCCCAGCACTGAAGTGCTGGGCTACATTCATCGCGTCCGTGCGGGACGCTAAACACGTACGGGACTGAAGTCCCTGGCTGATGTCGCGCGCCCTCCGGGCGAAATCGGGTCGGGGATCGTCGTAGCGCGGTAGCATCAGAACCGGTATTGATACTGCACCAGGAACAACTGCGGATCGTCGCCGGGGGATAGGTTGTTGATGTAATTGTCGGTCCAGAAATAGGAATAGGACGTCCAGACGCTGGAATTGGGGTTGATGATCCATTCGACGGCTATGTCCAGTTCGTGGCCCAGTTCGCGACCGCTGCGCGCCGTCGGGTCGCGGAGGTTGACCCCGCGGCCGGCGTTATAGAAGGCATCCTCTTCGGCGAACAGCCAGAACGAATGGAAGACCAGGGACGTCTTGATCTTGTTCTCGATCGGCCAGGCGTCGAGGCCGACGTAGGTCATGTACATGTTCTGGCTGCCGACGAGATCGAGCAGGCCGATGCAGACGTTGTTGTAGGAGTACAACTGGTTGAACGTGCCGACCGTGCCGTCGTCGGGATCGTCGTCGCCGGTGGTCAGATCGAACCCCACGCCCAGACGCGGCTTCCACGGCACGTCAAACGTATAACCCAGGTCGAAGTTCCAGCTCAACGCCTGAATCCGGTCGCCGGCGGAGTGGCCGAACTGGCCCGCGAGCTCGGTGTTGTAATCGACCGCGCCGCGGCCGCCCGATCCGCAGGTGGGGCAGGTTGACTGCGGACGGTCGCCATCGCCGTCGGTCGGCCGCGTATGGCCCCAGAAGCGGGAACCGAAGGTGTAGACGTCCTGATCGCCGCTGCGGCCGTTGGGGTTAATGACGTTGCCAGTGTGATCGAGCGCGAAGAAATAGAAATCGAGACCATGGCCGGGAATGCCCTTGTAGGTGGCGAACAGGCCGTAGAAATCGACGTCTTCGTCCCAGCGGTCGCGCTGGTTCCGCTGGACGACGACGGGCTTGGCATAGAACGCGTCGATGTTCCACAGCTCGTGTTCGTAGAAGAGTTTGACGGCGTCGAAGCGACGGCGGTTGGAGGTCCATTCGAGCGGGCCGACCCAGCGGTTGGCGCCGTAGGACAGCTCCTGTCGGCCGACGCGCAAGGTCAACGGTACGTCTTCGCCGGGGAAACGCACATCGAAGAACAACTGTTGAATGTCGCCGCGGTTTTCCTGCGTGGGTTCGAACGGGGAATCCTGATCTTCCACATGGTTGAACACGCCCTGCACGAACACCCGAAACAGATCGCCGTGCCGCACATTGGCGTGCAGCAGCCAACGGTAGTTTTGTTTGGTGCTCTGTGTGCGGCGATCGAAGCCGAAGGCCTGATTGCTGCGCGCGTCCAGACGCAGGCGGAACTCGCCGCCGAGGTCCAGACGCCATTCATCGCCGAGGTGGATGTTCTTGAGCCGGTTGCGAAAGTCGCTGTCGCGCAGTTCGGGCTGCTCGTCGAAATAGCGGAAATCCTCGTCGTAGCGCAGATTGAAGTATTTGGCCCCGCTGCCGTCGTTCTTGCGATAGTCCGCGGCCGACGGTCCGCCGGCATGAACACGCACGGGCAATACGCCGATCACGATCGCCGCGATTGACGCCATAGCCATGTGCGAAGCGCCTCTGACGACAACACTATGGGCACGCCTCCGGTGATGGCTTCTTTCGCCCCGCTGGGGCTGGTTGTCGCTACGCGGACGATTCCGGAGCTTTCGTCCGCTGTCGCGGACTGCACCCCCGGCTGTTGACTGCCGCCCCTTCGGGGCTAACCAAACAACAAAGCGGGACCGGGCGATAATGTCACAGCCTGTCATCTTCCGCCTCGTCGTCGTTCGCCCCGCCGAATTTCCACTTGTCGGCGTCGTCCGCCTCGTCGATTTCCCGCTCGACGTGGCGCATCATCTTTTCTTGAAGGGGGGCCAGGCGGCGGTTCAGGTCCAGCGTGGCTTCGAACGCCCGCACCATGCGCTGCAGCAGGTTCACCTGAATTTTGCCGACGCATTCGGGCTCCTTGATGGTGGAGTACACGTCGCAGGCGAGCATCGGCCGACCGTCGGGTCCGCGGCTGAAGAATTCGCAATCCTCACATCGCAGCATGGTTCACTCCCGGGCTCGATGAACGTCGAACGGGTCTCGTCCTGCGCTCTGCTTCGGTAATGCCGCGCACGGACGCGCGTCGCACACGGACAACGGAGTACCGTTGTCCGTGCCACCCCCCGCTGACCAGCGACAGGTGAAAGCCGCCCTCCCGAGCCACTCGGCGCCGCGTGCGATCGCGCCAGTCAAGTCCGGCCGAGTTGTTCGGCCACGGCTGCGAGAATCGCCCGTTCCATCATCCGATCGCGCCGGCGGGTCTGCCACAGGGCATTCTGCTCGGGCGTCGTGCTCGCGTCGCGTTCGGCGGGCGAGTCGGTCGGCTCGTCGAACGTGCCGCGGTCGTACTGCCGCGAGCGGAACGGGTCGGTCTCCAACTGCTGCAACTGCACCCGGCACAGCACCTCGATCTCGTCGCCGTCGCGCACCACGCGCACCTCGGCCAGCCGCCGGGCCCGCGACGGCGTGCCCAAGTTGACGTGGGCGGGATCGCCGGCCTCGCCCGCGCCGCCTTCGGTTGGTTCCGAACGCACCACGCCCGCGTCGGCGTCGCGCTCGGCGATGGCGAAATGCTCGCCGACGGCGCGCTCGGCGGCGGCCATCGCCGCGGCGAACTCCACACCCATGAACCGTTGCCGCTGATAGGAACCGTGATCGCGTCGGACGCCGGTTGTGTCGCAACCGACGCTCACCACCATCAACGCCGCGCCGAGCCATCCATGTAATTGCCGCATCGCATTGACCTCCTGATCGCCGTGCCGCCCATTATCAACAGCAACGCCCAACGAGCAAGGTCGTAGCCTCCGCCGCCCGACCGCACTATGATGTCGTATTCGCTCGAACCGGCCGAAAACGAAGGAGCCATCACCCTGTCCACTCGCCGCGCACGCATCCTGAACCTGATCGTCCCCGGCGCCGGGCTCATCGTGCTGCGCCGCGAGTGGCTCGGGTTCGCCGTGGCCATGTTGTTCTGCGTGCTCGCGCAGATCGCGCTGCTCGGCTGGCTGATCATCCCGGTCACGATCCCGCGGTGGGTCGGCATTCCGGCCGGATTGGCCGCGGTCGGTGTGTGGTGGTGGGGGCAATGGCTGATGGCGCTGCGCATCGGCCACACGATGAATCCCGAAATCAATCGCGAGCTGGCCGCGCTGGCCGAACGCGCCCGGGGGGCGATCCGCGATGGTCGCATGGTCGAGGCCCGACACTTGCTGGAGACCGCGTTGACCATCAACGACGAAGATGTGCCGGCCAACGCCTGTTGGGCCGAGCTGATGACGGAAATGGGATCGCACACCGAGGCCGGGCGCGCGTGGCGGCGCGTGCTGGCACTGGCCCGTGATGCCGAAACACGCACGGTTGCCCGACGGGCGCTACGCTCGCCGGTGACGCGGTAGGGTCATGGGTCCGGCGTTTCGGGACGCACGAACGGTTGGCGGGCGGCACGGGCATTCGCGTCGCGGTGGTTTCCCGCTTTAGCGATAGGGGAGTCGATTCCGGTTTTTCAGGCGACGCACTGCGTGGATGACGCGAGCTACTGCCAGTTCGATTCCGTCGTCACCGGGCCTGCGCCTGGTGCCTTGAACGGCTTCGCGAGACCCAAGGTCACCAACCATGGCCCCCGAATACTGCTCCCGCCCGACTTGATGGGTCCCAATACCACGGGTAGAATCCCACGACGCGGTGCGAATCAAGGGGAGACGGCGAACGAGCGTCCGATCAATCCCGGCGCGAGGTCGTCAATGCGTGGTGCCGCGCGAATCGGTCGATAGAAAGATCGCGGTTCCGCCGTGAAATGAACCCGCGAACCCCACGACGCCGTCGGGTCCGCGAATGTCCTTGCGGCCGCCGCGAGAAGGAGACCAGGGAAGATGTTTGAACGGTTTACCGATCGAGCGCGGAAGGTGATGGCGCTGGCCAATCAGGAAGCCCAGCGTTTCAACCACGAATACATCGGAACCGAGCATGTGTTGCTGGGGCTGGTCAAGGAGGGTTCCGGCGTCGGCGCCAACGTGCTGAAGAATCTCGATGTGGACCTGCGCAAGGTCCGCATGGAAGTCGAGAAGCTGGTCAAGAGCGGTCCCGACATGGTCACCATGGGCAAGCTTCCGCAAACCCCGCGGGCCAAGAAGGTCATCGAATACGCCATCGAAGAAGCACGCAATCTGAACCACAACTACGTCGGCACCGAACATCTGCTGCTGGGTCTGCTCCGCGAGCAGGACGGCGTGGCCGCACAAGTGCTGATGAACTTGGGATTGAAGCTTGATGAGGTACGCGAGGAAGTGCTGAACCTGCTCGGCGCCAACAGCGAATCGGAGGAAGGCGCCCCGGCCGGTGGCGGCGGCGGTGGTGGCGCCGAGGCCAAGAAGGGCAAGAGCCGGACGCCCGCGTTGGATTCATTCGGCCGCGACCTGACCGAACTGGCCCGCGAGGGCAAGCTCGATCCGGTCATCGGGCGGACCAACGAGATCGACCGGGTGGTGCAGATTCTGTGCCGCCGTCAGAAGAACAATCCCGTGCTGCTGGGCGAGGCCGGCGTGGGCAAGACCGCGATCGTGGAAGGTCTGGCCCAGAAAATCGTGGGCAACGACATTCCCGAGCTGCTGGCCGACCGCCGCATCGTCGTGCTCGATCTGGCCATGATGGTCGCGGGCACCAAATATCGCGGTCAATTCGAGGAACGCATCAAATCGGTGATGAACGAGGTCCGCCGGGCTCGCAATATCATCTTGTTTATTGATGAACTGCACACGCTGGTGGGCGCCGGCGGGGCCGAGGGCGCCATCGACGCGTCCAACGTGCTGAAACCCGCGCTCAGTCGCGGCGAAATTCAGTGCATCGGCGCCACCACGCTCGATGAATACCGGAAATACATCGAGAAAGACGGGGCGTTGGAACGTCGATTCCAACAGATCATCGTGGAGCCGCCCAATCGCGACCATACCGTCGAAATCCTCCGCGGGCTGCGCGACCGATACGAAGCCCATCACCGCGTTCGCTACACCGACGAATCGCTGCTTCAGGCCGTCGATCTGTCCACCCGTTACATCCCCGGGCGCGTGCAGCCCGACAAGGCCATCGACGTGATCGACGAAGCCGGCGCCCGTCTGCGTCTGCGCTCCATGACCAAACCGCCCAGCCTCACCAAGATCGAGGAGGAGATTCAACACCTGTTGAACGAGAAGGACGAGGCCGTCCGCGCCGCCGATTACGAACGGGCGGCCGAGCTGCGCGACAAGGCCGAGTCGCTCAAAATCAAGAAACGCGAGGTCAAGCAGGAATGGCGCGACCAGTCCAAGGAGATCGACGGCGTGGTCGACGACGAAGTCATGTGCGAGGTCGTCGCCAGCATGACCGGCATCCCGCTGACGCGCATGGCCAAGGACGAAGCCCAGCGGCTCCTGGCGTTGGAAGATCAACTGCACAAACGCGTCGTCAGCCAGCATGAGGCCGTCAACGCCGTCGCCCGTTCGGTCCGCCGCAGCCGCAGCGGTCTGAAGGACCAGAACCGTCCGATGGGGAGTTTCGTGTTCGTCGGCCCGTCCGGCGTGGGCAAGACTTATCTGGCCAAGTGCCTCGCCGAGTTCATGTTCGGCGACGCCGACGCGTTGCTGGTGCTGGACATGTCCGAATACATGGAAAAGCACAACGTGTCGCGGTTGATCGGCGCTCCCCCGGGTTACGTGGGTTATGAAGAAGGCGGTCAACTGACCGAACGCGTCCGCCGCCGCCCCTACTCGGTCATCCTGCTCGATGAAATCGAGAAGGCCCATCCCGACGTGTTCAACATGCTGTTGCAGATCATGGAAGAGGGTCGTCTGACCGACTCCTTCGGCCGGCACGTCGATTTCAAGAACACGATTTTGATCATGACCAGCAACATCGGCGCCGCGAAAATCACGCATCAGGAGGCCTTCGGCTTCCAGAAACGCGACGAAGACGTCTCGTACGACAAAATGAAGACCACGTTAAAGGCCGAGATGGAGAACTACTTCCGGCCGGAGTTCATCAACCGCGTCGATGAGATCATTGTCTTCCGCAAGCTCACGCACAAGGATATGACCTTGATCGTCGATCTGGAGGTCAAAAAGCTGGCCGACCGTCTGCGGGCCAAGAACCTCGAATTGGTGCTCACGCAGGGCGCCAAGGATTTCCTGATCGACCGCGGCACCGACGAAAAATTCGGCGCCCGCCCGCTGCGCCGGGCCATTGAGCAATACGTCGAAGACGCATTGTCCGAGGCCATTCTGCGCGACGACTATGTTGAATGCGACACGGTGGTGGTCGACGTCAAACGCGGCGAGTCCGACGACGACCTCGAAATGCTCGTCTTCAAGGGCGAAAAACGCGGCCACGCCGAACCCGAACCCGTCGCCGCGGGCGAAGTTTCGGAAGCGACATAGTCGTGGCACGGGCGTCGCGCCCGTGTTTCGCTCGCGGCACGGGCATCTTGCCCGTGTACACGTAATCGCAGGGTGGGCACCGCCCACCTTTTTCTCGCAGTTGTAGGGTGGGCACGGCCCACCAACTTCCGTGGGTGGGTGCCGCGCAGCTCTTCCGCCGAGGAGTGAAGCGCGGAATTCCCCCGCCGTCGCTCGGCCTACACGTGCGGACCGGCGCCCGCGTGGCGCTGGCTGTGACCTTTCCTCCGCGCCCGCCGGGGCTGGAATTCATGCGGCACGGTTTCCACGGGTTTCGCGATGCGGCGCATCGCCCCCCGTGGCCACCGTCCGTCGCCCCGCTGGGGCGAACGACGGCCGGCCGAGCCTCACCCACCGATTACGCAAACCCACCGCCGTAAGCCGCCCGCCCGGCGGGTGATCACTCGCTGTTTCTGCCTTCGCACGTCTCGATCCGCGCTTCCCAAGCAACGCGTAAAAGTTGTTTTCCATTTCCAACGGATTTTTCTTGACTCGTTGGGGGGGGGGGCGCTGTAGATTCGGACGTGGGTTGGTCACGACAGCGACCATCAATCGGGACATCACGGGCAGGTGCGGCGGCCGATCGGGTCTGACGGCCGGGTAGCCCGGCGCTTCGGCGGTGGGTGGGTCGATCGGCGGGCTGCGCCGCGAGTCGCGTGGGCGGTGGTATTGAATCACGGGCAATTCTTCGGAAGGAGGCGGGTCGATGCGTCAAGTAATGGCACTGACAATCGCACTGGTCGCGGCGTTCACGGGTCGGGCGGCGCTGGCCGACGCGCCGCAGACGATTAATCATCAGGGTGTGGTGAAGGTCGACGGGGTGCCGTTCGACGGCGCGGGGCAGTTCAAGTTCGCGGTGGTCGATGCCGCGGGGGTGAATCTATGGACCAACGACAATTCCAACCTGGTGCTCAACGGCGTGCCCAACGCCCACGAGGACGTCACGGTAAACGCCGGCGTTTACAGCGTGCTGCTGGGCGGCACGGGACCGGCCTACACCATGACAGCCCTCGCGCCGTCGGTGTTCAACGCGGGTGACACCAAGCTGCGCATCTGGTTCAACGACGGGGTCAACGGGTTTCAACAACTGACGCCGGACCACGCGCTGGCGGCCTCGCCCTATTCGCACCAGGCCGCGTTCCAACCGCCGATCGGGTCGATCATTGCGTGGCACAAGAATCTGCCCGGAGTGCCCGCGTTGCCCGACGGATGGATCGAATGCACGAATCCGAGCGGGACGGCGACGATCAACGCCTCCGGCAGTCCGCTGAACGGGCAACTGATCCCACCGTTGAATGACACGCCGCCCGTTGGATACACGGGTGGAGGAAGGTTCCTCAGGGGTGGAATGGGCTCCGGGAACCTGCAGGATGCCACTTTCGTCTACGACGGCAACAGTGGGGCCGGACAGCAGTACCGAACGTCGCACGCAAATAATTGGGCCTTTGAGCACGACGGAATCCGCACTTTTGACGTCAATCAGAACAATGGTTCGCCTGCCTGTTGGTGCGCAAACACCCCCGTTGAGTCGGCTATATTCGCGTACGTTCGCCCGACGAACATGTCGGTCGTCTGGATCATGCGGGTGAAGTGAAGGCGTTACGCGAAGGGAACCAGGAATGACGACATGACGTCTCACCCACGGAACATGGATGCGATGAGGCGGCGAAGGGTGGCGGCGACTCGCGACCGGTCGTACGGTGAAAGACTCCCCAATCGTCGCTCGACAACTCCGGCGGCGACCGTCCCGATCAGCGGCTTGAGCCAGGTTTCCTTGAGCAGTCCGGCCGTCATCCACCCCTGCAGGCTGTCCTCTTCGGTCGGTTGCGGTTGGCTGGTCAAGGCCACGATGACCACGTCGCCGTGCCGGTCTGTGAAATCGCCCGGGCTGACGACCAACGCCGGTCGTTTCTTGACCGCGGAGAGGTTGGTGAATGGAAACCGAACGAGGACGACGTCGCCCGGTTCAAATCGTGTCATAAACGGCGTCCTCGGCGTTGGTCCAGACTTCGGCGAAGGCACGTTCCTGGGACTTGATCCAAGCGTCGCGGTCGGCTGGTTCATCGCCGCGTTCGACGAACACCACGATCACTTCGCCGGGGGGCAATTGGAGCGCCGCGTCGGGGACTGTAACTTTCTCGCCGTCGAATCTTCCGCGGATTGCGTGCATGGCCCGTTTGCTCCTTTCCGGTCTCTCATCACGTGCGCCGGCAAGAGCATTTTATCGGGCAGACGAGGCGAGGTAAAGCCGCGTTGGTGGCGTGGATTATGTGGGTAAAGTGACGAAACATGCACGAAGGCCCGGAGGGACGGGGGGGGAGAAGGTTCGAAGGTGTGAAGGGAAGAACGCACGGATGAAGCCGGCGGCGGCGTGGAAATGAAGGCCCGCTGGGGCTGGGAACCGTGGGCTCGGGGGGGCGTGAATCGCGGCGACGATCGTACCGGGGGCGTCGGCGCTCGGAAACGAACGGTTTGGGTCACGAAGGGTCAGCGGGGCCGCCGTTTGAAGCGGCGCGCAGGTACGGACCCCAGAGAACGGAGGGAATGAGATGCTTCTGACACAAACGCTCACGGTGCTGGTGTTGGCCTGCGGGGCGGCGCCGGACGCGCCCCAGCCGGAACACATCCGCATGGAACCCGCGGCCGTGCTGACGTGGGACGAAATCGTTCAGGGATTGCACCGAGCGGCGCTGCCTCCCGGTCCCGAGACGGCGCAGGTGATCCCGTTTCTGGAGGGTCCGCCGCCCCGTCCCTTGTCGTCGGCGGACGGAATCAACCGTTCGTCCATCGGGATTGAGCGTGCGGAATCCTCGCCGCCCTTTTCGGCCGCCGGAAGCTGTGCCGCCGGCGGCGGAGAGCCGGCATTAGTTGAGGACTTCATCGGTCTGCCCGACAACGGGGTGACCATTCCCCCGGACACCATGGGCGCCGTGGGGCCCAATCACGTCGTCACCATGCTCAACTCGCAGGTTCAGATTCAGAACAAGAACGGCTGTCTGATCAGCCGCGTCTCTCTGCAGACGTTTTGGGCATCCGTGGCCAGCACGCCGTTCGATCCCAAGGTGCACTTCGATTCGCTGAGCAATCGATGGATCGCGGTCGCGGTAGCGCAATCGCGCAGCCCATTTTCCAGAGTCTGTTTCGCCGCCAGCGCCACGGACGACCCAACCGGCACGTGGAGTTTCTATTTCATCGACGCCGACGCGGCGGACACCTACTGGGCCGACTATCCCGGCGTGGGCATCAACTCCACCTGGGTGGCCATCACCAACAACATGTTCACCAACGCGACCAACAGCTTCGGCGGCGCCCAGATGTGGGTCATCGACAAGAGCGCCTGGCTCGCGGGCGGCGCGTTCACGCTGTCCATTTTTCCGCGGTATTTCGATACCAGCGGCGGGGTCTCCAGCTTCACGCTGCAGCCCTGCCTCACCTATGACGGCGGCGAGCCGGTGATGTACATCGTGGACAATCCCGGCTATTACATTACTGCGTCGTACGCCCAGTTGCTCCGCTTCTCCCGAATCACCGGCAGCGGCGCAGCGCCGGTCTGGTCCGTCGTCCCGGGCTCGGTCTTCTCTGCGACCGGCTTCTTTGCCGTCGCCAACAACTTTCGAAACTACCAGATCAGCGCCCCACAACTCGGCTCGTCCAGCCGCATCCGCACCAACGATCCGCGGATCCTCAACGCCGTCTTTCGCAACGGCACGGTCTGGTGCACGCATTCCGGCGGGCTGCCGGCCGCGCCCAGTCCCACACTCGATCGAACGGCCGCGTTCTGGTATCAGCTCAACCCGGCGGGCATGCCGAGCCCGATCGTGCAGTCCGGGGTGTTGGACGGCGGATTCGACGTGCATCATTTCTTCCCCAGCATCGCGGTCAACTGCGGCAATGACCTGTGCCTCGGATTCTCTCGCAGCGACGCGACCCGCTACGCCGAAGCCGTGTACGCCTGTCGGGCCAGCGGAGACTCCGCCGGAACAACGGGCCCGATCCATGTGTTGAAGGCCGGTGAAGACACCTACTTCAAGGACTTCGGATCGGGCGCCAACCGCTGGGGCGATTACAGCGCCACGTGCATCGATCCGGTGGACGATCGCACTATCTGGACGCTTCAGGAGTACGCGGCCACGTCCGTCGGGGTCGGGCCGAACGCGGACCGATGGGGAACATGGTGGGGACGGATCGTCCCGCCGTCGCTGAGCCCCGAAGCGTCGGAGCCGACGCCGGCAGGGTTCATCGACTGCAACAACAACACGCAGGACGACGGCTGCGATATTGCGGTGGGCACCAGCGAAGACTGCAACGGAAACCTGATCCCCGATGAATGCGACCTGGCGGACATGACCAGCTTGGACTGCAACAACAACCTGCAGCCCGATACCTGCGACATCGCCTTCCACACCAGCGAGGACTGCGACGACAACGGCGTGCCCGACGAGTGCCAGCCGGAATGCAACGGCAACGACGTGCCCGACATCTGCGACATCGGCCGCGGCGACAGCTTCGACTGCAACATCAACGGCGTGCCCGACGAATGCGAGTCGCCCAATTGTCCGGCCAGTCTGGTCGCGTTCGACATCAACAGCGGTGGCACGCTCTCGCAGAGCATCGCGCCCGTTCCCGGCGAATCGAACACCGCGGCGGCCGGAATCGATCGTGGCGGCGACGACTCGCAGCGGCCGGTTGAGGTGATTCTGGTCTCGAACCAGATTGAACACGCGTCGCAACGGCTGGGAGGCAATTACACGCTGATCGCCTCCACCGCCCAGCACGGCGGCGTGGGCGTGGTCGGCAGCGCCAACTACGAGTTCTCCGACGGCTTCTGGCACGCGGCCGATGCCCCGGCGCCCTGTGTTAGCGCCGTAGACTGTGACGACGAAAGCGTCTGCACGCAGGACGCGTGCGCGTTCGGTTACTGCGACCATCCGCAGCGCAAATTCGGCGACGTAAACCACGACGCCGGCGTGGACATCTTCGACATCCTTTGCGTCCTGGACGGCTTCGCCGGCGTGTTCATCGCCCCGTGCACGGAGTCAAACGTCGACCTGATCGGCTGCCCGAGCGGTGACGGGACGATCGACATTTTTGACATCCTCGGCGTCCTCGACGCTTTCGCCGGCGTCAATACTTGCGACTGCCCGGCCGGTCCGTGATGGCCGATTCGGGAAATCGCGGCACGCGGCCCGACCGCGGCGTCGATTTCGACGGTTGAAAAACTGGAGCGTGCATCGCGCGGCGCGGCCAAGACCGATGAGCCCGACGGGCTGGTATCGGCCCGCCGTCCGGTGCGGGGGGCAAACGGAAAGCAAAGGTGGCACGATAAAGCGGCAGCGGCCGTACGGGGGCGGGAGCTTGTTCAAACACAAGGGCTCGACGGTCACGCCACCGATGGATCGCCGCTCGCAAACGGTGTTCGGGGAGCAAGCCGACGCCCTGTCGGCCGTGTCGTACCCGTCGAACGGACCAGACCGCGAACGCAAATGTGCGACGGGAACCTACGATTCCGCGCGACAGCAGATACGACGGCGGTTGGGACGCCAAACGGTGCGAAATGGTGCGCCGCATGACGAAAAGCCGTCGCCGAGTGCCGCAAGCTGTCATATCAAGGGAACGGGTTCTTTTGCCGAAAAGGGCGATGAATTGCGAAGCGATGCGAAGGCGTGCGATCAAGCCACCGGTGGGACTCGAACCCACGACCTGCGGTTTACAAAACCGCTGCTCTGCCAACTGAGCTACGGTGGCAAATCATCCGGCATCAACCAGTTACGCCGTGTCGGGGCAGTTTTGCTGACCCCCGACATGGTAATCGTAACGGTTGTCGCCGCCTGCCCCAAGGCGTCTCCGTTCGCGACCGGCAGATGAAAAACACAATTCCTGGGCGAAAAACGCGGATTGATCTGCGTTTTCGCAGAATCGCTGCCCGGTGGGAGGAAGATCGGGAGCGTGGATCGTGCGGGGACGGCCGGTGCCGCCGTGCGTCGTCCCTGATGGGGTTTATGAATGGGCATGCTATCCGGAGGGCCTTGGGCACCAGGCCGTGGGGCTTGGGACGCAAGTGGGCGTGGGCGGGAACGGGCCGGCGCGATGCGGGGTCAACCTTGCGCCGGAACATCCGCCGAGGCCGCCGGGGGCACCGTCGGGACAGATGCATTGCGTCGTCGCGAGCGGGTCGAAGATGGCCGGGCCGTAGGAGATGGAGTAGGGCAGACCGTCCTGATCGGTAAAGCTCCACGAGCCCGGGCTGGTGGCGAATGCGGCGTTGGTGAAGTTCGCGCCGTTCAAGGTCGCCTGCGACAGCCGAGCCATGCGTACGCCCTCCTTGGCCTGAAAGGAACCACCCCCGCATTCTCACCCCATCGCCCTCCACGCGAAAGCACCGTTTTGAGACATTGCCTAGCACGCGTATCTCGACGTTTCCACCGGAGGGCACGCCGACGAACGAGACGGAAAGCGGGTCGGAGCGCGGCGTCTCGATCGCCGCCTCGGCTCGATAGACGCTCGCGCCCGCGTAGGTGGCGAAGAGCTGGAGTCGCGTGGCGCCGGCGGGTACTGGAAGTTTTCGGGATCGTGCCCCACGACCACGGTCGTGTCCTGGGTCAGCGTGATGCTGTTGTCGAATACCGCCGGAGAGGACAACACCTCCCCGGTGGTTTCGGCCAAGGTCGATAGATCGGCGGCAAGGGAGACGGCCTAGATCGCCCATCCGACGAACGGAATGGCCTGAGTCAGCTCCTGGCCCGAGGCATAACCCAGCAGGGCGGCGGCGAACTTGGGCGATTGCGTGAGGAGCAGCGTCAGGATCAGGTTGGCGTTGGTCGCGAACACCGTCTGCCAGTCACCGGTGGACGCGACGTAGGCGAACGAACCGCCGGCGTCGAGAAACGCCGCCGCCGCGGCGATACCCGCGAGGAATTCAGGATCTTCCAGAATCGGCTGGAGCACGCCGGAATACTGAATCCCGATGCCCAGCGCGAGCAGGAAAGTAGGAATCGCGAGGTTGATCACCAGCGTTCGAACGGAGGCATGGTACGCGGCGGGCGAAATCACCGGCCCTCCCAGACCGAGAGTGCCGAAAACCAGCCGGGCGGTCGTTGCATCGGCTGGGAAGGTGCCGGCCAGCGTCACGTGTCGCAGGGTGTCGTCGTCCAACAGAGGGATGCCCATGATCGTGGAGTTTGATGGTAGAGCTGAGAGGAATTTCAGTTGCTGATCCGGCAAATCACTTGCGGTGGGCTCTTCGACGGGCAGCGACACCCCCCCCGCGTCTCGAAACTCCACCCAGGCGTCGAGAGACCTCAGGTAAATGTTCTCGACAACCACCGAGAAGCTCCGGTCTGCGTCTGCGTTGAACGCGCGAAACAAGAGCCCGTAAAGGTCGTTGGGAACCGCGGTGTCGGCGGGGAAACTGAGCGCAGCGCGGAACCCGGCGCTCGCCGCGAACTGTCGGACGCCAAACGCAGCGCCCGCCACGGTCGGAGCCGACTGATTAACGAATGCCCGGCCGACGTTTCCGTGCCAGTTCGATCCCTCCAGATCCGGTTCGTTCGGCACGCGTCGCAGCACGCTCAAAATGACGCGCTGTGCCGCGTCGAGCGTATCCTGCGACGGATCCTGCTGAATCAGCGGACTCCCGGCCGAATCCAGCGCCGGCGTGCCATCGTCATTCGTCACGGGAACAAGACGCATCCAACCGCTGTCCGTGTCCGCCGGTCCCTGGGCGGCGATCGCCGTCGCGAAATCGTCCAGTTCCGGCGTCGAGTCGATGATGTCCTGCACCACCCCCGCGAGAGTCGGGGCCAGGTTGCGGATTTCAGGATGTTGAAAGACGAAAGCCCGCGCGGCGTCATGAGGCGTCTGAAAGTCGATCAGATCGACGGAACTTACCCCGCCGGCGCCCGCGATCTGTCCGCGCCCGCCGTATTTCCGCACCTTGCGGCTGCGCACCGACGCGCCGCCGGGGCGTTAGCGCGCCCGCTTGTCGATGACCTCGGTGGTGTCGCGAGGTAGATGCAGGAACGCGCCCACCAGACGGGGATTGCCGGTCTTTCGCTCGCCGAGCGTCACCCAGTAGAGCTGCAGCGCGTCGGCCGGAAGCGAAATGCCTTCGGCGTAATGGGTAAGCGATTCATCGGTGATGTCTCCCAGCGCCGCATTCACTCCACGGAACCGCCGGCGAGACGCACCGTCATGGGGCCTGAGCACGCTCAAGTGTGAAGAGCTGCCCGGAACGTGAACGACGAGCCGTTCATTCCTGTGCTCGTCGCTCACATGCGAAAAATCGAAGTGCAGCGTCCGCCACTCGCGAGGCTGCTGCTCTAGAATGTCCTGCAGGAAATCGGGGCATCCCGGCAGCAACGGCAGTACGGAAAAGGCAGTTCCGCCGGCGACCGTGCCTTTCAGAACATGGCGTCGGGTGATTCCCTTCCGCGTGGCGCGGGCGCGCTTCACGTTGAGACCCCCAAGGGTCCATCGACCGAATCCACACGCTTTCATCCATCGATCGCGTACGGGGGATTGTCACGCGAGCGCCCAAGCCGTCAAGTCGGTGTACGGTCGCGTGCAACGCGTCTTAACACCGATCAGAATCCGGCCGATCCGGTCGACGCACCAGGAAGCGGTGCGGTGGGCAGGCGTCCGAACCGGAGATACAAGGAAGGCATTAACAACAGATTGAGAACGGTCGAGGTCGCGAGGCCGCCAAGGATCACAACGGCCATGGGGAACTCGATTTCGTGCCCGGGTTTGTTCCCCGCGAGGACCAGCGGCAACAGTCCGAGCCCTGCGCAGAGGGCGGTCATGAGAATGGGCGCGAGGCGTTCGAGGGCGCCCTGCGTGACCAGTTCCACGCCGAAGGGCGTGCCTTCGCGCTCGAGATGTTGATAGTGGCTGACCAGCATGATGCCGTTCCGGGCGGCGATGCCGAGGACGGTGACGAACCCGACCAGCGAACCGAGCGAAAGGACGCCGCCTCCGAGCAAGGCCCCGATCACCCCGCCGATAAGGGCGAAGGGCAGCGACACGAATACCAGCGCCGCACGGCGCGAGGACTGAAAATCTGCGTGAAGCAGAAGGAATATCCCGATAAGGGCAAACGCCGAAAAGCCCAGGAGACGATCACGAGATTCCTGGCGGGCGGCGAACTCACCGAGGAATTCCGGGTGGTAGCCGTGCGGGAATTCGAGCGGAGCCACGCGTTGCTCAATCTCGCGGGCGACGGCGCTCAGGTCCCGGTCGCGGACGTTGCAGGTGACGTCGATGCGCCGCGACGCACGTTCGCGATTGATGATATTGGGCGTCGGGACAATTTCAATGTCGGCCAGATCGACCAGGCGAACGTGTCCGCCGCCGGGCGTGTCCAAAAGAAGGCCGGCCAGAGAGGCGATGTCCCGCCGAGCCAATTCCTGCCCCCAGACGACGACCTCGAATATCTTCTGGTCTTCATAAATCTCGCCGACCTTGACTCCGCGGACCATTGTTTCGACCGCGCGGCAAACGTCCGCGGCCGAGAGTCCGAAGCGATTCAAGGCGTCGTGCCGGGCGCGAACGCTTACCTGGGGAACCACTATTTGAGCCTCAATCTTGAGATCCTCAACGCCGTCGACATCCGCGATGGTCCGTTGAACCTCGGCGGCCTTCTCGCGGAGGATGTCCATGTTCGGGCCGTAGAGACGGATGACCATAGTGGCGCCGGCGCCGGTGAGCACCTCTTTGATGCGCTCCTTGAGATAGGTGAGCACGTCGCGATAGAGACCGGGATAACCGGCCACGACGTTTTTAATGCGCGCCAGAGTGGATGCGTAGTCGACATTCGGATCGACGCTGATCCACAATTCGGTGAAATTCGGTCCAACGACCTCATCGGCGACCTCGGCCCGTCCGATGTGCGACCCGAAATTGCGAACGCCGGGAATGCCGCGCAATTCGCGACTGACCTGAACGGTGATTCGCCGCATGGCGTCGAGTGACGTGCCGGGTTTCTCGACCCAATGCATCAGAAAGTCGCGTTCCTGAAAATTCGGCAGAAACTCCTCTCCCAGGAAGGGAAGCGACGCACCGGTCACCACAAAGGCAATCAGCAGAAAGGTAACGACGAGCCCCGGCTTGTGGACGGTCAACGGAAGGATGCGGGAGTACCATCGCTTGAGTCGCGCAACGAAGGGCGCGTCGACAATTCGCGTGACCGATGACGGAAGCAACAGCAGACAGAGAGCGGGTGTTACCGTTAACGCGACCAGCAGCGACGCGGTGATGGCGAGCACGTAGGATAGACCGAGGGGCCGAAAAAATGAACCGGCAAGCCCGTGCATAAAGAAGATGGGCATGAATACGACAATGACGATCAAGCTGGCGAATACGACCGCGCTGCGAACTTCCAGAGACGCGCTCAGGACCACGCGGAAGTGCGAAAGTGGATTGCCCAACTGACGGTTCAGCCGCAAACGTCGGGCAATGTTTTCAACGTCTATAATCGCGTCGTCCACAACTTCACCGACCGCGATCACCAGACCGGCCAGGGTCATGGTGTTGATGGTGTTGCCGCGGAGATAAAGCACGACGGACGCGGCCAGCAGAGATAATGGGATGGCGATGAGGCTGATAAGTGCGGTTCGCCAGTTGAACAGGAAGAGGATAAGAACAATGGCCACGATTAGGCAGCCCAGCCCCATAGCGTTGGTCAGATTGTCGATCGAGGTTTCGATAAACGTGGCCGGGCGGAAGATCGTGGGATCGACATTCACGCCGGACAATGCGGGCCGCAGAGCGACGAGCGCGTCTTCGACCTTGCGGGTGACGTCAAGAGTATTGCCCCACGGTTGTTTTTCAACGATAAGCAGCAGGCCGGGGCCGTCGTTGATGACCGCGTCGCCAATCGGGGCGGGATGCCCTTCCATCACGTCGGCGACGTCGCCTAGACGTAGCGGGACGCCGTCACGAAAGCGCAGGATGGATCGCGCCAAGTCGTCCGTGGTCATTACCGGGGAAGGCTGGCGGACGGGCAGCCGCTGATTGGGGGTGTCGATGAATCCGCCGGCACTGACGACGACGGCGTCGCCCGATGCGCGCACGACTTCGTTGAGCGTGATCCCGTTGAGGCGAAGCCGCTCAGGATCAAGCAAGACCTGAAACTGCCGGTCGCGTTGCCCCCAAATGGCGACGTTGGCGACGCCCTGAATGGCCATCAGACGGGGCCGGATGGTCCATTTCGCGAGATCGGTGAGCTCCATCTGCGACAGAGCGTCTGAAGACACGCCGATTTTCATGGCGCGGCTGGTGCTGGACAGCGGAGAGAGAATGACGGGCGGCCGGGCGGTCGCGGGAAGACGTGGGGCCTCGATGGCCAGCCGCTCCTGAACCATTTGACGAGCGCGCATGACGTCGGTGCCGTCTTCGAGGATGAGCACGATGGCGGAGAGGCCGAGTACGGATTTTGAGCGAATGGTCTTCAGCCAGGGTGTGCCGTTGAGCGCGTTTTCGAGCGGAACGGTGATGAGGCTTTCGACCTCTTCGGTGGACAGTCCCGGCGATTCTGTCTGAATCTCGACGAGGGGCGGAGCGAATTCCGGAAAAACATCGAGCGGCGTCTTGCTCGCGGTTTGTATGCCCAAGACGATTACGGCCGCGGCCAGCGCCACGACGATCATTCGAAATCGAAGAGACGTTTCAACGATCCAAGTCATCATGGGCGTGGGCTCGACATGGTTCGTCTGTTATTTTCCGATGCCGAATTCGGTGCCGTAAAGTTCGGCCACGCCCACCGAGACGACCCGATCTCCGAGTTTGACGCCGCGCCGAATGAAAGCCGTGTCGCCGTCGACCTGCTCGATTTCGACCCGCCGGCGGGCGAAGGTGAAGGTTTCGGTCTGGACGTAGACCCACGCGCCACCGTGGATATCGAAGACAACGGCGGACCACGGCGCCGTGGGGCGTGTGACGGCCTCACCGCTGTGCAGCTTTACAGCGACGCGCTCTCCCGGCCGCCAGCTGCCGTCCGGGTTGGAAAGCGAGAAGAAAACGTCAATGGTGTTGGCAATTGGGTTGGCCGCCGGTGGAGCAGGAATGCGCCTCGCCTGCGATCCGGGCGAATGACGTGGGTCGGCGAGACGCGTTACTGCGGCATTCGTGGCGTTTGCGAATCGGAGCCAATCACTCGTGAGGACCGGAACTCGAACCCATACGGGATCGAGCTGGAGGACTTCAAACAACACGTGTCCGGGCGAGACGACCATACCCGGGGCGACGTTTGCATTCGATAGGACGCCCTCAAGAGGGGAATGAATCGCCAATGGCAACAGACCGTGTGCCGAAAAATCAGCGTGATTGGCCCGCAGTGTCTTGAGTCGATTGCCGGCGGCATCAAGTGCGGCCTCGGCCGTGGCCAGCGCCGCCGTGGCTTCGTCGTAAGCGCGGCGACTGCCCACGTTTTCGTCGAGGAGTTCCTTCGCCCGAGCGACCGCGATGCGCGCGGCGTCGGTCTGGACGTGGGATGCCGCGGCCTGGCTTTCGGCGTCAGTGATCGCGGTCGACAAATCGGCATGGAGTTTGAACGAGGCGATGCGTTCGCCCGTGGTGTAAACTTGGGCGCCCTCGCCATCGAAGAGAGCGGGCAGCAGGTCGGCGAGGACTTCGCCGGCCGAAACCCGTTGGCCGGTCGTCGGCCAGTCTCGATCCCGGGGTCGGGACACGCTGCCGGCGAATGGAGCGCTCACGGTCAGCCGATGGCCCGGTGGCACGACGATTTCGCCGGGCAGAACCGATTCCCCGGCGTGGGAACGCTCCTCAACCGGAACGGTTTCGATTCCCAGCCGTGCGGCCGCCTCCGCGGTCAATTTGACGGTGGTCAGCGCCGACTCGGGGACGGCTCCCTGAACGGTAGCAGGCGGTGGGGCTGGTGAGTCGCTTGCGGCCGTCAGAGGCGCACAACTCATCGCGGCGAATACACCGCAGACAATAACCCGCCGGAATGCTTGGCGCCATTCGCAGATGAATGCGCGCGCCGACTGCCCGTAACACGAATTCAGTTGCCAGGTTCGGCACCGACGCCACATCACAAAACCACTCCGCCATACGCCCAAACAACGGCAAAAGCAGCACTCTGGATCAACTTAAGCACTTTCTCTTTGAATAGACAGGATTAACAAGATTGACAAGATCCAGAGGACTGACCGGTACCAATCTCCGCGGACCCAACAGGCATTCCTTCTGTGAATTCCGTGAATCTTGTGAATCTTGTTGATCCTGTCCATTCTCAAGCGTTCCATTTGTTGTCGCGCGCCGCCCAAGACGCGCGGCATAAGTCATTCCGAGTCGCCCTGGGTTGGCGACTCCTCCGTCGCGCCGTCCGACGGCGGCAATCGCCCGCCCACGGCGAGTTCGAGATCGACCATGGCCAGCGCGTACTCCTGAAGGACGGTCACGTGACGGCGCCGCTGTCGAACAAGCGTTTCCTGAGACTCGATCAGCGGAAGAATGCCTTGTTCCCCCGTGCGATAGAGAGACTGAGCGCCTTCGAGGTTCTGAACGGCTTGGGGAAGCACTTCCTGATCAAAAAGCACGGCAAGTTCCCGCGCCGCGCGGCTGCGGACGAGGCTTTCGCGAACTTGCTGTGCGGCCGCTTCGGCCACCGCGTCCAGAAGCTTGCGGCGGCGGATGACTTCAAAGCGCGCCCGCGCGATCCGTGCCTGGTTCTGATCCCAGATCGGCAGGGTGATGGAGACGGTGGCGCCCAGCAGAGAATCGATGAACTGCCGGCGGGCCTGTTCGCGCTCGGAGCGCGGTTGAATGCTCGGAGCCGTCAACGTTCCGGCGGTTACGGAGGAGCGCAAGGTGTCGGCAAGAATGTCGCGGCCGGGCATGGCGCGACGCTCGGTGCGCTCGCCGTTGATTCCCAGGACGATGGAAGGGAAGACGTTTCGGCACTCGCGTTCCAATTCGTTTTCGGCGGAAGTCACCGCGAGCCGGGCGGCGCGGAGGTCGAGCCGCTGTTCGGTCGCGACGGTTTGCAATTCGGCTTCGTCATGCTCCGGCGCGAGTGGTTGCGGAAGTGCGCCGGCGAGCGTCAAAGGCGCGTTTGACCTGCTCAAGCCGAGCGCACCGGCCAACGCCACTTCCGCAACCACGCGATCTCTTTCCGCGGACTGCCGTTCAATTTCGGCGTCCAGCAGATTCATACGCACCAGATTCACATCGAGCGGGCCTGCATCGCCCGCGCGCAGGCGGGCTTGGGCGACGTCGAGCGCCTGTTGGATCAATGCCATGTTGTCGGCGGATAGTTCCTCGGCGCGTTTACCGGCCAGCACGCGGTAATACCGGGCGCGAACTTCGGCCGCGACGCGGGTGGCCTGCTCGACGACGACCGCGACGGTGCGCTGCAACTGCGCTTCGGCAATGCGTTTGCGAACGGGAATCTGCCATAGATCGACGATTTGCTGCGCCAGCGAACCCGTGATTTCCGCGCGTCCGCCGCCTTCGACAAGCCGGAAGCCGAGGGACAAAGTGGGATTGGACAGCAGGCCGGACTGAACGACGTCGGCGCGGCACGCCCCGATTTCCTGAAACAACGCCTGGAACGTGGGGTTGTTCAGCAGCGCGACGCTGACGGCTTCCTCTTCGGTCAGGCCGCCGGCGAGAAGGTCGTTCACTTTCTCCGCAGTCCCGGCGTCGCCGTCCGGGTCGTACACCTGCTCGGCGCCGGTGTGCTGGCGGATCTGATCCGATGTGTTTCGGAAATCGCCGTTGGAATCAACTCCGACGCACCCACCGCCGGCCGTGAGCGCGATGGACACGCATGCGATCGCCAGTTTCAAGGAAATCCCCGACCGGACGGGATTGCACACGAACACCCCTTCAGTTTGCGCTCTCCCCCAATCGGGGAGAGGGGAACCCGGCCGCACATTTGAAGCAGGGCGCGGAAGCAATCGGTCGCCGAATGGTAAAACGGATGGCATCATTTTCGAAGCCTTCCCGTTCGCGCGCCGGCGCTGGTAGTCGGTACGTTTTCAGTTTTCAGGTAACGAGAGGGTGGCGTACACCGCCGGTCTTTCGCCCCTCCGGGGCTAGTCCTCCGAGGGTGAAGGGTCCGGGGGTTTGCGCCCCCCGCTACTGACTTTCGCCCCTTCGGGGCTGAACGAGAAACAAAGAGTAACAGACTTCTAGCCGCCGAACGAGAGCATGTAGCTGATCTTCGCGCCGAAACTCGGCCCGTTCTCGTCGCCGTCCAAGCCGATCTCCGCCGCGACGCCCAGCTTCTGGCGCTCGTCGATTTTCCAGTCCACGCCCAACTCGGCCGTATGGTTGTCGCGCGTATCTTCCAGCTCGCCGCTCGAATAAATGTAGTCGCCAATGAGAAGCAGGTCGGCGGAAAGGCGATAGTCAACGCCCAGCGCCCCGCCGAATCGGAACGAACGGGCCTCCTCTTCATTGTCGCCGTTGATCCATTTGACGAACGGATTGAAATGAAGGCGCATGGTGTCGGGGATGAGCGTGCGGGTGAACAACCCCCGCCATTCGTAGTCGACGCCGCTGGAATGATAACCGGACGGCAAGCGAACAAACTGGCGCATGGCGAACGCCGGCCAGTCACCCTCTTCCTTCCACAGCCGCCAATGGTACCCCAACGTGATGTCGCCGTTGCCCTCGACGCGTCCGTCGCCCAGTTCGAACGGCACTTCGAAAATGAACTCGTGGTGCTCGACCACGCCCCACTCGATTTCAAGTTCGTATTCCCAGTCGCTGTTGCCGCCACCCTTGGTCGTTTCCCACCCGAAGATGTTTTTGACCACGACCTCGCCCGGCGGTTCGGGATCGGCGCTACGCAGGAAGATGGGACCGCTGATTTCCCATGATTCTTCGAGCTCGGTCGCGTCGGCCGACGCCGCATCCTGCGCGAGTCCGGGGTCGGCCTGCCAGATTCCTGACTGCAGGCTGAACATCCCAGGTTCCGTCGCCCCGTCCGACGTTTGGGCGTGAAGCGGGACCGCCGCGCCGAGGCAAACGACTCCGATCGTGGCTGCATTCCGAAGTGCGCAATCCTTTCGCATGGGCAATGACTCCTTCGAGATACTACTTCGAACACCGCCGGCGACCCGCGTCTCCGACCGCGCAGGAAACGCGCCACCGGGCATCGATGAACGGCTCCCCTGCCAATGGGGAACGTCCCGCCGGGGATGATAACCGCGCCGCACGGGCAATCAACGGTCGTCAAAATGACATTCCTGTAATAATTGACGCGGGAACCGCAAACCCCGCGACCCGCGGCGAGGGCGTCGCGGGTCACGGGGGATCGCAGTGGCCCGAGCAATCCGCATCAGGACAGGATCACATCCGCGAAGCTGTCGGAAACAAGGTCGGACGGAACCGCGCTCAGACCGCTGGACAACAGGAATAACGCCGCCAAACCAATCAACGCCGTCCAGATCCACCCGAAACTCATGAGTTTTCTCCTGGTCATACGGCTCACGCATGGCCCGCGATGCCACGCGCATCGCGCCGCCGGCGAGCGTCCACACGGTCGGTATCTTAGCGGTCGTCCCGCACGCCCGTGTGACGTGATGATGACAAGTCGTTCATCGGTGGGCGACGTCGATTGGCCGACGATGATCCGGGAACTAGACTGGTCTCGGCGTCGCCGAAGTCGTTGGCGTCAGCGAATGGGGCGGAAGGAGAATTGTATTTGCGGGCTTTGGTGATTGAAGATGAGCCGGCGGTCGCGGGATTCGTGGGCAAGGGCCTGCGCGAGGCTTCGTTCGTCGTCGAACTGGCCGACAACGGAATTGACGGATGCCGTCTGGCGCTGACCAATGACTACGATGTCGTCGTGCTCGACCTGATGCTGCCGGGCAAGGACGGTTTCAAGGTTCTGCATGACCTGCGCCGTGGGGAAAAGCAAACCCCCGTGATTTGCCTGACCGCGCGCGATTCGGTGGATGACCGGGTGAAGGGTCTGGATCTGGGGGCCGACGACTATCTGGCCAAGCCGTTCAGCTTCGCCGAGTTGCTGGCGCGGATTCGGGCGTTGTTGCGCCGGGGGCGGGCGATGGTGGGCAACCCCATCGTGGTCAGCGATCTGACCATCGACATACTGGCCCGCGACGTGCGCCGCGGTGGAACCCGTATTGACCTTTCCGCGAACGAATACCGACTGCTCGAGTACCTGGCCCGTAACGCGGGCTGCGTGCTCTCACGCACCATGATTCTGGAACACGTCTGGGACATGAATCAGGATCCCATGACCAACGTGATCGACGTGCACGTCAACCGGCTGAGAAAGAAAATCGACGCCCGGTTCGATCCGCCGTTGATTCACACCGTCCGCGGAGTGGGCTATGTCCTTCGATCCGCCGAATCGTAGCGGGCGGCGCGTGCCCATCGGTTGGACGCTCACCCTTTGGGGAACGGCGGTCACCCTCGCGATTTCATTACTCCTGTGCGGAGCGCTTTACGTCGGCGTCTCCATCTCGCTGCGCGACCAGGTGGACGCGTTTCTGGTGGGCGAGGTGTACGAGTTCCTCGGCGCGACCCATCACCACACGGGGAGCGAAGTCCAATTGGAAGGCGACATCCGACAGGAACTTGGATCCCGCTTGCGGAACGATCTGGGCTTCCGCATTCTCGATCTCCACGGAAAGCTCATTATTACCAGCGACGCGAACGACATGGTGGCCGCTCACTGGCGACCACCGAGGCACGATCCGCAACCAGGGTCAAGACCCTTTTTCGAGACCATCGTCCCACCCGACGGCACGGTTGCGTACCGATTGTGTACTCTCCGGGAACGGCTCCCGGATGGCCGGGATTGTTTCGCCCAGGCGAGTTACTCGCTCGAGTGGACGGCGGCATCGCTCGGGGAGTTTCGCCGGATTTGCGCGGTGGTGCTTGCATTGGCTGTCTTGCTGGCGCTGGCGGCCGGCCGATTTCTCGCGTGGCGGAGCCTGGTGCCGCTGCGGCAACTGGCGGCGACGGCTCAGGGCATTGGCGCCGCGAAGCTGAACCAACGAATGCCGGTCGCGGGCGTCGGGGACGAATTCGATCGGCTGGCGGTGACGCTGAACGAGATGCTCGCGAAAATTGAACGCTATGTGCGGCAACTCAAGCAGTTCACGGCCGACGCATCGCATGAGTTACGCACTCCGCTGTCGGCGTTACGCGGCGCGGCGGAGGTGGCGCTGTCCCGGCCGCGTTCGTCCGATGAACTGCGTCAGGTTCTTGAAGAACAACTGTCGCATTACGAACGGCTTCAGCGGATCGCGGAGGACCTGCTTTTGCTTGCCCGATTGGACGCGGGGGAAAACGTCCTGATCCGCGAGCGCGTCGATCTGAATCAAGCGGTGTCCGACGTGGTCGATCTGTTTCGGCCACTGGCGGAAGATCGCCGCCTGCAACTGGAATTTGATCCGGTAGCGCCGGTGACGATTGAGGGCGACAACGGGCGTATCAAACAACTGCTCAGCAATCTGGTCGATAACGCCGTCAAGTTCACGCCCGGACCGGGACGGGTGGTGGTCGGTCTGATTCGTCACGACGGCGTCGCGGAGATGACGATCGCGGACACGGGAATCGGCATCAACGGCGATCACCTGCCGCGCGTGTTCGATCGATTCTACCGCGTGGACGATTCGAGATCGTCCAAGGACCGCGGCGCGGGCCTGGGGCTGTCCATCTGCCGTTCGATCGCCGAAGCCCACGGCGGAAGAATTGCAATCGAAAGCAGACCGCTCCATGGAACGACCGTCAGGGTTACCTTGCCGGTGCGGTTAGCGCCGGGATGATTGAGGGAGGGCCAGCACCTTGGCCTCGCATTCGAAGCGGGCGATGCGATCCGCATCCCGCATCATTGCTTCGGGCAGTACCTTGATGGCCGCGTCACGATTGAGGCGCGTGTCCCGCGCGCGATAGACCTCGCCCATCCCGCCCGCGCCAAGGAGCGAGAGGATTTCGCAGGGACCGAATCGTGTGCCCGGAATCAATGCCATTCACGGGCCATGACACCAGCCTCCACGCGAAGAATCGCGTGTCCGTTTGGCCAACCGCGCCCCCGTGTCGGGTGGACAGGGCAGTCTTCGTTCGGAGGGCAACGCCATCAGGGTTGGCCGGAGTCGGCGAAGCTGGGGAGTGGGTGGCCGTTGGGGAATTCCGGGAGTCCGGAGAAGCGGCGACCGGTAGGTGAAGGAGCAAGGCCGACGAAAGGTGGCGGCGGACGGGTTACGCCCGCCGACCATTCAGACCGGAGTATCGCGTAGGCGTATTCACTCCGCCACGCGACCTTGAAGAACATGTTCTGCACGAAATGCGCTTCGCGGCGCATTCCTACCCGTTCGAGCACGCGCTGGCTGGATCGGTTCTCCACATCGCACGCGGCCGTCACGCGATGCAGCCCCATGTCGTCGAATAACGCGCGGAGCAGTGCCCGCACGGCTTGGGTCGCGTAGCCAAGATGCTGAAGTGGTTTCGAGGACGTGAAGCCGATGCCCGCCTGGCCAACATCGTCGGGATGCACCCGGAACACGCAATCACCGATCAGCGTCGTATCGCCCGGCTGCGCGTCCGTCAATTGGATGGCAACCTGATTCCACTCGCCCGGCCGCGGTGGGACGAGGTGCCTGCCCTGCATCTGCGTGACCAGTTCCTCGGCCGCCGCGAGCGAATACGGGGAAGTCCAACTCTGATAGCGAGCCACATCGGGGTCGGAGCGATACCGTGCGAACGCCGGCGCGTCACCCGGTACGAAGGGGCGAAGAAGCAGTTTCCCGGTACGGAGGTGGAGCATGCTCAGCGGCAGGGTAGAAGGCGGCACCGAATCTCACCGGGCACGCGCGACAGAAACGCCAATTTTCGGGATCTCGCGATGTAGTGCTTGCCAACCCCCATCATGGCAGGAATCGACGGATTTCCACCGATCCCCTGGGATGAAGACCCACAAAAACCACAAAGCCTGCCACGTACGTGTTTAGCGTATTCCACTTGTTTCAGAGCACCGGGCGCGAGCCCGGTGCTGGGAGGATTGAAGGCGCCCCGCGATTTAAGAAACCGCGGGCTTGCGCCCGCGGCTCTGAATCGGGGTTCCCCACGCTATACACGTACCCTGCCGACGGCAGGCTTCATGACTCGGGGTGACAGGATTCGAACCTGCGACCTCTTGGTCCCGAACCAAGCGCTCTAGCCAGACTGAGCCACACCCCGCGTCGTTCGGGTCATGCTAGGGGTGGCGCGGGCACGTGTCAACCAATGGTGCGGGAAGCCTGGGATGGCGGGCTTCGAGCCGGCGACGGGCGTTTGGCGTCGGAGCGATGATTCGCGTTATGATGCCGTATCAATCATGGCCGATGGCACCTCGAACCCAGCCTGTCCACCGTTTGTCCGGATCGGGATTGTCCTGCCGGTTGATCGGCGGGCGTCGTTGGATTTGCGTTTTCCGTACGGCGGGTATCGAGTGGATGGCCGCACGGTGGGCCATGCAAGATTGTCGGCACACGCCGACGGCGACGGGGTGGCGGTTCAGGCGGACGGGAAACACATCGGGCGCCGGGACCGTTGGCACCTCGCGCCGGTCGGCGGCCGATGCGGTGAATTCGGCGGCGAACCAGCAGCAGGGGTGGCAGCCCGCAGCGACGTATTGGGTGTCATCGTCGAGGGATGCGTCGCGGGGCGCGGGTTTCACTGGCAGTCCGGGCATGATGTGACGCTGGCGGGTGACCTGGAGTTGTCCGTCGTGGATAGCGCGTTGATGCTGGTGAACGTACTGCCGATCGAACCCTATCTCGAAGGCGTCATCACGTCGGAAATGAGCGGCGAGTGCCCACGGGCGTTTATGCGGGCCCACGCGGTCGTGGCGCGGTCGTGGATCGCCGCGGCGTCGGAACGAAAACACCAATCGCTGGGGATCGATTTCTGCAACGACGATTGTTGCCAGCGATACCAGGGCACTGCGGCCGTCACGCCGGCGGCGCGGTCGGCCGTTTCGGACACCCGCGGTCAGGTGTTGATTCACCGTGGCGGAGCCGTGGTGGATGCGAACTATGCCAAGTGTTGCGGCGGAATAACGGAATCGGGCGACGAAGTTTGGGGACATGCCAAGTCGGGTCAACGTGGGTCGGTGGACGCACCCGCGAGCGATCGGATGCACGCATTCGCACGGGTCGGCGACAACAACATCGCTGAATACGTGGCTGCGTCCATCGTAAACGAGACGCGGGCGTATTGCAGTCCGGCCGTGGTGCCGGCCGAGGTGGCGGCGCGGTGTTTGGGACGGGTGGACGACGGATCAACGCATTTCCGTTGGCGGGTTGGTTACCGCGCGGACCAGTTGGTGGACATCCTGCAGCGCAAGGGTCTAGATCGCATCGGGCGAACGGGATCGGACGGAATCGCGGCGCTCCGCGATCTGCGCGTGACCCGACGAGCGCGCGGCGGCCGGGCGATCGACCTGACGGTTGAATACGTGGACCGCGACGACCGGCATCGGTCACTGGCGATTCACGATCAGTATTGGATCCGTCACGCATTGCACGAGTCGTTTCTGTACAGCAGCGCGTTCGACGTGCGAATCGAACGTGACGATCACGACCGGGTGCTGTCGGTTGAATTAATCGGCGCCGGATGGGGTCATGGGGCCGGGATGTGTCAGGTGGGGGCGTTGGGGATGGCGTTGCAGGGTTTTGACCATTCCGCAATTCTGGCGCACTATTTCGACGGTTCAAGCGTCGACGCCCACGGCGGACACACATGATGCAAGATCGCGGTCATCTGCTGACCGAAGCGCGAAACAGCGGTTCACGGGCCATCGACACCATGGACGTCGAGGATGCATTCGACGTCGTATCGGCCGAGGATGCGACCATCGCGGCCGCGGTCGCAGTGGCCAAACCGTCGATCTGTGCGGCCGTCCGGGTGGTTACCGATGCGTTGTCACGGGGCGGGCGGTTGTTCTACGTCGGCGCCGGAACCAGCGGCCGGTTGGGGGTTCTGGACGCGGCCGAATGTCCGCCGACGTTTCTAACCGACCCGGCGATGATCCAGGGCATCATCGCGGGCGGATACGAAGCGCTGCATCGCAGCATTGAGGGTGCGGAAGACCATGCCCAAGACGGCGTCGCGGCCATCGACGGTAAATCGATCGGGCGCGGCGACGTGGTGATCGGTATCGCGACGGGTGGGACGACGCCGTTCGTTCATGGTGCAATACAGCGCGCGCGGGAATGCGGCGCCGGTACGGTTTTCCTGGCCTGCGTGCCCGCGGATCAGGTTTCGGACCACGCCGATGTTTCGATTCGCGTTCTGACCGGCCCGGAAGTCATCACCGGCAGCACGCGGATGAAGGCGGGCACGGCCACCAAAATGGTGCTGAACATGATCAGCACGCTGACCATGGTGGGACTGGGCAAGGTCTATCAGAACCTGATGGTGGATGTGAACACGCGGGCATGTGCCAAGTTGGTCGATCGCGGCGTTCGGGTGTTGACCGATGTTCTGGGCATTCCACGAAGCGATGCGTCTGCGTTGTTGGAACGGGCCGACGGAAACGTCAAGTCCGCGATCGTCATGCACTGGTGCGGCGTCGATCAATACGAAGCGCGGCGGCGTTTGGCATCATGCGGCGGACGGATTCGGCCGGTGATTGCGGCCGCGGAATAACACGCCGGCCCCGAACGTCCACACCGTACCGACGACGATCCACCATGGCCAGGCGATGACCGGCTGATCACCGCCGACGAACTTGACGGCGGCCAACATTCCGACGCCGACGAACATAATCACGGCGTTCAACACGTCGTGCCCGCGGGATCGGGTCAGCGCGCCGAGCATGAACACGCCCAGCAGCGACCCGTAGATCAGCGACGCCCAACCGAACGCCGCGTTCAAAAGATCGTTGTCCGGCGGAAACGAAAGCGCGACCACGGTCAGGATGCCGGCGAACAGGACCGTGAAGACCCGACCCGCGCCCATGTAATGAGCGCTGCTGCGTCCCGGGGCAATGAACGGACGGTAGAAATCAATGACCGCGGTCGAGGAAAGCGCCCCCATGGTCGACGACAGGCTGGACATCGCGGCCGCCAGCACCCCGGCGATCAGGAACCCCTGTAATCCGACGCCCGGTGGAATGACATCGGCGATGAACAGCGGACAGATGCGATTAACCGATTCGTTCGCCAGATCGGCGGTGGTCGGCGACGATTGAGCGTAAACCCACATGGCCGATCCAACGGCCAGAAACAGAACCACGACCGGCAAACCGATCAGCGCGTTGAACGTCAGCGATTTCTGTCCATTGCGTACGTTGGAACAGGTCAACATGCGGTGGGTCATGTCCTGATCGGTCCCGAACACCGCAGCCGCCAGGAACAGGGAATTCGCGGTCAACGCCCCGAACCATTGGTCGCTGTTCCAGTGGGCGTCGAGATTGAACACGCGGAACTTGTCCGACGCGGCCGCCATTTCGACCGCGTCAACGAACGGCAACGGCGACGCGTTGACCACGAACACCACGATCGACGCGGCGCTGGCCAGGAAGATGAACGCCTGCCACGCGTCGGTCCATAAAATGGCCTTGATTCCCCCGAACGCCGTGTACGCCACCGCAACGCCCGCGCAAGCCACGACCACCCACGATAGCGGCCAATCGAAAACGACGCTGATGGCGATGCCCGCGGCCAGCAACCGCAGACCGCTGCCTACGATTCGCGACGCGAAGAACATCAACGCGGCGGCCACGCGCGTCCACGGTCCGAACCGCTGACCGAGATATTCGTAGACGGTGGTGACACGACCGCCATAGAACGCGGGCAACAGCAACCAGACGATCAGCATTCGGCCGACGAACGAGCCGAAATACAACTGCAACCAGGTCCAATCGCCGGTGAACGCCTTGCCGGGTACGGTGACGAAGGTGATGGCGCTGACTTCCGTGGCCAGGATGGATATGCCGACCAGCAACCAATGTTGACGCCGCCCGCCGAGGAAGTAATCGTCCGCATTGCGTTCGCCGCGGCCGGCCCAAACGCCCAGCGCCAACGAAACGGCGAAATAGGCCGCCACCACGGTCAGATCAATTGTCGCCATCACCGTCCTCGATTGCGCCAAACATACCGTTCCAGAAACTGTGGTATGGGCATCCTGCGCATGTACACACGGGCAGGGTACACGTCTGGCGTCCCGCAGGGACGCCATGGATGTAGCCCAGCACTTCGGTGCTGGGATGGCGCTCCGTTTTCGATACCATTAGTCCCGAAGGGACGGCTGAAACCGAACCCGACGATTCAGCCGTCCCTTCGGGACTCGGTGGGACCGGGTCGGGGTCCAACCCCGTGTTGAACAGGATTTCGCATGAAGTTTTCAACTCACAGCCCTCCTGAGTGCCAGCCGGGCATGGTACAGGATCAATTTGGCACCGATCCAACAACGAACGCGAGGAAGGGTTCGAACCCACGCGGGCAAGGGT
>JABFSN010000104.1 GCA_013140575.1 Phycisphaerales bacterium | reverse complement strand
GGATTGGCGGCGGGGGCGTTTTCTGAGAAGCATCGCGGCAGTTGACGACGCTATTGGTCGTCGTGGGCATGAGTCACCCTGGCAGGGGTCTGGGCCGGTGGCCGTTGGGAGGCCACCCATCGCTGCGCGATGAGTGGGCCAGCCCGCCTGACCCCCGAAGCGGACCGATTGAGGGACGCCTATCTTTCGTACGGCGTCGTCGGGCTGGCTTCGGGAAACGACGCGTTGCACGTCGCGCTGGCCACGATCCACGGGGCGGACGTTGTGGCGAGCTGGAACTTCAAACACCTCGTCCCTCTGGACAAGGTGCGGGGTTTCAACGCGGTCAATCTGCTGGAGGGCTATTCACCGATTGAAATCCGCTCGCCCAGGGAGTTGGTCTGATGGGTGTTCGAACGAAGACATTCGACTGCGTGGAAATGAAGAACGCCATCCAGCGGAAGCTGAGCGAGGAATGGAAGGGCCTTTCGGACGAGGAAATCCGCCGGCGCGTTCATCAACGGCTCGAGACGTCCGACGACGAACTCTCGCGCTGGTCGCGGTCGATGCGCGATGCGAACCACGAGGATTCGCCTGATTCGAGTTGACGATTCGGTCGTTGACACGGTCACACAAGCGCGGACCACGATGCCCGTTGAATCGATGCCCCGCGACGGAAGAGGCGAGTCACCTGACCGGGTTGTCCTCCCCCGAACCGGGGAGTTTCCCCGCCATTGCGCCAGGCGATGCCGATGAAGAACGAGAAGGCCTTTCGAAGGAGCCAATTGATATACGAATTCGGAATTCTCATGCAACCGCTCGAAGACCTGGCGAGAGCCGCACAACCGCCGTCGCTGCATGACTATCGAATAGCAATCGCGAAAGTTCAGGCGGGCGACGGCGCTTGGCGTCAGAAGGTCACGCAGCTTACCACATTCGCTCCCGACATATGTTTTTTCCAAGAGGATAGAGAGATCAGACGCATTCCCGCGCTCTGCTTGAGTGCTTTGAATGGCATCATAAACCATCCAGTTCCCTACCGTGACCCAAACCAATTGAAGATACAAGTCGGTGCGGAAGTAAGAAATGCTCAAACAAAGCTATTCAATTACATTGATAGGGTTCCCATCGAATGGGAGCCAGTCGTGTTCGAGGCCAATACGCCATTCACTTCGTACTTGAGGATCAAGGAGTCGATCGTGTTGGTCAAGAATCGGTTGCACTACTTCGACAGATACGTCAAGCCGGATTTCTTTCAGCTATTCCTGCCCTCAGTGGACAATGCCGTGTCCATTCGCCTCGTCACGACTGGGGGAAATGCACGGTCCGGGGTTGCCGGTGTTCTCGCCGTCTCGAACCTCGCTCGGCAGCAATTTGCCGACTATCAACTGATCGAAGTTGATCCGGCCGATCTACACGACCGGAATCTGCGAGTCGATGATCGGATATTCTCTCTCGGCCCGGGCGTTGATCGCGCGGGAATGGCATTGACGAATTTCGGACCGTCGGACAGTTCTGCCGAAGCACACGCGGAATTCGATCGACTCATAGCAAGCGGGCGTGTCGTGTCGTAGTACGGTCACCGGCGTGAGAAACTTCTCGCGCTTCCAACCCGTCGAAAGGGCTGGGGCACCGTGCCCGGGCCACGAATCGAAGCGCTGTGTTTGCATCGGCGCGCCTGATTCGATCCGCCGTCGAGGTCTACGCGGCCACGAATTCGCGAACTTCGACCTTTACGCCGGCGCGGGCCGCCTCATCGGCCACCGCAAGAAGTCGTGCGGTGACCGCTTCGCCGACGTACTCCTCGCCGCAGTTCGGGCACACGTCCGCCGGGACCGACTTGACGATCAGCGTCAGTCCCCCGCGTTCCAGGGTTACGGTCGTGCGGCCCGCCTGAAGTTCCCCGGATTTGCAAATCGTGCACTTCATGAATCGGCTCTCCTTCGGAACGACGCATCCCACCGTGCCGCGTCCGGTTCGTAAACGGTGATGACCATCGTCGTTGCTCCCTCCGGATCATCGGCCGCAACGACATGAATCGGCCTGGAATCGACCCGACCGAGAACGAGGCGGCTCGGATACGGATCGTCGTGCGGGTACGATTCAATGGTGACCCCCGATTCCAACACCATTCGAACGTCGCGTACGCCGATTCCTCGTTCGAACATCCGCTGAATCGCGTGGACTCGGAATACCAGCCGCCGATTCTCCATGGGCGCAAGTGTCGACGACCTCCCGGTCCCAAGTCAACCTGATGCTGTGTCGTCGCCATCACGCCGCCTGCATCGTTGCAGACCAGACGTTGCCTGCGTTCCCAAAAGGCATGGACGCCGGGTTCCACCCGCCTGATTCACTATCGACCGTCCTGTTCGCCGTGGCATCGGAATCGGGCTCTTTGGCGACGGACGTCCTGACGCCGACGCCCCGGACGCTCTCCGTCGGCGGCCGATGATCGAAACTACATGGTCACGCGCTCGTCGCCTCCCAATTCGCGCCTTACTGTTGCCACGAAAGCAACGGCGGAACAGCGCCGAGTGAAGTTAGTTTGATGACCGCGGCCGAACCGTCAGTTTTTCCAATCGCGGGCGACGGATTCGGCTTGGCGGAGGGCGCGGAGGGCGTTGGCGCCGAGGATTTTGTGGATGTCGGGTTCGGAGTAGCCGCGGTTGAGCAGTTCCTGGGTGATGTAGGGGAAGCAGGAGACGTCTTCGAGTTGTTCGGGGAGCAGGTCCACGCCGTCGAAATCGGAGCCGATGCCGACGTGGTCGATGCCGGCAACCTTGACGATGTGGTCAATGTGATCGACGACGGTGTGCACCGTGCCGCGGGGGCGGGGGTGGTCGTCGAACCATTTTTTCATGGCCTCGTCGACGGCGGCCTCGTCTTTTTCCGTGGCGCGAAGTTCCCGCGAACGAATCTGGGCTTCGCGGGAGATGATCGCGGATTGGGCGTCGACGAAGCCGGAATAGAAATTGACCATGATGACGCCGCCGTTGGGTTTGATTTCGCGGAGGATGTCGTCGGGGACGTTGCGGGGGTGTTCGGCGAGTGCGTAGGCCGACGAGTGCGAGGCGATGACGGGGGACCTGGTGACGCGGAGCACGTCGCGCATGGTGTCGGCCGACACGTGGGAGATGTCCACCAACATGCCCCGCCGGTTCATTTCGAGGACGACCTGTTCGCCGAATTCGGTCAGGCCGCCGTGGCGGGCCTCGTCGGTGGCGGAGTCGGCCCAGTCAAGCGTGTCGGAATGGGTCAGCGTGATGTAGCGGACGCCGAGGTCGTGGAACGTGCGCAGCACGCCGAGCGAATTCTCGATGGCGTGGCCACCCTCGACGCCGATCAACGATGCGATTTTGCCGGACGCGCGGATGCGGACGATGTCGTCGGCCGTCAGCGCCAATTCGAAGGCGTCGGGGTAGCGGCGGACCATGCGGTGGACCAGATCGATCTGTTCCAGCCCGTAGCGGGTTGCGCCGCCGGTCTTGATCGTGCTCGACGGTACGTAGGCCGACCAGAATTGGGCGCCGAGGCCGCCTTGTTTCAAACGCGGGATGTCGGTTTGGAGTTGCGGCTGCGGCTTGCTGATGTCGAGCTTGTCGAACGAGGAATCGCCTTTCGAGCGGATTTCACCGGGGAGGTCGTTGTGGCCGTCGAACAGCAGGGCGGCGGCGTGGATGCGGCGGGCCTCGTCGGTGAGGACGACGGGCGGGCGGGGCGCGGCGGTGGCGACTGGTTTCGCGGTCGGCGTTGGGCTGCCGGTCGCAGGTTGCGGCGCATCACTCGGCGCCTGAAGCAGGTCAGCAACCACGATGGGCACCGTCGACAGCCCGATGATCACGGCAAACAAACGTGCGGTCATGTTTCGCCTTTCCGACAAGGGGGTACGTCTGCATCGTGCGTTGATTCAACACGTGACGGGCCCCACGGTCAATCGCCGATCGGTGCGGGGCAGCGCTCGACCGCGACTTCCGACACGTCGCCGGCCTCGTTCTGAATCACGAGCGTGATCGAGCGGGCCGTGTCTTGACGTGTGCGCACGCGTCGCCAACCGTCGATCGGCCCGATTACGGCACCAGGAACGTATCGTCGCGGCTGGTCTGCGTCTCGGTGCCCTTGTAGATGCGGACGGCGCCCGCCTGCCAGATATTGTCGCGCTTTTGTCCGCAGCGCGGCGAATCGTACCACGTCGCGCCGCCGTCGATGGCCAGCACGTTCTGCCCGCTCAGCTTGGGGTGATTCGGTGAGTTGGCCGCGTCCGGATCGATCAAGTTGAATCGTCCGTTCACGAACAAGGGATTTGCGTCGGCCATATACGGCTGGCGCGGCGCGTCGCCATACACCGGAATCGGGCCGGCGACGTTTAACGAATCGAAACTTCGATTCCGCGAGTCGGCGAAATCAACCAGGGCGTAGGGGTTCTCCACCTGCAACGGCTCGGCCCGGCCATCCGATGGACAGATAAACTGCCTCGGCGACGATACATACGCGAAGCGCAGCAACAGAAACGTCGAACGGCTGTTGGGCGAATAGGGCCCGCCGACGGCAGCCGTGCGCAGCCACTTTCCGCCGGGCATGGCATGGGCCGACGGCAGCGCGCCGTCGTAGTCGCCCGAATACAACGCGAGTCCCTGTCCGATCCCCGCCAAATGCGACGCGCACATCGCCCGTTGCGATGTCGAACGCACGTGGGACAACCCCGGCACGAAGATCAAGCCCAGCAGCGCGATCACGGCGGCGGCCGCGATCATCTCCCGTAGCGACAGCGGCGGCCGGCGGAAGTACCCGCGATCGGTCTTGACGGGTGCCGGCGTGGGCGCGACAGGCGCCGCGCGATTCCGCCCTGCGATGCGTTCCAGTATGCGATCTTCAAGGTGAACCGGCGGGGCCGGCGTGGTCCATGAATCCAGCGGCTCCAAAAGGCGCTGCAAGCGACGGTGACGCTCGGCCAACTGCGGATCGTTCCGCAGCGCGTCCGACAGCCGTGCACGCTCTTCCGCGGACAACCGGTTCAAATGGTCGTCCAAGAGCCAGTGGTCCATGGGTTCGTGTTGATCCGGCATCGTGGTCCGTCAAAAAAGCCGTTGATTCCTGCCGCTCGCGACCCTGTCTAGCGCGGGTCCTCTTTCCGCGCGCCCGATTCCCCGGCGAGGGCACGATAGGCCTGACCGAAATAGGCGACGGCCGAATGCAGACGGCTCTTCACCGTTCCCACGGGGATCCCCAGCACTTCGGCGATTTCGTGGTAGGCAAACCCGTGGTAATACGCCAGGATCAGCGCCTCGCGCATCATAATCGGCATTTGATCCATCGCGCGGCGAACCGTGCGGCGTTGTTCGTCCCGTTCGACGGCGGGCGTATCCCCGTCCCTGCCGTCCGAAATGAGGTCCAGAAACTTCTTCGCCCCGACGTCGTCGCTAACGTCGGCATCCAGCGGCAGTTCATTCCGTCGCGACCGCACCCGCAGCCAGTCGCGGGCCTTGTTGGCCGCAATGGTGAATAACCACGGCTTGAACCGCCGCTTGGTATCGAAGCCCCCGGCCGACAAATGCACCTGCAGGAACGCATCCTGCACCACATCGTCGGCACCCGCCGAACTGTTCGTAAACCGCAGCACGAACCGATATAGTTCGCTGCCATAGCGGCGCACCAACAGTTCGAACGCATGCGGCTCGCCGGCCAAGTGGTCGGCCAATAGATTTTCGTCCGTTGGCGTTCGCACGCCGTCATTGTATCCTTACGAACCGCAGGTGCCGAGGTTCGCGCAAACAATTGACGGCCAAAATGAACAGCCACCGGGACGATCTCGACTGCGGTTCATCGACGGGTGCGGCGACACCCGTCTCCCGGTACACCCCCCCGGCCGCGTCCGCGGATTCAATGGAGTCCATTCCCAAACGATCCGGCCAACGGTGGTTTCGACTGCCACAGTTTTTGGCCGGGGCGTTTTCGTTCGGTCTTGTTGTCGTTTCGGGGTTCGCGATCCTGGGCGCCGGCACTCACGGTTTGTCGCTTGACAGCTCATTATATGGAAACTGGATGCGTGTTAAATCGCCGCGCGTCGTCGTCGTTAAGTCGTCGGCCGCGCTGTATCTGTTTGACGGAACTACACTTGTGCGAAAATACCCGATCCGGTCGGGATCCGAGCAACCAATCGTCCAGTTGGAACATAACAACCGGCGGACGCCAGTCGGAAGGTTTCAAATCGTCGCGAAAAAGAGCAACAGCCCCTATTTTCGGTTCCTCGGCTTGGACTACCCCGATATTGCAACAATGCTTTATGGGGTTCACTATGGATTTATAAGCCCGGGCGAAGCGCGGGCGATAGAGCGCGCCCACGACGGGCGCGCGTGTCCGAGTTGGTTGACCGCGTTGGGCGGTGCGATCGGGCTTCATGGCGGCGGGGAGCAATTGGTCACGACGGCGGGTTGCATCGCGCTGGCCGACGAGCACATCGCCGAGGTATTTGACGTGTTGCGGATCGGCGATCCGGTGGAGATTCTGCCGTGAACGCATCGACGCGCGACCGGCGGGCGGGTGCGGACGTGCTGGAGCCGCGAGTTCCTTGAAACGATTTGTCAAATCACTTTCGCGCGAGTCGTTGTCGCTGCTGGCGGAAGCGTCCTCGGTGATCAACAGCACGCTCGATCTGCGCACCGTGCTGGACAACATCGCCGAGTCGGCCGCGAAGGTGATGAGCGCCGAGGCCGGGAGCGTGCTGGTTCACGACAAGCCGCGAAGCAAGCTGGTGTTCGTTTCGGCGACCGGGGAGCGGGCGCATTTGATTTTGGGTCAGGAGTTTGATGCCGAATTGGGGATTGCGGGGCGGGTTGCGTCGACGGGCAAGGCCGAAATCGTCAGCAACGTCCAGGCGGACAAGAGCTTTTATCACGGTATCGACGAGATCAGCAATTTCAGCACGCGGGCGCTGATGGCCGCCCCCATGCTGGTGGACACGGAAGTGATCGGCGTCGTCGAGGTGTTGAACCGCGTCGACGGCGAATTCAGCGAGGGCGATCTCGAACTGTTGAAAGTGTTCGCCAATCTGGCGGCGTTCGCGGCGCGGAACGCGCAGACGCACGAGCGCTTGAACCAGCAGCACCGCTTTCTCTGCGAACAGGTGCTCAAGAGCGAACGCATCATCGGCGATTCCGGCGCCCTGCGGGAAGTGCGATCGCTGTGCGACCGGGTTGCGCCGAGCATGGCCTCCGTCTTATTGCTGGGCGAGACCGGTACCGGCAAGGAACTGTTCGCCAAGTACATTCACAATAACTCGCCGCGTGCGGAAAAGCCGTTCGTGGCCGTCAATTGCGGCGCGCTGGCGGAAAGCCTTTTGGAGAGCGAGCTTTTCGGTCACGAAAAAGGAGCGTTCACCGGCGCCATCGCCCAACAGGCCGGGCGATTCGAAATGGCCGAAGGCGGGACGATCTTTCTGGATGAAGTGGCGGAAATGTCGCCGCATACGCAGGTCAAGCTCCTGCGTGTGCTGCAGGAAAGGACGTTTGAGCGCGTCGGCGGATCGGCGACCATCGCGTGCGACGTTCGGGTGATCGCCGCGACGCACCGCGATCTGAAGCAGCGCATCGCGGAGAGCAAGTTTCGCGAAGACCTGTACTACCGGCTCAACGTCTTTCCCGTCCGTCTGCCGGCGCTGCGCGAACGCATTGACGACATCGCCCGGCTGGTGGAGTACTTCACGGCCCGAGCGGCGCAGCGCACGGGTCTGCATCCGCCGCACGTTTCCGCGGAAGCGATCGCGGTTCTGACGCGCTATGAATGGCCCGGAAACGTACGTGAACTGCAGAACGTCATGGAGCGGGCCGTGCTGCTGTGCAACCGCGAGACGATCCTGCCGGCCGACCTGCCCGTTGAAGTGTCGGGGTCCGCGGGCGGCGAAACGGGCGGCGGGGCGGAACACGGAACTCTGCGGGGCATCGAGCGGGCGTTGGTGGTCAAGGCGTTGCACGACAGCGGCTGGAATCAGACCAAGGCCGCGGGCCGTCTGGGCATCAGCCGCGACAATCTGCGTTATAGAGTCAAGAAATACGCGATCACGCGAGACGGTTGAACGGTAATCGTCATTCTTCAGCGTGAATTGGTGGGCGGTGCCCACCCTACGAAGAATTGCGAGGGTTAAAGAACGATGGCCGACATGGATTCCAGAATCGCCCAGTTCAAGAATATGGCCGAGGCCGACCCGGACAATGAGCTGGGGCACTTCAGCCTGGGCAAAGCGTACATCGATGCGAAGCGATACGCGGAAGCGGAGCAGCCGCTGCGCCGCGTGCTGCAACTGAACCCCGCGTATTCCAAGGCCTATGAGATGCTCGGCAAGGCGCTGGTGGAGAGCGGTCGCCGGGCGGACGCCGTATCGGTTCTGGAGCAGGGTTATGCGGTGGCGGCCGAGCGCGGCGACGTGATGCCGCGGGAGCAGATCGCCAACATGCTGGCCGAGCTGGGTCACGCGCCGCCGCCGATCGCGGCCTCGGCCGGCCGGCCGGCGGCGAAACCCGTGGACGCATCGAGCGCTGCCTCTGCGAGCGGATTCCGCTGTGCGCGCTGCGGCCGGCCGCACGGGCAGTTGCCCAAGGCGCCGTTCAAGGGACCGCTGGGCATGAAGATACTGGCGCAGTCCTGTTCCGAGTGCTGGAAAGAGTGGATACCGACGGGAACCAAGGTTATTAACGAGATGGGTCTGGCACTGGCCGATCCCAAGGCGCAGGAACTTTACGACGAATACATGAAGGAGTTCCTGCAGCTTGACCCGTGATCTCGTGGTTGAAGAAGCGTCTTGCGGATCGGAGGAATCCTTTCCTGTTTCCTGGTAATCGGGTATTCGGACGGCGGCGTCGCCAGCGCTTCTGCCGCCCCTGCGGGGCTGGTTTATCGGGGGTGATGCATCCGGGGGCTGACGCCCCCGGCTATTGACTTTCGCCCCTTCGGGGCTGGTTCGTCGGCGTTTGGGGTTACGTCAAAGGCCCATCGAAGCTCGTTGATGGTCAAGGCTCATTGATGATCAGGCTTGCACTTCTTGGGGCGACGGGTCGGATGGGGACCCGTGTTCTTGAGTTATTGAAGGCAGATGAGCGATTCGCGCTCGTGGCCGCCCTCACGTCGGGGGGTGACGCACGTCTTGGCGAAGCCGTGGTCGCGGGGACGCAGACCGTCACCATTGCCGATCGCTGCGACGCGGCGTTCGATGTGCTGGTCGATTTTTCGGTGCCCGCGGGGACGATGCAATGGCTCGATCGGTGCGTCGAGCGCCGGGCGGCGATGGTGATCGGAGCGACGGGTTATACGGCCGAGCAGATGGCGCGCATAGACAGAGCGGCCGAACGCATAGCCATTCTGCAATCGTCAAACTTCAGTGTTGGTGTCGCGTTGCTGCGTTCGCTGGTTAAAGAGACCACTCGAACGATCGGCGCGAAGTCGGACATCGAAATCATCGAACACCACCACAATCAGAAAGTGGACGCGCCCAGCGGGACGGCCAATACGCTGACGGAAGACATTGGCGAGACGCTGGGGCGGGATGTGGAGCGCGACGTGGTTCACGGGCGAACAGGCGATGTTGGACCGAGGCCGCAGGGGCAGATCGGCGTGCATTCCGTGCGCATGGGATCCATCGTTGGCCGGCACGAGGTTCATTTCGCGACGGTCGACGAGACCATCACTCTGATTCATTCCGCCCATTCGCGCGACGTCTTCGCCCGCGGGGCGTTGGACGCGGCCGCGTGGATCGCGGGTCGGGGACCGGGGCGATACACGATGGACGACATGCTGTCAGCTCGCGCGTCGCCTCGCGCGAGGGAATAATGAGGGGATTTCACCGCAGAGGCGCGGAGGACACAGAGGGGGAGGTCGACGCTCCGCAGAGTCGGAAGAACAACCGCAGGGTTTATTGACCGACGCGGGAATGGACCTGATTGAATTGGCCGGGCGGACGGCGGGTGAAACCCGCCCTACGATGTCGATGTGTCTGCCTCCGCACGGATTCGCGGGAAGGGATTCCCGCGAAGATGGGTGCGAGAAGGGATTCTCGCACCAGTGGGAATCGACTCCCCCACCGCTGAAGCGGTGGGCCACCCGTCTGCGCAGCGAGGACCGCTCCCTGACGGTCGCGGCTCGGAAATAAGTCGGCCGCTCGAAGCACTTTCTAACCGGCCAGGACCGGCAGCGATGGGTTGCCGTCGGGTTGGCCGATGCGGCGGAAGACGTCTTCGTATTGGTTGCGGAGGTAGGCGTCGGGGGCGCCGCCGTGGAGGTGTTGCCAGGGGAAGACCTCGTCGGCCGGGCGTTCGCGGCGGGCGTAGAAGTCCATGTCCAGACCGGTCTCGTCGAACGCGCGTCGCCAGATGGAATAGTCAAACACTTCGTCCCAGCCGTCCAGTCGAGCGCCCAGTCGCCAGGCGCGTTCGATGGCGGCGCCGAGGCGGCGATCGCCGCGGGCGAAGACGGCCTCCAATACCGATCGCTCGACGCTGTGCGTACGGACGACGACGGCCGAGCGTTTGCGTTTGGCCAGATCGCGGAGGCGATGGCGCACGTCGTGGAAATAGTCGGCCGACGCCTGACCGGCCCATTGGAACGGTGTATACGGCTTCGGCACCAGCCAGCCGACGGACGCGGTGACCTTGGCGGGTCCGCCGCGAACCTCGCGTTTGACGTCGCTGACCTTGCGGCTCAATTCGTAGATGCCGTCGATGTCGGAATCGCGTTCGCCGGGGAAGCCGGCCATGAAATAGAGTTTGACCGATTTCCAACCGGCTTCGTAGGCGGCGCGGACGCCGTCGAGCAACAGCCCGTCGGTGACTTTCTTGCGAATGGCGGCGCGCATGTCGTCGTTGGCGGCCTCGACGGCGATGGTCAGCCCGCCTTTGCGGACGGCGCTGACCATGGCCGGTATGTTGGCGAGCATCTTGTCGACGCGGAGCGAGGGGACGGACATGTTGACGCCGCGGGGGGCGAATTCGGCGGCGACGCGTTCGGCCAGCTCTTTCAGATCGGGATAGTCGGCCGTTGACAGTGACAGCAGGCCCAACTCGTTGATGCCCGTAGTGGCGTACATTTCGCGGGCCATTTCCAGGATGCGATCGACGGTGCGCATTCGCAACGGGCGCTTGGTGTAGCCCGCATGGCAGAAACGGCAGCGTTGGGGGCAGCCGCGCATGATCTCGATGGCGATGCGATCGTGCACCACCTCGGAAAACGGGACGATGGGGCGGACGGGGAACGGCGCGTCCTGAAAATCGGGCGTCTGGCAGCGCTCGATCCGCGGGCGATACACGTCGGAGCGGGGCGCAATCGAATGGATGGTGTCGTCGTCCCGGTAGGTCACGTCGTAGCCGGACGGGGCGTAGACCCAGTCGAATTCGGCCGCGATGCGCTCGATCATGTCGCGTCGGCGGACGCCGGCGGATTTGAGGCGTTTGTAGAATTCTAACAAGGCGGACATCGAGGCTTCACCGTCGCCGAGTACGACGAGATCGACGAAGTCGGCCATGGGTTCGGGGTTGTCGGCCTGCGGTCCGCCGACGATGACCAAGGGGTGGGAATCGTCGCGCTGTGCGGCGTGAAGCGGGATGCCGGCCAGGTCGAGCAGCGTCAATACGCCGGTGAAGCCCATTTCGTATTGGAGGGAGATGGCCAGAATGTCGCAGTCGGAAACGGGCTGGCGCGTGTCCCAGGTGAACAGGGGGAGGCGTTTGGCACGCATCAGCCGTTCGGCGTCGACCCAGGGGCAGAAGGCGCGTTCGCCAACCACGCCGGGGGTGTGGTTGCAAATCCAGTACAGGATCTGACAGCCCAGGTGGCTCATGCCGATCGTATAGGTGTCGGGAAACGCGATGACCACGCGGACGTCGGCGGAGGCCCATTGGCCGGGGCGGGCGAGTTGATTGATCTCGCCGCCGACGTACTGACTCGGCTGGGTGATGAAGGGGAGCAACTCGTCGCTGACGCGTTGGGCGAGTGTGGTCATGGCGTTGGATTCCGATGCGGCAACGGATGCCGACGATCGCCACATTGCAAACAAAAGAGCGGCGGCGGCGCGATCGCGCGATACCGTCCGCGTTTGATGCGGCGTAGAATGGGATCGTAGTCGAAACGCGGGCGTGTGTCATTACGAACATATCCGCGGTAATCGGTTTCGACGATTTGGGCGTGAGGATGTTGTCGAACAGGTCCTTGACAGTCGCGACGGTCGGTAGTGCGGAACCATCGCGGCGAATGTTCGCGCCCGGCGGTCGGTCCTCCACGCCCGGATGGGGCGGGGCACGCGGCACGGGCGAGACGCCCGTGCCACTCAAATCGACTCCCCCACCGCTGAAGCGGTGGGCCACTCGGACAGGGATGGGGCAACGGGCGTCTACAGGCATTCGGCATGGCCACGCAAGCGTGGGCCATGCCACCCTGGGCCAGCGGGCGGGGTTTACGTTGGTGGAGTTGTTGGCGGCCATCGGCGTGATTTCGATCGTCCTGATGCTTTTGATTCCCTCGCTGCGGAAGTCGATGCGGCATGCGGCCGCGACGATGTGCCTGCAACATCTGCGGGAGATTGATCAGGCGTTGCAGACCTATCGAATCGACAGCCGCGGATGGTTGCCGGACGTGCAGGAGGTGCGGTACGGCGAGCCGCGGGATGCGGACGGCGCGGCGTGGTACGGGCGATTGCGGCAAGGGTATCTGGAGGACCCCGGGGTGCTGGAATGCGATTCGGATGCGGCGCGGATCGCGTTGGACGTGCACACGCCGTTGAGTGGGCATCCCAATCCGGCCAACGCGTCCAGTTACGGAATGAACGAGATCATCCGGCTGGCAAGATTGGGCAACGTGGAACGGAACGGGCCGCAGCGGCCGCTGGAGACGATTCTGCTGGCGGATTTGGGGCCGGACCATCCCGACGCGGTCGGGCGGCAGGAGGGCGAGGTGTTCCGTAACGGGTCGTGGATGCCGTGGGACGACCAGTTCCACCCGGCGACGGCGGGGCTGGTACACTCGTGGCTGACGGGTCGGCACATGGGACGGATCAACGTTTTGACGCTGGGCGGCGCGGCGTGGTCGGTGCGGACGACGGACATGATGCTCGAACACGTGCAACCGTACTATCGTGGATGCGCGGCGGGTGGTTGTCCGTTGTGCGCGGCGAGCGGCTTGCCCCATTATTCGTTCGCGTCGTCGCGGCTGTTCTGGTGGACGGGTCCGGTCCGCCTCGGCGAATAACGGCGAGGCGCTTTCATTGTTTCATCGTAACAGGCCAGCCCATTGCAATGCCACGACAATCAGGACACTCGTTATGCCCATCCGGGGGGCGGGTTTTGGCTGCCGTGCGCCCTCCGGGCGGGGAGGAATAAGAAGAGAGAATGGACGGTGCGTTCACCAGGGACTGAAGTCCCTGGCTACGATCGTGCGCCCTACGGGCGAAGAGATGGCGGGTGAAACCCGCCCTACGATTGCGCCGGCCACGCGATTGCCTGTCCGTGGCATTGCGGAGGACTGAACCATTACGCTTCAGGAACAAATCCAGGAACAGAAACGGCGGCAGACGACGACGTACAGTCTGTATGGCGCGCTCGGCGTCGCCGTGACGGTGATCACGTTCTGGTTGCTCGCCCGACCCGAAGCGCAGGTCGCGGCCGCGCAGCGCGGGCTCAGCGAGACGACGGTGGCGTGGCAATGTCCGAACGGGCATCGGTTTCAGCGCGTTGGCGGGCACGTGGCCATTCCCTGCGAGTCGTGCGACCGAAAGGCGAACGTCGCGGTGACCTACGAATGCCCGCGGGACGGGCGAATGGAAGCGCTGGCGCGTTACGAACGTTTGCCGAGCGGCGGCGGCAAACTGACCGAGGTCAGTTTTCGGCCTGGCGTGTGGACCGGCGTTGATCGCACGGTGCACTGTCCGGTGTGCGGGGTTCGTCTGCGTCCGGCGGGTGACGATGTGTTGGGCCGGTTGAATTCTCCGCCAAATCCTCCGCCCACGGAATCTGCAACCGGCGGTGGTTCATCGCCCGGCGCGGGCACTTCGGAAAAGGAACCGGGCAGGTGACGCATCCGCGCCGACCTGCCCGATTCGCGTTCGTCACGATGATTCGAAAATCCGATTAGATGTCCTGGGGCTTGAGCGTCTTGCGGCCATTGGCCCGCGTGCGGGAGGTGGCCTCGTCGATCAGGCAGTAGACGCGATCGGAAAGCTGGGCGATCGCGTCGGACGACGTGTTCATGGAGTTCTTCTTGACGTAGGCCTTGACCTTGCTGGCCACGACCAGAACCTCGCGGGACTTGCCCGCTGCGGATTTCTTCACTGCACCCTTCTTCGCCATGGAATTATACCTCCGTTGACAGCCGTGTCCGTTCGGGTCGCCTGCGGACCCGACACGTGACCTTGAAATCGTACACACTCGTGTACCGCGGGGCGGATTCTACGAGGGAATCGCGGGGCGATGCAAGTCGAAAATGCAAAATTCGGGCATTTCCGGGGGGTGTACGCCCGGTTTTCTGAATCAGTCGAACCCGACCGGCAGGACGAAATCGGCGACGAACACCTGACTGGATTGATCGGGCCCGCGTTGCGAAGTCCACATCATCCGCCGGCCGTCGGGGCTGAAAACGGCCAATCCGTCAAATCGGGGGCTGTCCGTGACTCGGTGAAGGGCGCGGGTGTCGACGCTCATCAGGTAGACTTCGTAGTTTTGGTGACCCTGCATGGAAGTCGTAAAAAGGATGGCCTTGCCGTTGGGATGCCAGAACGGGGCCCAATTGACGTGTTCGTTGTCGGTGAGCTGGACCTCGTTCGAGCCGTCCACGTCGACCACGTAAATCTGCAGATAATCCCGTTTTTGCCGGTCGGCGCGGAATACGATGCGCTTTCCGTCCGGCGACAGGAACGGCCCGCCGTTGTAACAATCCTTCGTATGCGTGACCGGCCGAACGTCGGACCCGTCGGCGTTCATGACGTAAAGGTTCATGTGGCCGTCGCGGTTGCTGGCGAAGGCGATCCGCTTGCCGTCGATGGAATAGGCGCCCTCGGCGTCGTAGCCGTCGGATTTGGTCAGATTGACCAGACCGCCGCCGTCGAGGTCGGTCTCGTAGATGTCCATGAACGGGTTGAAATCCCAGCTGTAGCGGCTGCCTTCACGTTTGTAGCCGGGCGTCGGGATTTCGATGGACGGGTCGGTCAGGCGCGGGTCTTCGTGGCTGGACGCGAAAACGATCTTGCGGCCGTCGGGGCGGAAATAGGCGCACGTGCAGGCGCCCTTGCCGGTGCTCACCAGGCGCGGCGTGCCGCCTTCGAATGGAACGGTATAGATTTGATATTGCTCCTGACCGGTGGGAACGGCCTGGAATATGACGGACTTGCCGTCGGGCGAGAAATAGGCCTCGCCGGCTTTTTCAAGACCCATCTCCGGATTCGTCAGTTGACGCACGTTGCGCAGGATGCTCGATTCGTCGCCGGCGTCGGGCGGCGGTTCCGATTGGGCGCGCGACGTTGGGCTTGCAAATACCGCCGCGACCAGGACGACCAACATGGAAAGCACTCGTCGGTTCATTCATGCGACCCCTGCATCGGCGCTCCACCGGCGGGCGCGCCGCGTACGATAGCGATTCGACAAACGATCGACAAGGCCAGGGAATATCAGAACCCGCCACGCAAGCGGCGGGTCGAATTCAATCGGCGTCGGCATTCGGCGCTGTCTTGATTCGGCACCGGACTTGCGTTCGGCGTTCTGATTGGACCGTCGCGCGAAACAACCGAGGCGATCATTCATTACGACCCATGCCAGGCGTCGCGTCCAACCAGTCGAACGAAACGGCAGGCGATCAGGACGCGCTCCACCGTTCGATGAGCCCGGCGCGTGGCCGACACCAACGTCTGCTTGCCCTGCTCGCCGACAGGAAGGACCAGGATGCCGCCTTCGACCAGTTGGGCGATCAACGCGGGTGGAACGGCCGGTGCGGCCGCGGTGACGATGATGCGATCGTAGGGCGCGGCGTCGGGCCAGCCCAACGAACCGTCGCCAAGATGAAACTGCACGTTTTGGATTCCCAGCGCCGCCACCCGTCGGGCGGCCGTTTCCGACAGCACCTCCAGTCGCTCGATGGTGTGTACCTCGTTCGCCAGATGGGCCAGAACGGCCACCTGATAGCCGCTGCCGGTGCCGACTTCAAGCACCCGATGATGCGGCGCCACGCACAGGGCGTCGGTCATGTAGGCCACGATGTAGGGCTGGCTGATGGTCTGCTGTTCGTCGATGGGCAGGGCCCGGTCCTCGTAGGCGGCCGAGCGCAGCGCTTCGGGCACGAATCGTTCACGCGGAACGGCGTCCATGGCCGCCAGGACGCGCGGATCGCGGATTCCGCGGGCGCTGATCTGCGTGTCGATCATCGCCCGGCGGGCGGGGTCGTACGCGTTATCCCGGTCACGCGGCTCATTCATGTCGGATCAGTCGCGTCGCGTGTTCAAGATCGGACACGGACATGCGCATTCAACCTGCGTGCCGGGCGGGGGCAACCGCCGTCGGCCCCACGTCGGACCAGCCCGATTCGTTTGGCGTCAGTTGCTCCCAGTTGGCGAACAGTCGGCCCCAGTCGCTGTTCAAAGCCGCGTCCACGCGGTCGCGACCGACGAACGGCAGCCAGAAGTAGTCGTGATAGGCGATGCTGGCCACGTACGACCACGGCGCCATCCACGTCTTCAGCGACCATTCGATCCACTTCTTAAGACTACCCCAGTAGATCTTGTGCTGCATGCGGGCCGCAAACGTCATCTCGCGGTACGGACCCACGAAATTCCATTTTTCGTCCATGACGTCCGCGTCGCCGACGATTTCGATTTCGTTCGGATCACCGACCCCCAACCCCAATTCATGGGCCAGTCGGATGAACTTCACGTCCTCCAGCGGGTTGAACCCCATCAGTTTGGCGGCCACGGCGTCGATCGCCACCTGATCGCGCGACGCCAGAATCACGTTCTTGACGTGTGGGATCATGCACCGCGGACCGGGACCGTCGCCCGCGAACGTGCCGTCCATGACCGCGAAAATGCCCTTGTGGATGCGTTGCTGAATCATCAGCAGGTCCACCAGCGTTTCGTGGATCACCTCGTGCGTCCAATGCCGCCGCTCGTTCAACAATCCGCCGAACGCGTTCTTCATCGCCCCGGTCATGGTCGTGAATATGTGCGTCTTGACCGTCGGTAGATGAATGATGTTCTCGCCGATGAACCGCCGCGGAATGCTGAACCCGCGCGGATAGACGCGGTTCAGCACCAGCAGCTTGTCGGTCAGGTCGCCGATCGCGTCGCGGACGTTGATCCACGGCTCGCCTTCATACAGATGGATGTTCCGCAGCCGGTGCGCCTCCACGACGTTCAGATGCTTGTTGTTCCGTTCGCCCGTCTTCGCGCTCACCACGACCGTGCGGTTGTGGCAGGCATGCATCAGGTTGCGATCGTACCCGTCGCCCAGCATGGCCCGGATGACCCCGTCAAGCTGCCACGGCGTCGAGGAACACGCGGGGTAGAAATACTGCCACGAGATGTTGACCTTCAGCGCCGTTTCGGCCGTCCGGTCGATCACCTCCTGATAACCGGCTAGATTCATCAATCGGTGGTAGTCCGCCAGCACGGTCGCCGGCGTGGTGCGCAGAACGGCCACGGTCGCTCGATTCATCGTTCCCGTCCTTCGCCGGCATCGTGGCACGGGCATCTTGCCCGTGAATTCATGGGCGAGACGCCCATACCATGACTTCCTCGATGGACTGCCGGCAGTTCGTCAGCCTCGCGTTATCGCATAGCCCAGAAACCGCACGGCTGCGTGTTGCCCCCGAACCCAGAAACCGCACGTCTGTGTCTAGCCCCGGAGGGGCGGCAGTCAATAGCCGGGGGCGCAAGCCCCCGGGACCAGTCGCCCCGACCCATTAGCCCCGGAGGGGCGGCAGATCCGCGGACCATGACCCCGTCACCGCGAGCGAAATCGGGAATCAGACGCCATACTACCCCGTTTCCACGGCTCCGGTCGAGATCCGGCTCTCCAGCAGGCGATCCAGTCCCAACCGGCCCACCCAGTGCTTCTCGGTCATGATGGCCAGCACCATCACCGTCCAGATAAATATCGCCCCCAGAAACGGGCGGTCGCGCAACAGTATATCCGTCGGACCGTGCCGCGTCCCGGTTTGAATTACCATCGCGTACCGGAACACGCCATAGACCACCAGCGGAATCGTGTACAGCAGATGATGCTTGTTGAACGGCGGCGCGTTCTGCGGATCCTTGTCCATGGTGTACAGCAGAAATGTCATGATCGCGATGCCCGCCGACACGCTGATCAAATGGGACAGCAGTTCCGGCGTATAGCGCCGCAGCGTCGCCCGGTGTTCGCCGGCCTCCTCCAGCGTGTCGAACATCCCGATTTCGCAGCGCCGCTTGCCGAACCCCAGAAACAGGCACAACGTGAACGTGCACACGATCAGCCACGGCGACACGAACACCTCGATCGCCGCCGCCCCGGCCGCCGCCCGCAGCACGAATCCGATGGCGATCATGATCACGTCCAGAATCAGCCGATGCTTGAGCGCCAGCGAATAGGCCAGGTTCATCAACAGATAAGCGATGACCAGCAGCGCACAGCGCGGCGGCAACGTCGAAACCCCGACCCACACCGAACCCGCCAGCAGTAGAATCGCCAAACCGACGGCCGCCAGCGGCGTCACCCTTCCGCTCGCGATCGGCCGATTCTTTTTGGTGACGTGCAACGCATCCGCGTGCCGGTCCAGCAGATCATTGAATGTGTACGTCGCGCTCGACGCCAGGCAAAACGCCGCGAACACCAGCGCCGTCCGCCGCAGCGATTCCGCATCGGCGCGCAGGGCGAACATCGGACCGGCCACCACGGCCAGGTTCTTCACCCAATGCCCCGGTCTCATCAGTTTCAGCAGGTCCACGATCATTCGTCAGTCATCGCCCGTGGTCGTCGCGCCCCCGGTGCCATGGCGCGACCGATACTTCGGGTTGGGTGGCACGGACAACGGTACTCCGTTGTCCGTGTGCGACCGGCGTGGGTGATGAATTCGCAGCACGCCGCGGCCGGAAACCACGGGCAAGCGAGTACGCTTGTACGTGATTAGCGTACCGCATCGCCATTCAGAGCACCGGGCGCAAGCCCGGTGTTCGGACGGCGATGAGCGCCGCACCGGAAGAAGACCGTGGGCTCGCGCCCACGGCTCTGATCGCGGGTTTTGCACGCTAATCACGTACGTACGCTTGCCCGTGCCACCCGGGAATTCAGGTGTGTCGGACCACTGGAATGGCGCGACACGTGGTTGGCCCGATCTTTCCTGAATCGCGTTTCTTCGTCCCTTCGTCCCTGTGTCCCTGTTCAATCCAGACTGCTCGGCCCGCCGTATTCCGTCTTGATGAACCGCGTTTCGCCCTCTTCCGGAACTACGGCAATATACATATCGGCATAGCGCTCCGGCGCCCGGCCCGTTCCGCCCAGTCGCCGGTAAATCTCCTCGTTGATCCCCGCGATCACGACGTCGTCGACCGGTTGAGCCCCCCTGTTGCCGCAGAACAACACCGTCCCGCCGGCGTGGAGCCGGAAAATCTCGTCCACGACGAACGCCGCCGTCGAGGCGATGTCCGCGAACAGAACCGGCGACACGCGATTGACCGTCAATCCCAGTTCGTCGGCCAGCGGCTGCACGGTCTGGACGTTGCGTATCAGGTCCGTCGTGTAAATGGCCGTCACCCCGTTCTCGGCCAGCGCCTCCTTCAACGCCTCCGCCCGTTGGACGCCCTCCTCAATCAGCGGCGGGTCAAACCCCGGGTCGCGCTCCGCGTGCCGCACGATGATCACCGTCGTCGTCGTCCCCTCGGGCGATGAAGTTTGCAGGAACGGAACCGCAAAACAACCCGTGACAACCAACACGGCCGCCAAACTCGTCAAAACCATACCGACACGACTTCGTCGCGATCTTGTCACGGTGGTGTTCTCCTGATCCAAACGACTGTGATTCAACCGACCGACGCCATCGGCATTCTAATCCTCGATTCGCGCTACGCAACGCGATTGGTCCGGCAGTATCAGAACCCCGGACGCAAGTCCGGAGCCGAATGGGGATGAACGTCACCGCCCGATCCGACGCTTGACGGGTTCGCGGCCCTACGCCAACGCCGCCGCCAACAGGCGATGGAAATGATGCGTTCCTTGTTCCCGCGTCGGCGAATACCGCCCGCGGTCGTACAACCGCGAACCGACCCCGCGCTGGCACGCCTCCACGATGGCCTCGTCCTCGCGTTCCACGCGGTCCAGCGCCGCACCGGCCCCATCGGACAGTTTCGATTCGTCCCCCACGTACGCGAGAAACGACACCCGAGTGCGATCGACCGCCAGCGGGCGGACCACGTTGATCGACAACCCCCACGGATAGAAGTTCAACATCAGGTTGGGGAACAGCCAGAAATAATATCCCGCGATAAACTGCCCGTGGTCCGGCGACGTTTTCGGCAGATCAAACACATGCTCGCCGCCGGCGGCCACCCCGACTTGCAGGCTTCCATGTTCAAACAGCTCCGTACGGTACGCGCCGTAATCCAGCACCGCGTTCAGCGACGCATGCACGTACGGAATGTGAAACCCCTCCAGGTAGTTCTCGCAATAGAGCGCCCAGTTGCATTGCACCAGATAGTCGCGGCAACGCCGCGGGTCGACGCGAAACGTGTCCAACGCCATCCAGCCCATACGGTCCCGCACCGGACCCATCCAATCCGAAAAAGCGACCGTCGGCCGCAGGCCGGTGAACAACAGTCGGCCCCAGCGCTCCATCGGCAGCTTCGTCAGATGGTCCCGGTCGGATGGAAAATTCTCCGCGTCGCCGAATTCGGGCATGTGTTCAAACGTGCCGTCCAGCTTGAACCGCCGGCCGTGGTAACGGCAACGCAGCCCGCTCTCCACGCCGGGATGTTCGCACACCAGATTGGCCCGATGGGTGCAGACGTTTGAAATGCAGTGCAATCGGTCGTCGCGATCGCGGGTCAGCAACAACGGCTCGTTCACAAACCCGTCCAACAACGTGAACGGGTACACCTGTCCCGGGACACGCACGTCATCCAGATCGGCCGCCAATTGCCACGATCGGACAAACACCCGCTCGCGCGACGCCCCGAACAGTTCGGGATCGGTATAGACGGCCGACGGAATGGTCTCCGCCCGCCGGATGTCAGGATCGATGTGGAACTCCGTCATGTGCCCCACCCGGCGGTCATTTCGCGCCGACCGCGACCCAGCGATCAACCTGTCTCCGCGCCGATTCACGAATGGCCGAACCGACCGGGTGGCACGGGCAAGCGTACCCGCTTGCCCGTGTCTTCGGCCCAACGACAATCGTGGGCAACGCTGCTCCGGGGCCAACGAAACACGGACAACGTGTTTCCGTTGTCCGTGTCATCCATCGTGAACACTCAACCGCAATCGACCGGCCGCTCGGACATCAGTCCTTGTCCTTCTTCTTCTCCGGCTTGCCCTTCGATGGCCCCGCCGCCGGCTTGCGGCCCGGCGTCTCCGCGCGTTTCGTCGGCGCCGGACGTCCGGCCGCATCCGGCCGACCAGGCGCATCCGGCCGGCCCGACGCGTTCGGCGCACTCGGCGCCCCCGATCGCCGTGTCTTATCAAACTCTTGGCGCTTCTGATTCTGCTCGCGGCGCTTGTTGAAATCCTGATCAAGGGCCTGGCTCTCGACGGCCTGCCGTCTCTGCAGCGCTTCGCGGCTGACACCCGGCTGCGGCTTCGCCGCCTCGCGACGGTGGATCGACTCCAACTGCTCCTTCGACCGATGGCGGTAATCGTCCTCCAGTTTCTCTTTCGTCGCCTGGCGTTTCGCCCAGTCGTTCGGGTCGCTGGAGCGCTTGGTCAACACCCGCGGCGCCGCCGTCGGATCACGCCGCGCGATTCGCGGCCGGTACACCTCCAACGCCCGGCTCTTGCCTTCAATGGATGTCCGAATGGTCGGACGGTAGTCCGTCGAGATAACCTGCAACCGGGGTACGGGTCGCCCCACGCACCGCTCCACGCGCTCGATCGACAGGCTCAAGTTGACGATGCGATCCCCCGACGCCACGTAGCGCGTGATGACCGGCGCCTGACGGATCAGCGTCACGTTCCGCGCCGGCAAAATCACCTGCGTGTAAACCTCCGGCTCCAAAATGTACCGGGATTCCACGAACGACCACTGGTCCGAACCGATTTCGATGTCGATATCCAGCCCGCCCAAGTCCAGCCCGATTCCCGCCCGCCATTGGGCCTTGGGCGGCAACGGCGCCCATCCCACGTGCTCGCCGTCCGATCGCCACGCCACCCACGCCGGTCCCCATTCCGTCCCCGGAACCCACGCCCAACCGTGAAACGGATCGGAATACCACCGCCCGTAGTGATAGGTCGCCCAACCCCAATCCTCGCTGGACTCCCATGTCCAACCGAATTCATTGCAATACGCCCACCGGCCCCGCGTGTACGGCCGCCATTCCGGCCCCACGTCCCCGGGAACCCACACCCATCCATGCTGATCGACGCTGACCCATTCCCCGTATGCAGCCAGCTCGTCCTGCACGACATCTATGTCAAGTTCAACATTGACACTGGTTTGCGCTTTGGCGGCCTCTCCCCCGATACCGGCCGCCAAGCCAAACACCACCAAACCCACCCCGTAACCCACGTTCCGCATCGCAATCATGTTCGATACCTCCGATACCTAGGACATTTGTTGTGCGGCGGCGTTAGGCCGGTCCCCGCTGTTACGCCCACCCCGTTTATCGGCCGCCGGAACCTACCTACACTATTCCACGGGACCGCGGACTGCAACGACCGCCACGCGAACCGAACATCTGCCGCGCGACGGGTTGTCGGATTTTGTCGAGATAGTGCCCATCGCGCCGCCGATCCACCGGAGTACCAAATCGATAGGCCGATTTCGAAAAAACGTGTCGGACCGGTCGACTCCCTTTCCGCGGTATCATGGTGGGACCCCGTGGCGACGGCGGGTGCCGGCGCGCGGCGGGCCAATTCGGGAGATGACCCATGAAATCGAAACGGTTGATGTCGGTGGTGGGGTTGATTCTGGGCGGCGGCGTTTTGGCAGGTCTGAACGCCGAACCGCAGCCCAACGTGATCGACCTGTCGCCCAACGACTCGGAACTGAACAAACTGGCATGGATGTCCGGCTCGTGGGTTTCCCAATCCGAAGGCCGCCAAACGGAAGAACATTGGACGCAGCCCGACGCGCGAACCATGCTCGGCGTCTCGCGGACCATCGCCGGCGGCCGGACCGTATTTTTCGAATACTTCCGCATCGAACGCACCGCCGACGGGATTGTCTACCAGGCAAGCCCGCAGGGAAAAAACCCGCCGACACCCTTCAAGCTGATCTCGTGCGAAAACAAGAAGGCCGTGTTCGAAAACCCCGACCATGATTTCCCCCAGCGGGTCATCTATTGGCGAAATGCCGATGGCTCGATGAACGCCCGCATCGAAGGCAAGGAAAATGGCCGGGATCAGTCCAGCGAATGGCGATGGAATCGCGCCCGAGTGGTTGTCGAATGATCTCCGCGGTCGGACGGTGCTTCCGTGCCGCCTCGTTTTGCAAGGCCCGTTGCGGTTCGATATAACCGCGCCCCATGAACGCGGATTCAACCACACCGATGACGGCATGGACCGTCGGACGGCTGCTGACCAGCGCCGCCGAATTCCTCGCCAAACGCGGCGTCGACGAGCCGCGGCTGTCGGCCGAGATTCTGCTGGGCCACGCGCTCGACTGCACCCGCATTCAACTGTACACCCGTTACGAGCAAATCCCCGACGACGGCCGCCGCGCACGCTACCGCGAACTGATTCAGAACGCCGCCAACCATGCCCCCATCGCCTACCTGGTGGGATTCAAGGAGTTCTTCTCGTTGACGTTCGAGGTCACGCCCGACGTATTGATCCCCCGCCCGGAAACGGAAACGCTGGTCGAACGCGCCGTGGCCTGGTGCCGCGCCCGTCGGCCGGTCGGTGGCAACGGCGACGCCGACCCCGTGCAATTACTCGACCTCGGCTGCGGCAGCGGATGCATCATCATCGCGGCCATGAAGCAGCTCCCCCATGCCCGCGGCCTGGCCACGGACGTTTCGCCGGGGGCACTAAACGTCGCCCGCCGCAATGCCGAACGCCACGCGCTCGGCGACCGCCTGCGGTTCGCGGCCGCCGACCGATTTGATCTGCCCGCCGGCGGGGACGGCGTCGGCG
>JABFSN010000230.1 GCA_013140575.1 Phycisphaerales bacterium | reverse complement strand
GCCGTCGCCGCCCGCGAACGACGCCGGCGGCGGCGCGACGACGACGCACGTCGGTCCGGGCGAGGTGGGCGGCGGGCACAACGCATCCCTGGTGTTCTACGAACCCGGCACGAACCGGCCCCGTGCCGAAATCACGGTTGCCGACTGGAATCCGACGGGCACGTCGAGCGACGAAATGCGTCTGGTGAAGCCGGTCATGCGCATCCGCACGCCGGACGGGCAGGGCGTTCGGGTCATGGCCGACGAGGGCTGGATCACCACGGCCCGTGATGATGCCGGCCGCAGGACGCTGAATCGCGGGCGGTTCGTCGGGGGGGTGAACGTGGATGTGGATCGGCGTACGCCCGAGCAGATCGCGATGCTGCCCGCCGAGGAGCGCGACCTGCCGCCCGCAGCGGATCACGTTATCCATGTCAAATTCCGCGATTTCGATTTCGACATCGACCAAGGCCGCGGGCAGGCCGACGGTCCGTTCGAATTGGCGATGGCGGAAGGAACGCTGACCGGCGTGGGACTGACGTTCCGGTACAACGATGTTAACCGGCGGGTCGAATCGCTGAACATCACGAAGCTGGGCGAACTGGTCCTGCATTCCGGACTGGCCCGCCGCCTGTTCGACGACGTGATTCCCGGTCGTTCGACGGTCACCGATCCCGCGATTGCGACCGACGGTGACGCGGCTGCCGATGCGGCATTTTCATCAAGCGACACCGCAGCGGCACCGCGCGGGGCTCCCGACGTAATGACGCCCGCCGAAGCGTTGGTCGGTCCACCGAACGCGACGGACGAACCGACCGGGGGTTGGCCGGTGCAAACCTACGTCGTGGACATCACGCCGAACGTGCGCGTTCGGCAGACGGCGGGCGCCGAACAGGTGTGGTCGATCGAAGCGCCCCGATTGTCGCTGCTTTTCGATTTCGGTCCGGCACAGCGCGAACTGGCCCGTCACGGTCGGTTCCCCACGGCGACGGACAACGCCACGGACACGCCGGCTGATTCGACGGACGGCGCCGTGGCGCCGGAATCGAGCGCAGCGTCGGGCGAACAGAAACTGGTGCTGACGTGCGACGGCGGATTGTCGCTGCGGCCGCTGCGGGAGACCGGCGGGAACGGTTCGATCGGCGAACGGATGCGGCTGACGGCCGACGGCGGCGGGGTCCGATTCACCGACGGACAAGCTAACATTAACTGCACCCGACTGGAGGCCCACAAGGAGACCGGCCGGCTATGGATCGCCGGCACGCCCGGCGAACCGCTGCGCGTGCAGACGATTCAATGCGCCGAGCTCGCGGCCACGGAATTGTACGCGGACCGATCGGCGGGCGTGGTGGAAATCACCGGTCCGGCGCGGATGACGGTCGCGGACGAGACGGCGCCGGCAGGCGATAGCGGCGCGCGTCCCTCGGCGGGAGTTGACGTTCGATTTGACACACATGCGAAGCTGAAGCTGGCCACGCACGAGCTGCTGCGCATCCACCCGACGACCAACGAGGTTATTCGAACGAAAATCGAGTACATCGCCGATGCGGTGTTTGTCGGACGGGCGTCGTTGTCGCGGGGAGACGAGTTCCTCGCGGGCGATGAAATTGCGGTGGCGATCGGGCCCCCGGTGTCGCCGGATGCGCCGGCTGAAAACATTCAATCGGTTCGAGCCGCGGGAAACGTGATCGTGCATCGCGCCGCCGAGCGCCTGACCGGCCGCGATCTGACGCTGCTGTTCGGACTGGATCCGTCGGGTCAGGCGATGCCGCGATTCGCCGAGGCCGCCGGCGACGTGGTGTTCAGCCAGGGCGAGCGGGTGGTCACGGCCGACGACCACGTCACCGTGGAAATGACATCCGTGGTCCGGCAGAAGCCGCCGTTTGACATGGTTCAGGCCCGGGTGGATGCGTTCCGGGCGGGCCGCGATCTGACGCGGATCGATTTTGAGGAGATGCGCCGGGCGCACGAGCGCGGCATCGAATACACCGTCGGCGTGCAGTCCATTCGCGCGGCCGGCAACGTGACGGCGGTCGATCCACGGGACGCATTGGATGTTCGCGCCGCGTCGTTTTCGGCGGCGTTCGTCGACGGTCGGGAATTGCGTTCCGCGATCATCGAGGGGCCCGACGGCGGGGACGCCCACGCGGGTTTCCGCGACCTGGCGGTCAGCGCCCATCGGATCGACGCCGATCTGTCCGACGAATCGGTGGAGGTGCTGGGCGCGGGGTCCATGTCGCTGGTCGCACGCCGCGGTCTGGAAGGCGGCGCCGACGAAACACCGCGGCGCATCACCATGGCGTGGAAGAAGCAGATGACCTACGAACGGAACCACGCCCGATTTGTCGGGGGCGTTCACGCGGTCACCACGCTTCTGCCTGCCCAATCGACCGGCTGGGACGCATGGTTTCCACCGGCCGCGGCGGCGGCCCACGAGACGAGCACGTTCGACGCCGCGGAGATGACCATCGAATTCGCCGATGCGGAGGCGCCGACGGAGGCGGCCGCGGTCGATGCCACCATGCGGCACTGGGGCTTTTTCGCACCGTTGGCGCGGCGCTGGACGAAAGCGCCGGCGACGATGCCGTTGGCGTCGTTCAAGAAGGACCCGGTTTATCTGTTGGCCAATCGTAATGTGGTCGGCGTGTTCACCGAAACCGCCGGCGACGGGGCGACCGTTCGCAGCCGGGTGCGCATCGCGGGCGACACGCTGGCCGTTGATCTGCGCAGTCGTCTGTTGACCATTCCCACGCCCGGAGACCTGCTGATCGAGGACTACCGCGCGGTGGCCGGCGAGACCCCAGCGTCCGGCGCGGCCGGCGATTCCGCCGCACCCGTCGACGGGCGGGTCATCGCCATGACCGGGATCGCCCCGCCGGGCGGCGGTTCCGATGCGGCGGGCCCGGGGAACCAGCCGTCGCAGACGTATTTGAAGTGGGCCGAGTCGATGTCGTTTCATTTCGGATGGCGGCGGGCGGAGTTCAACCGCGACGTCTCGCTGGCCCATCGCAGCGGCGAGCAGATCCTGTTCGCCGGCGCGTTGTTGGGCGATCGGGCCAACCACGCCGGCGGCGACCGCGGCCGCAACCTGCGTTTGACCTGTCAGGAGAAGTTGCTCGTGGAATTTCAGGAGGGCGCAGGCAAGCCCGGCGTCGGCGGCGCCGGTCGGATGAGCGCTCGCGATATTTCCGCGCTGGCCGCGACCGGCGGCGTCTATTACGAGGACGACGCCTATTCGATCACCGCCCAGCGGGTCGAGAAATTCGCACAAAGCAACCTGCTGCGGGTCTACGGCCATGACGGGCAGGTCGCCGAAATCTACGGCCGGCGCCCGGGCACGCCGCGATTTCAGGGCGCCGAGTTCAATTACAACCTCGTCACCGGGGAAATCGAAGCCAAGGGTGGACACTCGGTCGGCGTCCGGCGTTGAGCACGTTTGCGGAGGCGCCCGCCGCGCTTCAGGACCCCGGACCAGTATCTGTTTAGCGTACGCCACTCGTTTCAGAGCACCGGGCGCAAGCCCGGCGATTGCAAAATCGTCGGTGCCCCGCGTTTCTATATAAGACCACGCAAAAGGGAAACCGGGTTTCGTGCGCCCTCCGGGCGGGAAGAAATAGCGCACGCGATCCAGGGACTGAAGTCCCTGGCTAAGATCGTGCGCCCTCCGGGCGAAGATACGGGCGTCATGATCCGGGCGAAGATTCGCGGGTCGTGTTTGTGGGTCATGATGAAATCGGTTTCCCTACTCCTTGGTTCTATTTAGCATCCGCGGGCTTGCGCCCGCGGCTCTGATTCGCGGTTCCCCCCGCTAAACACATGGAGGAGGCGTGCGTGTTTTCGCCGTCGAAAAACGTCAATTCCGTCGGCGACCGCATTTTTTGCTTGATTGTGGATGAATCGGGTGTTAGACGGTGGGGTCGACGGGCGAGGCGCGGCGTATCGTCCCCGGCGTCGTCAGGCAACGGTCGAACGATTTGATTACGGACCTAATAGCGGCGGGCGATTTGTCCGACACCGGCGCGTGGGCGTTCGTCACCCGCAACTGGGCGTTGATGAGCATCGCCACGACCCTGGTGCTGTTGGTGCTGGTGCCGCTGTTCCTGCTGCGCAAGTACGTCCGCATCGCCCTGAATTTGATGGACGATTTCGCGCCCCCGCGTCTGCCCGACGCCCGCGACAACCCCGGGCCGGGCGACATGGGTGTCGCCGTCGATTTCGACGCGTTCGATGGGCACCGCTTGTCCGGGACGCTGCTGTCCGCGTCGTCCATCGTCGAGCGCCGGGGGATGGTGGTCTTCGCCCACGAATTCGGCATGAACCGGATGACCCATGTCCATTACAGCCGCCCGCTGCGGGCGGCCGGATACGACGTGCTGGCGTTCGACTTCCGCGGGCACGGGCAATCGCCGTCGGAGCGCGATTACAAGCCGCGGCAGTTCCCGAGCGACCGGGAGATTTCCGACGTGGTCGGCGCCATCGCCTGCGCGGGCGACATTCTGGAACAGCAGGACCGTCCGCGCGCCGTGGGCATCGTCGGGCTGTCGCGCGGCGGATCGGCAGCCATTCTGGCCGCGGTCGGGGTGGACAGCGTCAAGGCGCTGGTGGTGGACGGGGCGTTCAGCAGCGAATCGGTCACGGAATACCTGACCCGCCGCTGGGCGCGGATTTTCGCCAAGCTTCGCATTGCGTACGAAGCTCCGCCGTTGGCCTACTGGCGGTTTGTCAGTAAATGGGTATTGGCGACGGCCGAGCGACGATTCAGATGCCGCTATCCATCGGTTCGGCGGGCGTTGCAGCGGATGCGGCCGACGCCGATTTTCTTCATTCACGGTGAACGGGACACGTTCATCCCGCTGGAACAGGCCCAGATGCTGTACGATCTGGCGCGGAAGCCGCGGTATTTATGGATGGTGCCCGGCGCGCGTCATAATCAGAGCATTTACAAACAGCCGGAAGCCTACGCCCGGCGGATGATCGGCTTTCTGGACCGGCATCTGGCGGGACGAGCGACGACCGATGACCCGGGAGATGAATCGCTGACGCCGCTGACCCAGCCCATCGCCGACGAGCGGGCGGGCGCGCCGGATCCCTACGCGTCAACCGCGCGGTCCGCGCCAATTCCGCTTGCCGCGCGGCTTGCTACTACAACGCTAAGAGCGCGTCCCCGGTGATGCGTTCTTTCGCCCCGCTGGGGCTGGTTGGGAGGGGGTGGACGATTCCGGGGGTGTCGTCCGCTGTCGCGTACTCCACCCCCGGCTACTGACTGCCGCCCCTTCGGGGCTGGGAGGGCTGCGGTGCCACGACAGTGCCCGTTTCGTCCATGGTGACCCAAGTCGCCATAGCGTAGTAGTATTACATGGCGTTCGGGTTTTAGCGTCCCGCAGGGACGCGATGAATGTAGCCCAGCACTTCAGTGCTGGGATGACGCCCCGTTTTCGATTCCGCTAGTCCCAAAGGGACGGCTGAAGCGGGCGGCGGCGTTTCAGCCGTCCCTCCGGGACTCGGCGCATGAGGACGCAGGGGTACCCCGTGTTGAACAGGATTTCGCATGAAGTTTTCAACTCACAGCCCTCCTGAGTGCCAGCCGGGCATGGTACAGGATCAGTTTGGCACCGATCCAACAACGAACGCGAGGAAGGGTTCGAACCC
>JABFSN010000164.1 GCA_013140575.1 Phycisphaerales bacterium | reverse complement strand
AGTTTCCTTTTCAAGTGGACCTATTTAGGATCGTGCGCCCTCCGGGCGAAGATACGAGCGTCATAATCCGGGCGGAGATTCGCGGGTCATGATGGAATCGGTTTCCCTATTCCGCGGTTCTATTTAGAGTGACGAATATGGTTGCGATAATCGCACCAGCCAGCGCGGCGCCGATCGGATTCAGTTTAACGCCTGTTAGACGTTTCATGACCATCCCAAATATCCCGAATGCAAGGCCGGCTCCAAGCATGATGCCGGCGATCTTGAGAGCGCGTGGGAAGCCGAACCCACGTGATAATGCACGCTTTTCGAGCCTTCGCCGCTCATTCGGATCGTCGATGCCCCAAAGCTCGTCCATTGCGATCAACCGAAAGGCGGACGACGAAGGCGAATTACGATTGCGTCGCGGCGGCCGGTGACTCCAATGGGTCATCGGCGGAATCGATCCCCTCGAAGAGCGCCGTGCCGATGCGAACCAGATTGGCGCCGCAGGCGATGGCGGTTTCGAAATCGGCGCTCATGCCGGCGCTGTAGATGTTAAATGATGCGTCCAGCGCCGGATGGCTGCGCATTTCGTCGAAGAGCTCGCCGACGCGGGTGAAGACCTGGCGGAGCGCGGATTCGTCGGCCGTCTGCGGGGCCATGGTCATTAACCCGCGGAGCCGTACGCCGGGAAGCGAGGCGATCTGCTCGGCCAGATGGGGCGCGGCGCAGACCGCGGCTCCCTGCTTCTGCGGTTCGTTTCCGCCGTTGACTTCCAGAAGTATATCGACGCGGCGATCGGCGGCGGCGGCGCACTTGCTGATGTCCTCGGCCAGTCGCAGCCGGTCGACGGAGTGAATCATCGACGTCCAGGGGATCAGCGGCTTGACCTTGTTGCGTTGCAGGTTGCCGACCATGTGCCAATGGGGGGCAGGGGGCGGGGCGGTGGCAAGCAGTTGCCGCCGGTCCAGCGATTCGTGGATCATGCCCGCGCGGCGAACGAGTTCCTGCACGCGGTTCTCGCCGATTTCCGTCACGCCGAGATCGAGCAGCGTGCGGATGACGTCGAGGCCGACGGACTTGGTGACGGCGACGAGGTGGACCTCGTCGGGGAGTCGACCGGAGCGCGTGCAGGCGTCGGCGATGCGTTGACGAACGAACTTGAGATTGTCCTGCAATCTGCGGCGCATGGATCGACCCCGGGGAATTATATCAGTCCCAAAGCGATGAACCACTGCTTCGGGGGAGTGAATTCATCGCCCCTCGCGACGGAGTCGGACGCCACGGCTGTATGGCCACGCAAGCGTGGACCATGCCACCCATGCCGGAGCAGTGGGCGGGTGGTCATTGGCGTTCGGCATGGCCACGCGAGCGTGGACCATGCCACCCATGCGGGGGAATCGACGGAACAAGGGCGGATCAGGCGGCGAGTGAGGTGGAGTCGGTGGGGACGGGTTCGCGCAATTCCAGGCGGCGGCGCCAGGCGTAGAGTAGCGCGGTCAGCCAGCTTGCGGCCGCGCCGATCACGAACACGGGCACGAATCCGCGTTTTTCGATCAGGTGCCCCCAGGCGACGCCGCCGATGATGAATCCGATGTCGCCTGCGCCGAGGGCGAGCGAGGTGCCCACGCCGCGATGCTCGGGCGGGAACGCCTGGGCGGTCAGATCGACCATCGACGGAAACACGAGGGCATGCCCGATCGCGGTCAGAAGGGCCGGGAAGATCAAATGCCATTCGGTTCGCACGGGGATCAACAGCAGCGTGCCGACGCCGAGCACGCCCATTCCGACGACGCAGATTCGCCGCCGGCCGATCACCTGCGGGGCGCGTCGAAAGACGATGCGGATGCCGATGGCGGTCGGCGCGTAGACGTAGAAGAAATAGCGGATGTCGTCGAACCCGCGATCGTGGGCGAACCGTTCGAGAAAGGTGATGTGGATGGTGAGCATGGCGGTGAAGACGACGGACACGAGAACAATCGTTCCCGGCCAGGACGTTCGGGCGAGGCGGAAGAACGCGCTGGCCGGGACGCGCCCGTTGCCGCGCGGCAGGCGGAGATTCAAGACGGCGATTCCGGCCAACGCGGTGACGACGGCGATGGAAACGAAGAACGTCCGCATGGCCTGCGGGGTTGGACCGTCGCGGAAGATGGCGTCGCCGATGGCCGGGCCAATCCACATGCCCACGAAACCGCCGATGCCCACGGTGCCGAGGCTTTCGGCGCGGCGTTCCGGCGGGGCGGCGTGGGATGCGTAGACCGCGACGGTCGCGAGATAGGTGGCGTTGGCCGCAGCGATCAGCACGCGCAGGGCGCTGATCGCGGCGAAGGAGGTCGCGAAGGGGAGCAGCAAGTTGGCCGCGGCGGCCGGCAGTGCTGATCCGACGAACGCGAAGCGGCAGCCCACACGGTCGATCCAGCCGCCGGCGAAGGGCCGCAGAATGAGACTGCCGCACGATCCGATGGCCATGATCCAGCCGAGGTCGGCTTTCGAGTAGCCGAGGAACGCGGCGTATTCGCCGAAATGGTAGGCCATCGATACTCCGATCATGGTCAACATGCCGCCGACCAGAACCTGAAAGTACTGCGGCGTGTAAACTCGATTGGAGCTGCTGGTCATCGCGGACGGCACCCTGTCGCGGCGGTCGTGGCATGTGGCACGAGGACGGCGTCATTCCGCCGGCCGAGACCGCTACGGCGATTGTACGGGTGCGACGACGACTTCGGAATCGGCGGCGGGCGTGTTCGGCGAACGGTCGTCGGATCACTCGGCGACGAAATCGGTTAGGATGTTGCGACGATGCAATCCCCGCGAACGCCACGAATGTCGTTGGCCGCCAAGATCCCGATCCTGTTCGGGGTCGCGGTCCTGTTGATTCTGGCGGCCACGCTTTATTTGCCGTGGGTGCGGATGAACACGCTGAACGAGACGGCCGACCTGCGGTTGGCGCTGCTGGTGGCGCAGGTCAGCCGGGTGGCGTCCAACGTGGACCTGACGGACGATCTTTCCGCGGCGCGAACGACCCTGTCACGCGAGTGGCCGCGACTGGTCGACCGCCTGGGCGAATCGCTGGGGCTGCCGGAAGACACGCCCGAACCGCAGTTCCTTTTTCCCGAGGATGAGGCCTCACTGGGGGCGGAAAGCCCGCGTGGATTCCGGCTGGAGTCGTTTCAATTGCTGCGCCGCGACCCGACGCTGGCGTACACGCAGAAAATCTCGATGGGCGACGATCCCATCGTGCGGCTGGCGCTGGCGATTCGCACGCCGGAGACGCATCCCGAGCCGCGGCGGTTCCGCGGGTTGCTGTACGTGCAGGTGCCCATCGCCGCCGATCATTTGAACTGGAGCCTGATCGTGATCGTGCTGTCGGGGTTGTCGGGGGGGTTTCTGGCCGTGCTGGTGTTCTACTTGGTGACGCAGCACCTGTTTCTGACGCCGGTGCTGGCGTTGACCTCGGTTACCGAGCAGGTGACAGGAGGCGACACCAAGGTGCGCGCCGACATCCGCACCGGAGACGAGTTCGAACAACTCGCGTCCGCGTTCAACGACATGCTCCTGCGGTTGAATGCGTCGCATGAGGAGCTGCGCACCATCAACCGCTCGCTGGACGTGAAGCTCGAGGAACTGGCCCAGACCAACGTCGCGCTCTACGAATCCAACCGTTTGAAAAGCGAATTCATCGCCAACGTCAGCCACGAGCTGCGCACGCCGCTGGGGTTGATCATCAATTTCGCGGAACTGCTCCGCGACGCCATCGAGGACCCGCCGGAGGACAAATCGCGCATGACCCGCTACGCGGTCAACATCCTCCGCAACGGCCGGGCCCTGCTGGAAATCATCAACGACCTTCTCGATCTCGCCAAGATCGAGGCCGGCCGGATCGAACTGCACATCAGCGAGTTTTCGGTCGTCGAAACGTGCGGGGCGCTGATCGATTTCGTCCGCCCGCTGGCCGACAAGAAGCGCATCGAGCTGCCCGAGCCGCAGTGCGGCGAACTGCCGCCCGTGCAGTCCGACGCCGGCAAGGTCAAGCAAATCCTGTACAACCTGTTGAGCAACGCCATCAAGTTCACGCCCGAAGGCGGGCGGGTCACGCTGTCGGCCGAGGCGGTGGGCGCGGACCGCGTGCGGATGATCGTGTCCGACACCGGACCGGGCATCGACAAGGACAAGTTCGGTTTGATTTTCGAGAAGTTCCGGCAGCTCGATTCGTCGCTGACCCGCGAGCACAGCGGCACCGGACTGGGGCTGGCCATCACCAAGGAGCTGACCCAATTGCTCGGCGGCTCGATCGAGGTGGCCAGCGAAGTCGGCCTGGGTGCGACGTTTACGGTCATGCTGCCCGTCGAGGCCCCCGCGCGTATCCACCAGAAACTGGTGGCGTTGAATGATTAGGAGGCGAGGCACGAAGGCACATAGGCACGAAGGGAAACGGCGACGCGGGCCACCGCTGGTACATCCGCAACGGCGTTCAGGTGCCCGTCCGCGTCGCTATTAGCCAGTTTTTCGTCCGATAATAGTCGGGGAGACATCGGCTTTCCGTCGCGAAGCGCGAGTGCGCTTGAATCGAAGGGGTCGAGTGCGGTATCATGGTAGGCGGGGTAATTGACTAGGGTGATGTAAGGGGCGAGCGGCGCGTCGCGATCGCGCGAGGTCTGCGCTCAGCGCCAAGGAGATGCTTCCATGCGTCGCGCGTTCCAGATGGCGTCGGTAGTCGTAGCGGCCGGGTTGGTTTCAAACGTAAACGCGGCGACGCTGACCTTCGAAGGTCTGGCCAACGGCGAGCAGGTCAGCGGTCAGTTCGCGGCCATGCCCGGGTCACCGATTTTGAGTTTCACCGGGGGGGCGAACAACCTCGGAACCGCGATTTTCGATTCGACGAATCCGGGGGTGAATTCGGGCGGTCCCGATCCGGACCTGCTGGTCAATCTCGGCAACGTTCTCATTCTGCAGAGCCCGCAGTCGCCGGCCGTGACCGGCAATCGATTCGACGTGCCCAACGATTCGAACGTCGGGGCCGGGTCGATGGTGTTTACGTTCGGCAGCGCGGTCCGGCCCGAGTCGATCACCCTGGTGGACGTCGACCGCCATGTGACGCTGGATGTCATCATGACCGATTCCGGCGGCAACACGCGAAAGTTCGACGTGCCGCCGAATTGGACGAACGACATCTCCGACGGAGTTCCGAACGGCTACGACGTGCTGGATTTGACCGAAACGCTGCTTGCGCAGATTGGCGAGGGCGGCACGTCGACGCCGCACGCCACGACCTTCGGCCCGTTCAACGAATTCGATGTGCGGCGGTTGGAAGTCCTGTTTCAAGGCAGTTCGCCGTCGGGGGCCATCGACAATCTGGTCTACACGCCGGAACCCGGCACGGCCGTGCTCGTGGGTTGCGGGCTGATGGCATTGGCTCGTCGCCGGCGGACGAAGTAAGCGCGCGACACGCCTGCGAATCACCCCAGTCCGCATGATGACCGTTCGATTCCGCGCGAGGGTCGGCCACAGGCTTCAGAACCCCGGACGCGCATCCGGAGCCGCATTATTGATCTTCGCCTTCATAATAGAACGGTCTACAGTTTGAGTTTGGTTGTATGAATGAACGATCGGAGTAGAGGTTCGCTGGACCGCATTTCGACCAGGGACGCGATGAGTTCGTCGGCCAAGTG